>JBEKIM010000641.1:0-6306 GCA_050011755.1 Bryobacteraceae bacterium | reverse complement strand
GAGGGTGGCACAAATCAAAACGCACTTGGTCATTGGTTTGTCTCCTTGGATCAATCTTGGATTGGGGCTACATTTCTAGCCTAACCCAAAAGAAGATGCAGGAGCGGGACTTAAAAGTCCCGCCGGCACGCTGAAGCGTGCGCCACAGAACTACGATCTGTGGTAGTAATCGGCGGCGCTGCGGTAGCCTGTTTCTACGTCTCGCATGCGCTTAATCTTCGCCCTTTCGCTCGCCCTCACGTGCCACGCACAGGATTTCCGCGGCAGCCTGGCCGGCATCGTCACCGATTTGAGCGGCGGCCGCGTGCAGTCCGCGGATGTCTCTCTGCGGTCGGCTGCATCGTCGCTCGAACGGCAGAGCAAGACCGATAGCCGCGGAGAATTCCGTCTGGACGATCTGCTGCCCGGCAACTACGCACTGACGGTACGGGCGAGGGGTTTCGAGCCGGCCAGTTCCAGCGTGGCTGTGGTGGTTAGCTCCGTGCGCGAAGTGAATGTCACGCTGAAGCTGGCGTCCGAGCGACAGACGGTAAACGTCCAGGCGCAGGCTTCTTCCATCGTCACGCAACCGATCGATACCGCCAGCGCGGTGCACGGCGGCGCGGTCACCGCCCATGACCTGGAGACCATTCCCCTGGCGAACCGCAGCTTCGCCAATATTGCATATCTGGTCCCCGGGACCGAGCCGGTGGAACCGTCCGACCCGACCAAGGCGCGCATCACGGCGGTTTCATTTGGCGGCAGCTCGGGACTCAACGACGTGAATTCCGTGGACGGCGCCGATAATTCCGACGACTATATCGGCGGGTTTTTGCAGAATTTCTCGCCCGACGCCGTCCAGGAATTTGCCGTGCAGACCTCGCAGCAGAATGCGAATATCGGCCGGACGGTCGGAGGCTCGGTCGAAATCACGACCAAGAGCGGCACGAATTCCTGGCACGGCGAAGCGGCGTTCTACGAACGCGCCGCGGCGCTGAACGCGCGTTATCCTATCGAGAATCCCCCGCCACTGCCCAAACAGCCGTTCTCCCGGCAAAACTATATCGGCACGCTGGGCGGACCGATCGTCAAAGACAAGCTTTGGTTCTTCGCCGGGATCGAAGCGGTCCACGAAGACGCCAGCATCGCCTACAGCCCGGCCAGCCTTACGCAGTTCAACGCGCTGGCCGGACTGGCCTCGCAAGGGCTGATCCCCGGAATTCAGTCGATTCCGGTGCCGAACAATGTGCCGATCCCGTTCCGGGATTACCTGGGAGACCTGCGCTTCGACTGGGCGCAATCGCCGCGCTCGCAGTGGTACCTGCGCGCGGCGCTGGACACCTATACGACGGACAATGCCTTCGTGGAACAAGCCACGCTGCCCTCGACCGGCGCCACCTGGCATTCCAACTATGTGAACGTGGTGGTGGGGGAGCAGTTCATTTTCAGTCCTACCTGGCTGGGAACCTTCACGCTGGCGGGCAGCGGACTGCGTTTGAACGAATACCGCAACTCCCAACTGGGCTTCGCGCTGGCCTTTCCGTTCAGTTCCACCTCGCAAACGATCTCCGGTTTCGAGACCTTTGGCGACAACCAGTTCGTCACGCCGATCACAGCCTTTCCGATCGCGCGGGACCAGGAGAAATACCAGGTGCGGTACGCCGTAACGCACTCCGCCAGCCGCCACTCGCCCAGCTTCGGCGTGGATTTCATCCACGAGCCGGTGATGAGCGGCGCGCTGCCGGGAAACGCGGAGAACCTCACCGTATTCGCCCAGAATCCCGCCGACTATCTCGGCAATCCGCAGCAATTCGCCGTGGATCTGACCTGCACTCCCACGGCGACCCTCGCCGTCACCCCAGGCACCACCTGTACCAGCACGCCGGCGGGCAACGGCAGCTTCTCGCAGAACGTGCAGAGGCTCGGCATATACGCGGAGGATTCCTGGCGGCCGACCACGCACCTAACCGTGAACTATGGGCTGCGATACGACACGACCTTTGGACTCTTCACGGCATCGGGCCGGTCGCAACTGGAGAATCCGGCGCTGCTCACGGTGGAGGCGCTGCAGATTCCGCTCTTCCAGCATCCGGGCGCGCCGCACGATTATCGCAAGCAGTTCGGGCCGCGCCTGGGGATCGCGTATGCGCCGGGCAAATCGCGCAACACAGTGCTACGCGCGGGCTTCGGCCTCTTCTACAACGACCTGGCGCAAAACGGCTGGGTGACCGCTTTGCAGGCGGTGAATGCGCCGCCCGGCTTGTGTGCCAGCCCGGGCGATCCGGGTTGTCTTCCAGGAGCTGCCGCGGGCGGCGCCGGCGCGCTGATCGATCCCGCCTACAAGAGCCGGTGTGCAGCACGCGTTCAATGCACGCTGGACGCTGGGCGCGGACTGGACGCACGAAGAGGGCATACACGCTTTCCGCCGCTACATCTATCAAGCAGGCTACACGCTCTTCTCGCCGCTCTTTGCGGGCGACATGGCAGACCAACAGCAGGAGGTCCCCAACATTACCGTCTTCCGCTCCGATAACCGGTCCCGGTACGACGGCCTTTCCGTGCATTTGCAGGCCAACCTCTCGCGATTCAGCCTGGTCCTGAACTATACGTTGTCGAGCGCCGAAACATGGGGCTGTGTTTTGGGTGAGCTTTTCGATTATGTGAACGGGGTCTGCAACCCGACGAACGCGTTTGCGAAGGGCGATTACGGACCGTCGGGAGAGAATGTGACCGATCGCCTGGTGCTGGCGGGAACCGTACACCTGCCGGCCGGGTTCGAGTTCTCGGTGTTGAGCCAGGCGGAGAGCGCCCGGCCTTTCACGCTCACGACACCGGTGGACGTGAATGGATTCGGAGATCCGCTGGATGACCGCGCGATCGTGAACGGAGTGCAGACCGGGATGGATACCTTCCGCGGCACGCCGTATATTCAGACGGATATTCGAGTCAGCCGGCCGTTTCATTTTCGCGAACGTTGGCGGGTGATGCCGTTCATCGAGATCTTCAATCTATTCAACCGCAACAATCCGGGCGCGAACTATGTCACCAACCTGGCGGCGCTGCCGGCGCCCGTGAACAATCTTTTCAACGCCACGGCGTTTTGCTTGAACGCGGATTGTACTTCCACGCAGCCTATTACCAGCCTGAACCAGCTGCGGGTACCCGCCGGAGCGCTGGGCGACTTCTTCGGTCCGGGCACCACGGTAGGCATCCCGTTTGCGGCGCAGTTGGGAGTGCGGCTAAGCTTTTAAGAGAAGAATGCCGGTGGATTTGAGTCGATCCGTAGGGCTGTGCGCCCGTTGCGCGCATGTCCAGATCATCCGCTCGGACCGGGGCTCGGTTTTCTATCATTGCACGCTTTCGGCCACGGATGCGCGGTTTCCGAAGTATCCGCGGCTGCCGGTGATTTCGTGCGCGGGGTACACGGGCGGGTCTGAAGATCCGGCGATGCGGGACTTAAGAGTCCCGCCGGCACGCTAAAGCGTGCGCCACGGGCTGGCTTGATGCCTGCCCCAAAGTCCAAACTCTACATCAGGGCGGTGGGACGGCGCACCCAGGGTTTGCCTTTTTCCGCGGCCGCCGCTTCCATGTCCTTCACATAAGCGCTGGCCTGCGTCAGGATGTGGTGCAGATCGTTGCCGATGCTGATGAAGGTGAAGCCCTTCTCCAGAAACTCGCCAACCCGGCTGGTGCCGAAAAGAAACAATCCGAGAATGACGTTGTTCTTGCGGGCTTGTTCGACCAGGGTCGCGGTCGCCGCGTTCAACTCGGGCGAAGTGTACATGTGCGGGAATTCGTATTTCTCATAAAGCCCCATCGACATGCTCAGGTCGTTCTGACCGAGAAACAGAATGTCCACTCCCGGCACGGCGGCGATCTCCTCCATATTCTGAATGCAGGAGGCCGTTTCCACCTGAAGCGCGACCATGATATTGCTGTTGGCGTTGCCGACATAGCCGAGCAGACCGGCTTTGTTCGTGCTGCGCTGCGGGAAATAGACGGAGCGCGTGCCCACGGTCGGGTAGCGCGCGCAACTGACGGCCTGGCGGGCTTCCCCGGCGGTGTTGATGTACGGGATGAGCACGCCGTCGGCGCCCAGATCGAGTGCCTGCTGAATGCCGCCGCGGTCGTCGAATCCGGCCACCCGCACCATGGACTTGGCGCCCCCGCTGGCGATGGCGCATGTGGGCCAACTGTTCGGCCACGGTGGGGCTGTGGCCGTTCAGGAACAATCCCATCTTGGGGGCGCCACCGCGCAACTGCTTCTTAAACTCGGCTCCTGTAAGAGCGTTCGACATGGAAAGGTTTCCTCCGAGGATTTCTGAAGAGACAAGGGCAATATACCCGAAGCGGGCGGTGAAATACAACTCCGAAAACGCGCAACAAGCGCCTACCCCACATCCATCCCGGCGGCCGTGGGTTTATGATCGGAAGTGATGCATCGCCGCACCTTTCTTCAGTTAGCCGCCGCGGCCCCCGCCGCCATTGCCGCCGCGGACCATAAGATTCCGAAATATCGCGTCGTCTCGCATTATCAGGCTGCCGCGCAGCCCGGAATGCCGGGGCCGTATGCCGGGCAGGTGGCCTCCGTACACGCCGGAAAGTGCATCGACGAAGCCAGTGAGAAAGTGGACCCCGCCGTGGTCCGCGAAATGATGTCAAAGGGCATGCGGGCATTAACGGGCGACGCGGATGTCCGCGACGCGTGGGCGCGCTTTATCGCCCCGGCCGATATCGTGGGCATCAAGGTCAATTGTTCCGGAGCGCCCGGCATCATGGCGTCGCCGGCGATCGTGGCCGAAATCGTGCGAAACGTGATGACGGCCGGTGTGCCGCCCGAAGCCATCTGGATTTATGAGCGTTTTGAGGACCAGTTGGAGTCGGTGCATTACGACCGTTACGTGCCGAAGGGTGTACACATCTGGGCGGCGGAGACCAACCGCGGCTCCACGGAGGCGTACGATCCGGCAACTTATGTCGAAACCACATTTTTCGACGAGGACGACACGCGTTCCAACCTGATCCGGATGGTGGGCAACCGTTTCACGAAAATCGTCAACGTGCCGAATATGAAGGACCACGGCGCCTCCGGAGTGACCGGTTGTCTGAAGAACATCGCTTACGGCAATTTCTCAAACGTGGCGCGTTCGCACTCCGGCTCATTGACCAACACCTACTCTTTCATCGGCACGCTGGCCGCGGTTGAGCCACTGCGCTCGCGGACGGTCCTGCAGGTGATGGACGGGCTGCGCGGCATCTGGCATGGCGGACCATTTTCGTTCGGCCGCCGGTTCCATTTCTATCCGAAGCGCATGTTGTTCGGCACGGACCCGGTGGCTCTCGACCGGCTGCTGCTCGACATTATCGACGACAAACGCAAGGCGGAGAAGGCTGTCTCGGTTTGGGACCGTTCTCCCAAATACCTCGGCCCGGACGACCAGCACCAAGTGAATCCAAACGTGAACCAGTTCGTGCGCGAACCGGGCCACATCGAGTATGCGGCGGGTCTCGGGCTGGGTGTATACGATCTCGACAAGATCAAGCTGAAGAGCGTCGAGGTCTGATGCCGCTGGCATTTTTGGCTATTCTGCTGCCCACGTTGTATTGGGACCGTCCCGTCGCGACCGCGGACGCGCTGCACAAAGCCGGGATCGAGCGGCTGTACGTTCCGGCGGGCCAGGAGGAGCCTTGGCGCAAACAAGGCTTCACGGCGGCGGCGTTCGATCGCGCGCATGCCGTGCAGGCGGTCGCGCCCGCGGTCGAGTATCGCCTGGATGTGGCTTCCGCCACACGGGTGCCCTGGGTGGATGCCAACGGCTGGCGGTTCGAGCGGGCGCGCTCGCGCGCCTATTTCTATGACGTGCCGGCGGGGGGAGCGGCGTTCGCCGCCGCGGAAGCATTCGCCTATGGCGTAGAGGCCGGCATTCGCGCCGTGCCGCAGGATGTCGCGCCGTTCGCGCGCATGCTGAAGTTTCTGGGCGAAATCGGCCAGCCGAATCTCCCGTCGAGGGCCAACATCGGGGTGGTTGACGACGGCTCGGACGCTATGGGGGAACTGCTGAATTTAATGGCCCGGCACAACCTGCTCTTTCACGTGATTCCGGCCGCCGATACGAAGTACGACCTGAATATCACACAGATCCCAGCGGCCGCCGATCCTTACGAATATACGATGCGGATACGCCGCGAACTCACCGACGAAAAGCGTCTGCTGCGGATTTTCGGCAGCAACCTGGTGCTGGTCCGCCTGACCGGCGATGCGTCGGAGGCGCGCGTGCATTTGCTGAACTACGGCTCGGCCACGGTGAAGGGCTTGCGTGTGCGGGT
>JBEKIM010000640.1:0-3823 GCA_050011755.1 Bryobacteraceae bacterium | reverse complement strand
TCGCGGCACCGAAAAAGGCGTCGCCACGCTGGATGAGACGCCCGTCGGAGTCTATCTGGAATTGGAAGGCACGCCGGGCTGGATCGATCGCAACGCCCGCCGCCTCGGATTCGCGGAATCGGATTACAGTACCGCGAGTTACTACGGGCTGTACGTCGATTACTGCCGCGTGCATGGGCTGCAGCCCACGCACATGACCTTCCTCGGCCCTACGCCTTTTTCTTCGCCCCGCCCAACCCCAGCGTCTGGATCTCGCTAAAGTCCACCTTGCGGTGCTCGTCCATCGCCAGGTTCGACAGGATCACGGCCGTCGAATCGTTCAGCCCGAGTTCCAGGTTGGCCTTCGGCTTGTGATTCGCCGGATCCTTGCAGCACAGGAAGAAGTCCTCCAGTTCCACGGTTACCGGGTTGCGGTCCTCTTCCGGCGCCATGATGCCCTTGCTGTACAGCCAGCGTCGCGCGAACTTGCTTTCCCGCGTCAGGAACGAGTCGTTGGCGTCCTGCGAATCCTTCGGCAGCAGCAGCGGAATACCGCGCGATGCCGCCGCCGTGGTCATGGTGGCGCCGGCCTTGAACGTATCCTTCTTGTCCGTGGCCTTCTTCACATCCGGGGCCGAAACCGGTTTGGGTTCGCGATACCACAACGCCGTCGCCGGATGGTTATCGTCCCCAATGGTGATTTCGATGGCCCCCGCCGTCCCCATAATCACTTCGCCGAACTCCTGGCGCTGCGCCTGCAGCAAGTCCAGGTGCGAACTGGTGCTGATGGAGCTGTATAGCAGCTTGCGCCCGTTCGGATAAACGTAGATCAGTTGGATGTTGTCGTAAACGTCGCGCCCGTCCTTGAACGTATCGATGCCGCCTACTCCGATCACGTATTCGGGCGGCCCGCCGAACATCCAGTCCGCCACATCGATCTGGTGCGAAGCCAGCTCGGCCGTGTTGCCGCCCGCGTATTCGCGGTACATGCGCCAGTTGATCTTGCGCTCCAGAGAGGGATCCGGCACCGGCCGCCGCTGGCTCGAATTGCGGTGCCACTGGCCGCGGATGTGCGTCACGTTGCCCAGCACGCCCTGGTCGATCATCTGTTTGGCCGTCTGGTAGAACTGGCTGTAGCGCCGCTGCAGACCCACCTGCAACACCTGCTTGGGATGCTCGGCCACCAACGCGCGCAAAGCGTGTACTTCTTCCGGCTTGTGCACCAGGCTCTTCTCGCAGAAGACGTGCTTGCCGGCCTGCAGGCTGTCTTTGGTGATCGGAAAATGTTCGTACAGCGGCACGGCGATCAGCACCGCGTCGATGTCTTTGCGCGCCAGCAGTTCGCGATAATCCTTGTAAGCCGTCGGATTGTTGCCCGCCGTCTCGACGCCCTTTTTCAGGTTGACGTCGTAGTTGTCGCACACCGCCACGCAGCGGCCCGCGTCGGTTTCGTGCAGATGTTTCAGCAGATAATTGCCGCGGCTTCCGGTGCCGATAAATCCGTATTGCACCTGGTCGTTGGCGGCGTGCACCTTCTGGATGAAAGGCGCGCCTTGAGCGGCCGGCAGAGCGGCGGCCACTGCGGAAACGGCGCTGGCCGCCTTTACAAAATCGCGGCGGCTCACATCGTTGTCATGTGCCATGCAGGGCTTCCTTGAAGAAGAGGTTTGCATCCAAAGTGTAACATGCGCCATGGCCTGCCGATCCTGATAAGCTCGAATTCAGGTCCGCTTGCCGGCACGGGAGGAGAGGATGGCTCAGTATCACATCGCGCAGGTCAATATCGGTCGAATCAAGGGTCCGCTCGACGGCCCTGTGATGGCGGGATTCGTTGCCCGATTGGACGAAATCAACGCCCTCGCCGATCGCGCCCCCGGTTTCGTTTGGCGGCTTCAAACATCCGACGGAAACGCCACCTACCTGCGGCCTTACGCCGACGATCGCATCCTGCTGAATATGTCGGTTTGGGAGACGATCGAGGCCTTGAAGTTGTATGTTTACCGCACCGCGCACGCGGAACTGCTTCGCGAGAGGCGCGCGTGGTTCGAGAATTTCGCGGGTGCCTTTGCCGCCTTGTGGTGGGTGCCCGCCGGCCATATTCCCGGCATCGACGAGGCCACCAGGCGCCTCGCGTACCTTGAAGCGCATGGCCCCACGCAATTCGCATTTACCTTCAAATCGCCCTTTCCGCCGGACGATGAATTCCAACAGGCCCTGACTTTCGCAATTGGGCCAAGAGGAAAGGGATAAGCGCCATTGAATCAGCGGAGGCACCTCAAAGGTCTTCACCACAGGACGGGTTGAGCGGCGTGATCGGCGGATATCGGCGCGGGAGGAGCCGTGATGCGGGGTGGGGGTTGTGCGGGCAAGCTCACTTGGATTTGGTCCAACAGGACCTGGAGATCTTTGGCCGGTTGGGTGTACCGCGGCAGGATCAGCCATCGCCCATCGCAAGTGGGAATGCAGACGTCGATCATCTGAATGGTGCCTAGTTTTTCCAGCACCGCGGTAGGGGTCAGACCGGGCGCGTGAATCTGCAAACGATTCTTCAATGTGACTTGAAGGCAATAGGCCAGGAACGCGATCAGGATGTGCGCGTCCACCCGGCTCTCCAAACGATGATAAATCGGGCGGATGCCCAACTCACTTTTCAGCGACCGGAACACTGCTTCGATCTGCGTCAATTGCACGTACCGCGTCCACAGCACCGCCGGGTCTTCCGCCGTCAGATTACTGCGCAGCAAGTAATGCCCGTCGCGTTGCTGAGCCTTCGACAGTTTGCTTTTGTCCACTTGGAAGTGGAACGTTTGGCGGGTGACCGACTCGGTCGCCAACGGCATGCGGATCTTCACGAAGCCGAAGGCTCGGCCGGCCTCCTTCTTGGCTGCGCCGATGCGCAGCAGTAACTGATCCCGCGACGGCAGGCTGCGCCGCATGGCGCGTAACTTGCGCAGCAGCCGTGCCAATCGCTTGCGGCGCATGGCGATTTCTTTGGCCTGGCGGCCATCGCTGCGCGCCAGCACATACAACTCGCCGTCGTGTTCATAGAGCTTCACCTGCACACTCTCGCGTACCTTCTGCCACGGCAGATCCAGCCACTTCTTTTCGTGTTTGTGGATCCGGCCCTTGGGAGTCCCCACCAGGTAGTACATCTCCCGCTGCGGGTCGCGCATCTCGCGCAGAGTAGCCTCGGTCGGAATGCCGCGGTCCATCACCCAGGTCCGCCGCGCCTTGCCATAGGTCTTTTCGATATGATCCAAAAACGGGCGTAGCGTCTTATGCTCGGAAGTGTTGCCGTCCATCACCTCGTACGCCAGCGGGAAACCATCCGGTGTCACCACCAGCGCGATCACCACCTGCAAACAGTCCGGCCGGCTGTCCCGGCTGTAGCCACGCTTGGCCTTGGGATTGTCCTGCATCTCTCCTTCGAAGTAAGTGCTGGTCAGGTCGTACAGCAACACTTCAAAGTCGGCATGGAACAACTCTGCCCATTTCTGTCTTAACCAGACAAACAAGTGTTGTTTATGTTCCAGCACCCGGTCCAGACAGCGATACAGCCGGTCTTTGTCGGCCACCGCGAAGTTCTCTTCCAGCAGCGCATCCATGGCGCTTTCCACAAACCAATGCCGGTGAACACGGAACTCGCTGCCCGGTTCGAGCAGGCGATTCACTACCAGTAACCGCAGCACCTTCTCCCAACTTATACTCTCCCGCCCCTCCGGCAAGCGCTCTCGCCAAAAGTCACTCAGTCCCAACTGATGCCACAGCTCACTGGCTAGCCAGCAATTACCGAACGGACGCGGCCGTCGTAACTCCAGGCCGCTCAGTTTTACTTGAACGGCGT
>JBEKIM010000639.1:0-2613 GCA_050011755.1 Bryobacteraceae bacterium | reverse complement strand
CCCGGCGTGCGGCATGGTTCCAGTGCCGGAGAGCGATTTGCCGGTGGTTCTTCCGCTCCAGGTCCCGATTACCGGCAAGGGCCGTTCGCCGCTGGAAAATGTGCCGGGCTTTGTGAACGTCGCCTGTCCCAAGTGCGGCCAGCCTGCGCGCCGCGAAACCGACACCATGGACACGTTTATCGATTCATCCTGGTACTTTTATCGCTATTGCGACCCGCACAATTCGAGCGCGCCGTTCGATCCCAGGAAAATTGCGTATTGGTTCCCCATCGACCAATACATCGGCGGGGTCGAGCACGCCATTCTCCACTTGATCTACTCCAGGTTTTGGACAAAAATGATGCGCGACCTCGGCCTGGTGGCGAACAGCGAGCCGGCCAAGCGCCTGTTTACGCAAGGCATGGTCATTAAAGACGGCGCGAAGATGTCGAAATCGAAGGGCAACGTCGTGAGCGCCGATGAAATGATCGAACGCTTCGGCGCCGATACCGGCCGCGTGTTCGAACTCTTCGCCACTTCGCCCGAAAGGGAAATGGACTGGACCGAGGCCGGCGCGAATGGCGCCTACGGTTTCATCAGCCGCGTGTATCGCTTCGTCACCAGGAATGTCGGTCAGGGCGGGCCCGAACCTACCGCAGCCGATAGAAAAGCGCTGCGCAAACTGCACCAGACGCTCCGCCAAATCACGGACGATTTCGAAGGCCGCTGGCACTTCAACACATCCATCGCCGCTTTGATGGGTCTACTGAATGTGCTTACGGACCTCCAGAACGATCTGTCCGCGCCGGCCATCGCCGACATTTTGGAAAAACTGACGCTGATGCTGGAACCTTTCGCGCCATATCTGGCCGAAGAGCTTTGGCAGGAGCAGGGCCGCACGGGTCCGGTGTTCCATCACGCCTGGCCCGAATATGATCCGGAACTTGCGCGCGAAGAAGAAGCCGAGGTGGTGATTCAGGTGAACGGCAAGCTGCGCGGCCGCATTAATGTCGCGTTCGGCACGCCGCGCGAGGCGCTGGAGAAGCTGGTGCTCGCCGACACTAAGGTGCAGCCTTTGCTGGACGGCAAGCAGGTGGTGAAAGTGATCGTTGTTCCCGATAAACTAGTCAATATTGTCGTTAAGTAAGTACACCGCTGTCGCATTCCTGCTGGCTGGGACCCGCCTGCTGGCACAACCGGAGCAGACCGCCTGGGATGTGCTGAAGCCTGGCCTCGTCGACACCAACCCGCTGAACCGGCGGCAGGCTGTGACGGCCACCGGGGCCATCGGTCTCGATCCGCGAGCGGTGCAACTGGTGGAGGCGGCTCTGAAGGATAACGATTCGTTGATTCGCGCTACTGCCGCCGCGGAACTGGGCGAGATGAAATCCCGGCAGTCCTTTCCAGCGCTCAAGGCCGCGCTGGACGACCCATCGGGTGAAGTCGGGTTCGCCGCAGCCAAAGCCTTGTGGGATATGGGCGATAAAACCGGGCGCGGTTTCCTGGAGGATGTTGTCGCCGGCCAGCAGGAGGCCACGGACGCCGGGGTAAAGGGTGCGCTCCATCGTGCCGACCGGCTGCGTCACGATCCCAAGGGGATGGCGGTCCTGGGCGCCAAGGAAGCATCGGGCGCGCTGTTGGGGCCATTCAACATCGGCGTGATAGCCGCCGAACAGCTCTTCAAAAACAGCCGGGTCGCCGCTCGAATGCAAGCGCTGAACCTGCTAGCGGAGGAATGCGATATACAGACCTTCCGGCTGCTGGAAGCGGCCGCCACCGGCGATGGCAACTGGGCCGAGAAGGCGGCTGCAGCCAAGGCTTTGGGGAGATGCGGCAACCCGGCTGCGATTCCGAAACTCGAGACCAATCTGTCGGACTCGAACGCCGCCGTGAGATTCATGTCCGCAGCCGCTATCATCCGGCTCAGCCGGAAGCCCGAATAGAGCCGTAATCCCCTGGGATCGTACATAAAGGGGCGCACCGGATCCCTCCCCCAACGCTTAGTGGTGGCATCGCCAAACTATTAGCGGATCGAGGGTAAACACAAAAAGTTCTTGCCTTCTGATTTTGACTCGTGGCACAATCCATTAAGGCCAAAGTGGCCAAAAGTGGACAAAAGTGGAAGAACAGCCCAAGACGACGCCAGTGGAGCCCCCGCGCGGCTTCTTTTCGGCCCACGTCGACGACAAGGGCAGGCTCAAGCTTCCAGTGGATTTACAGCAGTATCTGACGGCGATCGGGGATGAGAAATTCTTTGTGACCAGCGTCGACGACCGCATAGCTCGAATCTACCCGATTTCGGTGTGGAAGGGAAACGAAAAAGTCTTGGAAGCGCTGGCTACCGAAGATCCGGACGCTGCCGAAGCGCTTTTGTTTGTGACCAACGACTACGGCGCCGAGGCCAAAGTGGACCCGCAAGGGCGTGTGATGTTGCCAACCGACTTGCGGCGGGCACTGGCTTTGGAGAATCAGGAAGTCCGGCTGGATTGGTCGCAGGGCGCCATCAACGTCTATTCGAAGACGGAATATGAAGCGCGCAAGCTGAAAGCCAAAGGCAGCCTGGCGGAGAAGCTCAAGACGGCCAAGCTGAAGGGATTCAAATAGCGGCCATGTATGCACGTGCCGGTAATGCTT
>JBEKIM010000638.1:0-2640 GCA_050011755.1 Bryobacteraceae bacterium | reverse complement strand
CGTGCTTTCCATCGTTTCCATCATCACGTTCATCATTTCGAAGATCGCGGTGGGCATCTTCGCGGGGGGCGTGGTGTTCGGCACGCTGTTCCCGCAAATGTCCATCACCGTGGGTGGCGTCACCATCGACAGCTTCTGGATCGGCTCCGTGCTGGTGATCGTGCTGACCGGTCTTTATACCACTCTCGGCGGCATGCGCGCCGTGGCCTACAACGATGCCGTGCAGGTCACCGTCCTGATTCTCGGATCGTTTCTGCTCACTGCTTATGGCCTCGTCCGCCTGGGAGGGTGGCACGAACTGCGGGAAATCTGCGGTTCCAATATGTTCAACCTTTGGAAGCCGCTCATCCCGCACGGCGTCGAAGGCACCTGGGCGCCGATCCTGCAGACCAACGCCGCCGGCGCGGTGGTGAAGCAGGCCTGGTACTTCAATGATAATTTCCCGTGGCTGGGCATGCTGTTCTGCGCGCCCATCATCGGCCTCTGGTACTGGTGCACGGACCAGTACATCGTGCAGCGCGCATTGGGCGCTCCCAATGAAACGATCGCGCGCCGCGGCAGCATCTTCGCCGCTTTTTTGAAACTGTTCCCGGTGTATTTGTTTATCATTCCCGGCCTGATCTGTTTCGCGCTGGCCAAGAGCGGCAAGGTGCCTGAGCTTACGGGCATGATCGGTCCGGATGGCAAGTCGATCCCGGCGCTGTCGAACGCCGCTTTCCCCATGATGGTGCAATACCTGCTGCCCGCGGGCGTTCGCGGCATCGTGGTGGCCGGATTGCTTTCGGCCCTGATGGGTTCGCTGGCGGGCGTGTTCAATGCCTGTTCCACGTTGTTTACGGTCGACCTGTATCAGAAGTGGAAACCGCAGGCTTCGCAGCATGAACTGGTGCGCACGGGCCAAACCGCGACCGTCATTATGGTATTGATCGCGCTGGCCTGGATTCCCGTCATCAAGAATGCGCAAGGCCTCTACACTTACTTACAGTCCGTGCAAGGATATCTGGCGCCGCCCATTTTTATCGTATTTTTCCTGGGGGTCTTCTTCAAGCGCATGAATGGCGCGGGCGCCCTGTGGGCCATGATCGTAGGCTTCGCGCTGGGTATCTTCCGCATGTGCGTGGATACACCCGTCACGCTGGGGATGGGCGGATTCACCGGGTATGAGAAGGGATCGTTCCTGTGGGTGGTCAATAACATCTACTTCCAATATTTCAGCGTGTTGATTACCATCGTGTCGGCGGTGGTGATGGTCTCGGTAAGCTACATGACGGCCGCGCCGGACGACCGGACGATTCAGAGCCTGACTTTCGGCACGGCAACCGACGCGGATCGAGTGAAGACGCGCGCCGGGTGGAGTTGGCGGGAAGTCGCGGCTTCCGGGCTGGTGCTGGTTTGCATCCTCGGCGGGTATCTTTATTTCCGCGGCTGAGTTGCGCGGCGCAATCTTGCCGGCCGGACATTTCTTTTCCTTCCGCATGACGGAATTCTCCTCCGTTTTCCGCAATACTACTATGAAGGCCAAGACGAAACCAGACCACGGCCGAGGAGAATACGATGAACGCGAACATGAAATCTATCCTGGTGCTGGCCATCATGCTGGCGCCTCCAGCGATCGGCAAGAGAAACGCCGGCGGCGATTCGGGCGGGAGGGACTGGCGCGCCCCCATTCAAGACCGCTTAGAGGCTAAGTACCCGCTCACCAAGGCTTCCGCCAACAAGAGCGACATCGTGAAGGCGGGCGCCGTCCTGGTGTTGAAAAAGGACAATCTGGTGATGCTGACTACCGACATGATGAACCTCGCGCCGAACGTGTACAAAGACGGAAGAATCACGCAAGGCTTCATTGGCCGCAGCTATCGGCTTCCCGGCTCCTCCAACAGCCGTGTGTTCGTGAAAGGCGAGAAGTTCTGGCTGGAAAGGGTCGATGTCAAAGACGACGGCGTGGTCCTGGAGTTCCTCAGCGACCCCTTCGACGACGTGCGCTACAAGGGCACGCTGCGCTTCCCGTTCCCGAAGCTCTCACCGCCGCCGATCGAGCGTATCGAGGAACTCGTCGCGCAGGTGATCGACGTGGACGGCGGAGATCAGGCCGCCTCCAATAGCCAGCCGGCCGCGCCCGCGCCAGTGTCGCCCCCGGCAGAAGCGCCCGTCGCGCCTATTGCCCCGCCTCCCCCGCCTCCCGAGGATCCCAAGTCCATCTCGGTCGGCCAAACTAAGGCCCAGGTGGAGGCGACCTTCGGGCAGCCCTTGCGACAGGCCAAAGTGGGCGTCAAGCTCATCTATGTCTATAAAGATCTCAAAGTTGTCTTTGTCAACGGCAAAGTCACCGACGTGCAGTAGTTTCATACCAGGGCGCCCATGACCCGCTAAGGGCGCCAGGACCGGTCCGCCCGCAGCTTGGCCGCTCTCTCCGGCTGCTTGAGCGCGTCGTACACGGCGGCCAGGTCCTGGCGCGCCTCCTCCAGTTGATCCGCCTGCGGATGTGCCTGATCTGCCAGTATCCGATAACCGGCCGCAAGCTGCTTCTCGGCCTCGGCGTAGCGCTTCTCCCGAAGCAGCGCGCGTCCCCAGACCGCTTCGGCGTATCCAATCCGGGGGCTGGCCCGAGGAAATTTCGCAACGAATATGCCAACGGCGTCC
>JBEKIM010000637.1:0-2656 GCA_050011755.1 Bryobacteraceae bacterium | reverse complement strand
ACGGTGGCTAAAGACTCAGCGCCCTCAGTTGCGGATGCACTGACAGTGGAAGTGTTGGTTACGGTGGAATCCTGCGGCTCCGTAGCGGTCGATCCGTACGGCTCGCCATAGGTTCCGGCGTCGCTTGAGGAATAATCGTAGTTGTAGTTATCGTACTGATAACCACCCCCGATTTCCTTGGGTGCTTCGGTTTCCCGTTCCAGGTTTCGCAATTCACGATCGAAGGTGGCCTTCAGCTCGCTCTGGGCGCGTCTGAATTCGGTGATCGCCTTGCCCAAAGTTCTACCCAATTCGGGCAGTTTCTTGGGGCCGAAGAGCACCAGCGCGACCAGGAAGATGACGATCATCTCCGGCATGCCTACGGGACCCATCTGGCGGCTTCCTCCATTCGAACTTTCATCATCATGATATCACGGGGACCGCGGAAGACGACAACTGACAGGCGTCTACCCCTGCGGAGGGTCTCCAGAGCCGCGGCGCCACGGGCCAGGCGAACCGGTTAACATTCGCGCACTTGTTCGTTACCGGCCATCGGTGTTATGCCGATAAGGAGACGAAAGAGGTGCGAAGATGACGGTCTGGTGCAGGGTCTTAATCGCAGCGGCTGGGCTACCCGCCTTGGCTGCCGCCGCCGATCCCGAGATGATGAGCCTGGTCATGCCCGATGCGAGCATGCTGGTGGAGATCGATGTAACCCGCATTATGGCGTCGCCGGTCGGAGTAGCCATCCGTGAAGGGATTCGCCAGGGGATGGCCACGCAACTGAAAGGCGAAGTGGCGAAAGCCAAGCCCGAGATGCGGGAACGCATTGCCATGCTCGGCGAAATCGACTGGACCCGGCAGGTGCAGGATATCGTGATCGCCGGCGCCCTGACGAAAGGAGGGCCGACGCTGGTTATCGTGCGCAGCTCGCTCGACCCGGCGTGGCTGCAGGCCCTGCCAGGATATAGCGGCGACCGAACCGAGTACGAAGGCGTGCCGATCCTGTCCTCCGCCAGGCCGGCCGACGGGGTAATCGCGTTTCTGGACCATTCCATCGTGTTGATCGGACAGATGGCCGATGTGAAAGCCGCCATCGGCCGCCGCAACCAACATACGGGCCTGCCCGCTGCTCTGGCGGCGCAGGTGGCCAGGTACAGCCAGGACGATATTTGGGCGGTTCAGACTGGCATCCTCAAGGCGCCGATGCCGGGCCCCGCGGCGGGATCGCCGGCGGGCCAGCAAATGGCGCAGTATCTTCAAAAAGTGGCGGGTTTCAACGGTGGCCTGCGCTTCAGCCCGGATTTCGATCTTTCCGCCGACGTAGAAATGCGCACGGATAAAGACGCCGCCGAAATGGCTACCAATCTGGGATGGCTGACTACCGCGGTGAAAACTCAAACGCCCAAAACGGGCTTCGTCGCGAACGGCTTCGAGGGTTTGAAATACCGCGAAAGCGGCCGGCAGATTCTGGTCTCGCTGCACATGCCGGAAGAGCAGGTGCGCGCCGGCTTGAAGCAGATGCAGGCCCGCATGGTGCAGGCTCCGCGGACCGCCGTAGCGGCAAGGCCGGCCCCGGTGATGGTATCGCCTTCGAGTGGGCTGCCGCCGCCACCCGCCGGCACGATTCGCGTGCAATCTTCGGAGGGGACCGTGCTGGTTCCGATTGGACAACCGCAACAATAAAGCCCGTGGCGCGCGCTTCAGCCTACGCTGAGCGGGACTTAAAAGCCCCGCCCTGGAGTTTGGACTTATCTCGTGACGACTGGCCGCAGCCCGTGGCGCACGCTTCAGCGTGCTGCGGCGGACTTCAGCCCGCCGTTTAGCGGGACTTAAAAGTCCCGCCGGCACGCTAAAAGCGTGCGCCACGGTTATTCGCTATCGAGAATGCAGATGTCGCGCAGGTTGCGGTAGCGTTCGGCGTGATCCAGGCCATAGCCCACCACGAATTCATCCGGTATGCGAAATCCGACGTAGGAAACATTCACGGGGCGCTGGCGCCGGTCGGGCTTGTCGAGCAGCGCGGCAATCCGGATGGAGCGCGGTTTGCGCTGCTCCAGCAGATGGATCAGGTAAGTCAGCGTGACGCCGCTATCCACGATATCCTCGACAATCAGCAGATCGGCGTCCTCCACCGAGAAGTCCAGGTCCTTGGTCACCTTCACTTCGCCCGATGTGGACTTGTTTTTGCCGTAGCTGGAAATGCCCATGAAATCGACGTAGGCTTCCGTGTGCAAGGCCCGGGCCAGGTCGGTCATGAAGAAGCATGCGCCTTTCAGGATGCAGACCAGATGCAGGTTGCCGTTGGGATAGTCGCGATCGATCTCGGCGCCCATTTCGCGCACGCGCGCCTGAATCTGTTGTTCGGAGAGGAGAACGCGGAGAGAACTCAATCTGGCCTCTTAATCCGCGGCCGCGCTGAGACGTGTGCTCTCAGGCCCGATGTGGATATGCGCGCCGGTGGCTTTACCGGGCATCGCGTGCCAGAAGGCGAAATACGGAATGCGGCGCGCTTCGAGATACTGGCGCAGCCAGAGGCCTTCGGGTTGATCGGGGCTCAGGGCTACGTCCACGCGGCCGCGATGGTCGAAGCCCAGGGCGCGGTGGACGGCGGTCTCGCCCATGGCGCTCACGGGCAAAGGCTTTGAAAAGCGGCGCTCGAAGGCGCCGGAGACCT
>JBEKIM010000636.1:0-2712 GCA_050011755.1 Bryobacteraceae bacterium | reverse complement strand
CAGCGGGTCGCCCGCCGTGCGCACCGCCAGATTCATGAAGGGACGCGGCGCCTGCCACGCCGGATGATAGATCACCGGCAGTGGATCCGTCATCAGGTTGCGGTCCTTCACCACTCCCACGATGCCCACAATCTGCGATCCGTCGCCTGCCGTCTCGCCGATCGATGGGTCGATCAGGAATTGGCCGATCGCATCCCCTTTCGGAAAGAACGCCTTCGCCAGCGTCTCATCGATCAGCGCCACCTTGGGCCCGCTAGCGGCATCCTGTTCCGTGAAAAACCGCCCCTGCTTCAGCGGAATCTCCATGGCCCGGAAATATCCGGGCGTGGCGTGACGCTTCTCCACGTCGGGCACGGCCTCCGAAGCGGGCCAGGGACGGCCTGCAATCTTGAAATCGCCGCCGTGACCGCCTCCCCCAAAGGGCAATCCGTCCACCGCCCCCACCGAAACCACACCGGGCAACCCGCCGGCGCCCGCCAGCAATTCCGCATAGAATGCCGTAATGCGCGCCGGGTCGCGGTACTGCAGCGGCGGCAGGCTGATGCGCGCGGTCAACAAATGCTCCGGCACGAAGCCCGGATTCGTGGCCGACAACCGCGCGTAGCTGCGCATCAGCAGCCCCGCGCCCGCCAGCAGCATCACGGAAAGCGCCACCTCGGAGACCACCAGCAGGCTGCGCAACCGCTGGCTCGACCGGCCGCGGTACGCCGGCCGCAACTGCGATGCGCTCAGCGCCGGCGCCAGCCCGAAAACCAGGCTGGTGGCGATGGCCGCGGCAACCGCGAACAGCACCGCTCCGGCATCCATCCTCACCGTCTGCCAGCGCAGCAGCCCGCGCGGTCCCAGGCGCATGAACAGGTCCAACACCCACCCGCCGATCGCCAGCCCGGCCGCCCCGGAAAGCGCGCCCAGCAGCAGACTCTCGGTGAGCAGTTGCCGCACGATCCGCGCCCGTCCGGCGCCCAGCGCGATGCGTAGGCCAATCTCCTTCTGGCGGGCTGTGGCGCGCGCCAGCAACAGGTTGGCCACGTTCACGCAGCCGATCAGCAGCACCATGGCCACCGCGCCCAGCAGCACCAGCAGCGGCGTGCGCAATTCGCCCGCCACCGCAGCCGCCAGCGGATCGAGTTCTATGTTCCAATCCGGTGGATACCAGCCCGGCAGGTTGCGGGTCATGCGCGCCGCCACGAGTTTCATCTCCGCGCGCGCCTGGTCGAGCGTCACCCCGGATCTGAGCCGCCCCACCACGTCGAAGTTCTGATGGCCTCGCGCGTTCGGGTCCAGTTGCGCCGGAGTGAACGCTAGCGGCACGTAGAGTTGTGCCTGCTCCATAAACTGCAAGACCGGGTCCGCCACCCCGATCACCGTGAATTTCTGCGTGTCGATTTCGATCTGTTTACCGGCGATGTGCGGGTCCGCGCCGAAGCGGCTCTTCCAGAGTCCTGTGCCCAGAATGGCCACACGGTCCTTGCCTGCCTGCTCCTCTTCCGGCCGGAAGAAACGTCCCAGAACCGGCTGCACGCCCAACATGGGGAACAGGCTGGCGGAGACGCGCAGGCCGTAGACCCGTACGGGTTCGGCATCGCCCGTCAGGTTGACGCTGTTTGTCTGCATTGCCGCCATGTGCGAGAACGACCGGCTGAGGTCGCGATAGTCGATGAAATCGAGCGCCGAAGCGTCCGACTTGAACAACTCGAACTTCGGCATATTCTTGGTGATCTGCACCAGTTGCGCGGAGTCCGGATAGGGCAGCGGGTGCAACAGCACGGCATCCACCGTGGTGAAGATCGCGGTGCTGGCGCCGATGCCGGCCCCCAGCGTCAGGATGGCGGTAAGGGCGAAGCCGGGGCTCTTGGTGAGCGTACGCAGCGCGTAACGCAGGTTTTGCATGATGCTATGACGTTAGCGCGGCTGAAACCGCTCGTCGATAGGCACCTGGTAGCCGCTCGCCAGCCGGTTGGTTTCATTGGCCATGCCCACCACGGCCATCAATTCGCCAAACATGGGCTCCGACATGCCCGCTTTGCGCGCCGCCGCCGAATGCGACGCAATACAGTACGGGCATTGGTTGGACGCGCTCACCGCCAGGTAGATCATTTCTTTGGTCAGCGCATCGAGCGCCCCCGGCGCCATGATCTGCTTGATGCTCTCCCACGTCCGCCGCAGCGTGGCGGGATCGTGCGCCAGCGCTTTCCAGAAGTTGTTGATCCAGTCCGTCTGGCGGGTCGCCATGATATCGTCGTACACCGCCCGCACTTCCGGGCCGGCATCGCCATATTCGATCATGACGCGATTATAGCTGCCCCCCGTGGCGCACGCTTCAGCGGGCGCCCCCGCGGATGCCGGTGAAACAGCGGCGAGACCCCCTGCGGGGCATCGCCGAAAACTCACCGTGGGGCGGGCAATCATGCCCGCAGCCGCCTTTTCAGGCGGCTAAGCCGGCTGCCAAGATTGGCGCCCCACTACTCTTGGTATTCATCATCTTGCGGCTCCGAAAAACAACCGCTAACTTATTGAGCGGCAATGGGCTCCCAGATGAGTGCCCCATGGGCCTGCGGCCCACCAAAGGTGATGAAAATGGGCGCGAGCGCCGAGGAGAACCACAGCTCGCGATGCCCCAAGGGGAACCGGTACGTGCGGCGGATCCTATCCGAGGCGGCGCACGCGGCGGTCAAGAAGAAGGGCAGTCATTTTCAAAATGTATTCCGCCGA
>JBEKIM010000635.1:0-2715 GCA_050011755.1 Bryobacteraceae bacterium | reverse complement strand
ATGGCGAAATACGCCGAGTACTCCGAACACTATCAGCAGCGCTACCAGACGCAAATGCGCCAACTGGCCGAGATCTTCTCGCGCGATTGTGGGGCGGACCTCCAGGTCTGCGCGGGTTCTCCAGAACCCGCTCCAGCCCGTGGCGCGCGCTTCAGCGTGCCGGCGGGACTTTTAAGTCCCGCCACTGGGCTCTCCAGAACCCGCTCTGGCTACAATCGTGCTTCTTCGCGTTCCGCCCGCCCATACCGGTTCAGCAGGTGCGATCCCGTCTGCAGGATTCCCGCAAAGGCAAACCATACCTGCCAATGCGAAAACAGTCCCTGGTGGATCGCGAAGCCGCTGGCCCAGTGGGGGTCCGCCGCCAGACGCCAGAGGCCCAAAGCCGCCGCCATCACCGCCGCCGGCGTGAGGAAGGTAGCGAAAACCATAGCCACCCGCTGGTTCTTGCGCCCCCTGCGCTCCACTTTCGGACCTCTTCCAAAGCGGATGCGGACGACCATCTCGCATACCACTTTATCAGCAATTGAGTTAAATTGGACACTTCGGAAAGAGGCAATCATGATTCATCGGTTAAAGGCCGCGGTCTTCGGAACGGGCTTCGTAGGACGCGTGCATCTGGAAGGCATTCGCCGCCTGGGATTCGTCCAGGTATACGCCATCGGCGAAAGCCAGAAGGAGAAAGCCCGCAAGCTGGGTGAAGAGTTCCACGTCGACAAAACCGCCAGCGACTACCATCAGATCCTGGACGATCCCGAAGTGGATGTGGTCCACGTGTGCACGCCGAATGCGCTGCACTTCCCCATGGTGACCGACGCGCTCAACGCCGGCAAGCACGTGATCTGCGAGAAGCCGCTCTCCACTTCGGTCGAGAATGCGCAAAAGCTCGCCGCGCTGGCCAAAGAGAAGAACCTGCGTAATTGCACGTTTCACAACCTGCGCTTCTACCCCATGGTGCAGCAGATGCGCCGCATGCGCGAAGCCGGCGAATTGGGCGAACTGCTGGTGTTACAGGGAACCTATTCGCAGGATTGGCTGCTCTACGACACGGACTGGAACTGGCGTATCGATTCCAAGTCCAACGGCCCCTCGCGCTGCATGGCGGATATCGGCTCGCATTGGTGCGATATGGCGGAACACGTCAGCGGCCAGCGCATCACGTCGGTATGCGCCGATCTGCAGACGTTCCATAAGACCCGCAAGCGCCCCAAGAAATCCATCGAGACTTTCGCCGGCAAGACCCTCAGCCCGGAAGACTATGACGAAGTGCCCATCGACACCGAAGACTTCGGCGCGGTGCTGTTCCGCATGGGCGATCGCACCCGCGGGGCATTCACGGCCGGCCAGGTCAATGCCGGACGCAAGAACGGTCTGAGCATCGAAATGTACGGCAGCAAGGCATCCGTGGCGTGGAACCAGGAGCGGCCCGACGAGCTATGGATCGGCCACCGCAATACACCCAACGAGATCATCATCAAGGATCCGTCGCTGATGCTGCCCGCCGCGCGACCCTATGCGGATCTGCCGGGAGGCCACAGCGAAGGCTACGACGATACCTTCAAGCAGGTGTTTCGCCGCTTCTATCGCTCCGTGGAGGACGCCTCCGCCCCCATCGAGTATCCGCAATTCGTGGACGGTCTCCGGCAGTTGCAGATCCTCGATGCCGAGTTGGCCAGCGCCGCCACCCGCGCATGGGTCGATGTGCCCGCAATGCCGTAGCTCATGGCACGTGGCGCGCGCTTCAGCGTGCAGCGGCGAACTTTAGTTCGCCGGATGCTTGGGAGTATAATCAGGCCATGCCACAGACTCCTAAGCAAGATCCGGAAATCCTCCGTGCCGCACTTATAGGGTTACAACATACACTGGGCGCTCTCGACCAGCGCATCGCCGAGTTACGCAGTCAGCTCGGCGGACACGCCGGTCCCGTCAAGTCGACGGCGGCCGTGCCGCAATCCGGAGCCAAGCGGGCCATGAGCGCCGCTGCCCGCCATCGGATCGCTTTAGCCCAAAAGAAGCGGTGGGCAGCTTATAACGCCGCGAAAGCCAAACCGGCCGCGGCTAAACCACCGAAACGCGAGCTTAGCGCGGAGGGGCGCGCACGAATCGTAGCCGCCACCAAGAAACGTTGGGCCACCTTCCGTAAGGCCCAACAAGCCCCCAAGCCGGCTGCCAAGGCTGCCAGGAAAGCCCCGAAGCCCGCCGCCAGGAAGGCCCCCGACGCTCCCGCGCCGGTGGCCGCCGCCACACCGGCCGCTGCCACGCCGGCCGCCGAGTAGCTCTCTCCCACCGGGGAGCATCGCCTTTTAAATCAATAAGATAGGCTTTGATCGGCCGGAAGCCACAACGGCCCGGATTGCGTTTCGCAACGCTCTGCCGGAGAATAAGGATGGCTCCCCTATGAAGAATCGGGTTCGATTGTCCGTTTTCTGTATCGGTATCCTGCCATCCGTCGCGCTCGCCGCGGACTCGGTAGCCGTCAACGTCCAGGTGACGAGCCAGATCAACCAACAAGCCGGCATCAACGGGCACCTGCAACTCCCCATGTCCACGTCTTTTCAGCTAGCCCCCTGGAGTTACACCTTCTTTACCCAGGCGCCCAACGCCACCACCCCTCTCGGCGCTCTGGACCCCTTTCACACACGCATGCAGGTGATCAATACTGCCATTCCTCTGACGGCACCCGATACCTGGGATTTCACCGAACTGAACACTATGTTC
>JBEKIM010000634.1:0-2717 GCA_050011755.1 Bryobacteraceae bacterium | reverse complement strand
GAGCCATCCCACCCACGACCTGGCGCCCGACTGGACCGGCTGTTCCTACAACGATCCGGACCATAGCTACGATGGCGCGCGTATCGAAGTCGATAACGGCCTGATGGACGGCTTCATGAAGACATCCACGGCGGATATCTACGCGATCGGCTACTATCGGGAGGCCGACAATCATTTCCTGCCTAAGTTCGCCCGTAACTTTACCACCTGCGACATGTACTTCCCGTCCATGCTGGGGCCGACTTTTCCAAATCGCATCTTCCAACTCTGCGGTCAGACCGACCGTCTGGACGACAGCGTTTCGCTATGCTCCTATCCGACCATCTTCAACCACTGCACCGAGGCCGGCGTCAGCAGCAAGTATTACTACGGCAATGTCCCGTTTCTGACGCTGTTCCCGATTGACGCGCTGGTCTATGCGAACTCGTTTTCCGATTTCCTCTCGGACTGCGCGAGCGGCTCGCTGCCCCAGGTTTCCTTCGTGGACCCGTCCTTCACGCTGGTGCTGAACACGGCCAACGATAATCATCCGCATTCCGATATCCGCAACGGCGACGCCTTCATGGCGCAGGTCTACCATGCAGTGGCCACCAGCCCGGCATGGAAGAACACCGTGCTGGTGCTGAACCACGACGAATGGGGCGGATTCTTCGAGCATGTGCCGCCGCCGCGCGCGCTGGCGCCCAATAACACAGATCCCGACCTGGTCGATGGCAAGGCCCTGCTGGGCTGCCGCGCGCCTTGCATCGTGGCATCTCCCTGGACCGTGGGAGTACCGTCTAACCCCACCGTGAATCACACGGTCTACGATCACACCTCGGTGCTGAAGATGATCGAATCCGTTTTCAACGTGCAGCCGCTGGCGGCCAGGGAAACCTCCAGCGACGTGGGTAATTTGCTTTCCCTGATCGACTTTGGCAACAAGCCGAAGGCCGCGCCGGCACTGCCGCAGCCGCAGCCGGTCCCGCCGCAGACGATCTGCGCCAGCAGCATCAACCCGGGAGGCGGGCTGGTCCGCGCCGACGATGAACCGAATTCATTCCAGATGCTCGAAAAAGCTGCGCTGGAGCGCGGCTGGCCGGTCTATCCATAACACCGTGGCCCGCGGCCGCGCGGGTGTCTATGGCGTATCGCTCGGCATCCTTGTCGCAAGTGACGTTCCAGACGGGAACGTGCTTAAAGTTGGACAACGGCAGCAACGCTACGCGTTGCCCACGAAAGTCCAAATCCGTGGAAACTCAAGTTGTCAGACCAAAATCATTAGGAGACAGAGTTATGAAGATGCGCAAGATTCTTTCGCTTTGCGCGGCAATGACGATGCTTGGCGTAACCGCGGCAACGGCACAGCAGCCCGCGCCGCAGACGCCTCCCCGGCCCGGCGTGCCGTTGCAGCCCGCCCTGGCAATGCTCGGGATGACCCGCCCCAAGTCGCCCGAGGTGGACACCGATGGTGCGGTTACGTTTCGACTGAAGGCGCCCGATGCCCGCGCCGTGGGGGTGAGCGGAAGCTGGCAGCCGGGCATGATGGCCGCGCCGCTGCCCATGGCCAAGGGCGACGACGGCGTTTGGCAACTGACAGTGAATGGCCTGAAGCCGGAAATCTACACGTACAACTTTGTTGTGGACGGCGTGCGCACACTCGATCCGGGCAACGTCAACGTGATGCGCGATGGAATCCGCTTCCTGAGCGCGGTGACGATTCCCGGAGCGGGGAGCAATCTCTTCATGGTGAACAATGTTCCTCACGGAACGGTGGAGCAGGTCTGGTATCCTTCGCCCAGCCTGAGCCTGGCGGCAAGGAGGATGTACGTCTATACGCCTGCCGGCTACGAGAGCGGCCACGATCGCTACCCTGTCTTCTACCTGTTGCATGGAGGAGGAGGCGACGAGGACGCCTGGGATAATCTCGGACGCGCGCCAGAGATCCTTGACAACCTGATTGCGGCGGGCAAGGCCAAGCCCATGATCGTGGTGATGACGAACGGCAACTATAACCAGACGGCCGCACCCGGAATCGTGCCCCAGGTCGAGACCCCGTCTTCCGCGCCTACGAGCTCCGGCATGGGCCAAATGCTGAAGTTTAGCGACAGCATTGTGGCGGACGTGATTCCCTTTGTGGATAGGAGATACCGCACCATTCGCGATCGCGGCCACCGCGCCATTGCGGGATTGAGCATGGGCGGCGCACAGACCTACGAAGCCGCCTTCCACCACATGGACCAATTTGCTTATGTGGCGGCATTCAGCGCCGGGGTAATTATGTTCCCGGGCGCGATCAAACCTCCGGCCGGTCAGTCCGGACCACTTTCGATATTGCAATTGATGGGGTCGCCAATCGATCCCGCCGCTATGACGGCTGAGTTTCCGAAACTTGACGCGAGCGCGAACCAGAAGCTGCGCCTTTTGTACATCACCTCGGGTGAAAGCGACCCACTGAACCACGCGAATCTGCAGTTCATGGACTGGCTGACGAGCCGGGGAGTTCAATACAAAAAGATGATCCTGCCCGGGTACGGGCACGAGTGGCCTTTCTGGAGGATCAGCCTGGCGGATCTGCTGCCACAGTTGTTCAATTAGGGCGTTCCATCGATCCCCAGCACCCATCACACTGCGCGCCGCATCATCTCCCATGCCCGCATGACGTGGTCGCGCGTGGTGCCCATGTTCCCGATCGCCAGGTGCAGCGTATATTGGCCGCGCAACACCGTGTGCGAGAG
>JBEKIM010000633.1:0-4464 GCA_050011755.1 Bryobacteraceae bacterium | reverse complement strand
GCCGGCGCTGGAGGCGTGCAAGCCGTGGCCGCGCATGGCGCTCGCCCACGCCGGCGGTCGTGCCCGCTTCCACATCGCACCACCCGCCCGTCCCGCCGCTCGACGTGGCCCATCGCGAGCGCCGCGGCGTGGGACCGGCGCGAGCGTTGCGCAGGGCACGGGTTAGCAGACGGCGTGATGCCGGCGGCCGATTCCGGCGCCCGCCGCCCGTCGTCCGTCGCCGCGACCGTGGGCGGGCGGAGGGGCGGCGCGAATCGGCGATGCGATGCTGGCCAAGACCAGGGCGTTCATGCGGCGCGAGGCCGCCCTGCCGCGCGGACGGTGGGTGACGGTGATCTTAGCATCGCCCTATTTCTCCGGGAAATAGGTTGCGCCATTTCTGAAACCGATGACCAGGAGGCCAGCGCGACACGCCGCCCCGCGCCGGCCCCCCGCGCTTTCCACACCGCCCCGCCCGCCGCCCCGCCGCTCGACGCGGCCATCGCGAGTGGCGCGGGGCCAATGTGGCGCAGGGCGTGGCTGGCGCTGCGCGCAGATGCCGGCGGCCAGTGAGGCCCCACTCGGCCCTGGATGTCCCGTAGGCTGGCGCAAAGCGCCGCGCTGGCCGTCCGGCGTTTTGGCCCGGGAGCGGCCCAGAAGCGCGAGCGCATGCGTGGCGCCTCATCCGCTAAAACTGATAGTCTGGCGGCTTGATACCCTTCACCCGCAAGTAGACTTCCGCCTGAGCGCGGTGATGCGCCGTGTGGGTGAAGTACCCAAACAGCCATTCGAAACCAGTCAGATTCCGAGCCGGCGGGCCAACCACGGTATCCAGTCGCTCGGGTGTCATTGCGGCCACGGCTTATTGCAGAACTCGAAGGACTCCTTTAGGAACGGTATCGCGGTCTCTTTTGAGACGTCCACTTTCTGCGTGTCCTTGCTCCACTCGGCGATCTTCGGCGGTAGCGTCGGCCGCGGAAGGCCACTTACGATGGCGCAAGCGTACTCGTTGATGCCCGCGATGTGCGCCATCAACTGGCCGAAGCTCATCTCCTCGGGGTTCGGACGAAAGTTGTAGCTCTCCGCTGGCATAGCGTTGGCCACGGCGATGCTGAAATCGGCGGACGTCTTCCAGTGTTTTGTCAAGGCGTCCTTGACGGTGCTCTGCGCCAGTACGGGGGCCACCAGCACGAGCATGAGGGACAGGTTGGCCTTCACGGTTACCTCCTTTTCAAGTGATTTGAATTTCCACTTCTGGGTTGTTAGTATACCGCCCGCCGCAACGAGACACACTATCCGCCATGCCTCCCGATGGGTCCCGCCCTCCTCCGGCTTCCGTTTCGCCGTGCGCCGCCGCGTTCGGGCGGGCGGAGCAGGGCGTGGCGGGCGGCTTCGCGCAGTCGTATGCCGGCGGCCAGTCCCGGCGGCAGCCGCCCGTTGCCCCTCGCTGCGACCGCCGGCGGGCGGATGGGCGACGCGATGACCGCGCCCCAGCGTCTGCAATCGATATTCTTAGCCCGCAGAAGCGAGTTGCCATCGTCGCTTCCAATTCAACCGTTTCGAAACAAACCAGCCGGAACTGCGCTTCGCATCAATAGCACGCATAGATGCCGTACCGTTCGTTGCAGTTCTTGCCACGGGGAAATGTTGGCAAGGAATTTCTGTATGCTTGGCCGGCCAGTGCACGGAAGTGCGCACTCAGGTCGGCCATGTCTTTAAATCGTGGCGGCGTATCGGATCGCCGCAGCATGGCTGCTAGTTGCTGGGACAAACCATCCCGGCCATCTGCCGCGGCGCGATTCAGCCACACGATTGCAGTCGCACGATCCCTTGGCGTGCCGTAGCCTAACTCATAGTCGAGCCCCGCCCGAAGTTCCGCTTGCCACCAATGCTGTTCGGCCCCGAGCTTATGAAAGTGGAAGGCCCTTGTCAGATTTTGGGGCACTCCTTCACCTTCTTCATAGAGATCGCCGAGCTCTGCCTGCGCTACCCTGTGCCCCTTTTTGGCCGCCAACGTCAACCAATAAACCGCCTTCTCCAAATTCTTGGGCTCACCGTCCCCGCGCACGAAATCCAGACCCAGCGAGGCTTGAGCCCGCGTGTGGCCCATAGCCGCGGCACGCTCCATGTAACCAGCCGCAGCCGAATATCGCCGCTGGGCAAAAGCTCGCGAGCCCAACTCGAAGATCTGATCGGCCGTAGCGCCGGCAGGAATAGCTACCGCATCCGGCACGGAGGCACACGGCTTAGTGGCGTAATGGCCACACGGTGGACCGGTCCGCGGCTGCGCCGTAGTTGGCCCAGAACCTCCCTGCGGCCAAACGATCACAGGTATGAGGGCAATGAAGGCCGAGCCCATCATGCGGAGAAACCTTGTTTCCATAAGACGAGGATTCCCGATATTATCACACTGGCTCACCGCTCCTGCGGAACAAATCCACCCCGCCTGTCGCCCCTCGTACTTTCGACGCGCTAGATCCTGGCGCGCCGGCTGCGACGGGCGGGTTGGTGCGGGAGCATGAGTGCGCGGCGCGACAAGTAGCGCACCGGTTTGACCTGCCGGCAGCCGGCGCTGGAGGCGTGCAAGCCGTGGCCGCGCATGGCGCTCGCCCACGCCGGCGGTCGTGCCCGCTTCCACATCGCACCACCCGCCCGTCCCGCCGCTCGACGTGGCCCATCGCGAGCGCTCGCGGCGTCATGGCGGAGGCCGGGCTCCGGCGCCGACGGGGCGCTGTCCGTCTCCGCGACCGCCGGCGGGCGGATGGGCGACGCGATGACCGCGCCCTAGAGCCTGGCGCTGGGAAGCGTGCAAGCCGTGATCGCGCATGGCGCGCTCGCCCCACCAGCGTCCGTGCCCCTTCCACGACGCGCGCGCAGCCGTCCCTCCGCTCGACGCGGCCCATCGCGAGTGACGCGAATCGGAGCGCGCCGCGCGGAAGGCACCGCCACCTTCACACCGTTCCGGCGCGCCCGCTCGACCGCGATGACCACGCCCGAGCGCCTGGCGCTGGAGGCGTGCAAGCCGTGGCTCCCTAATGCGCTAGGCCGTCCCGCCCAGCCAGGCCCGAACGGAGCTCATGCAGCAGGCTTGCCCCGGCGCCCCCAACTTCGCAGCGAAGTCGGCTTCACTGCGCGAGTGCAATGAACGCCTTAAACGGGCCATTCGAACTCGGCGAGTAAATGCCGCATGAGTCTCCCCGCTCGTTGATGCCGTCGATTTCCGTCATTTGCGGGCCGGGATGGTTCACGTTGATGAAGTGCCCCGCACTCGTCATCAGGAATCCTTGCAACGTGCCGGCAGCGTTGATCCACCCTCCCACGATCGTGCCCCTGTTATCGATACCCAGGGGAAACGTGTCCGCCGCGCGCGGCACATTAAGGGCCGTATACACGCCGCCTTCCATTTCGAAAGACAAACGACCATCCGAACCGCTCTGCCTGCGTGCGGTATGACGTTGCATGCACAAACTCGGCGAACTCATCATTGGTGACAGCCGTCTTTGAAATATAGTAAGTACTTAATGTGACTTGTCGGACTGGCCCTTCGCCGTCGCTAGGAAACGCGCCCGAAAATTCACTACCCATCCGAAATCGCCCTTCCAGGCGCACCATATTCTCAAGTGAACCGGTATTTACACGTGACCGATTACTGGATGCGTAGATGGAAGTCGTTAGATTCGCGAGCCGCTCCTGGGTAGGGCAACAGCAGGGACTTGCGCCGCGAAGTTCAGGGTATTTCTGCTCGTTCATCAAACTATTGTGCGGATGGCGCCGTCCCGTTCTCAACTACAAACCGAATGTCGGCGCGGGAACGTAGCGCCGCAACTGCACGCAGGAATTGTTGCTGCTGTCGCATCAGGGTTAGTACGCGCCTTATATCGTCGCGGACCTCTTCGAAGCTTACCGTTCCAGGGGGAGTCTTCGCGCGCAATTCAGCGATATGAAATCCGAATGGTGTTCGAAAGATTCCTGTGCGTTCTCCAGGGCTAAGGTTGCGTATAGCATCTTCGAATTCGGGCACCATTTTGCCGGCAACAAATTCTCCGAGGTCTCCGCCGTTGCCTTTGCAGTCTGAATACCGCTCGGCCACTTCAGAAAATGACACGCCGGCAAGAAGTTCTGCCTGCGCTGTTTCAATAATGGCCCGAGCTTCGTCCTCGTCCTGCCCACCGTCGGTATGCTTTACTATATGGGCTGCTCGGAACAGAGCAGCACCACGAAAGTTATCCCCTTGTGAGTGGTAGAAGGCCTCGATTTCTTCTTCAGTGGGCAGTGGTGCGCCTGCCGCCATCTCATATGTTGTTCGCTGCAAACGGAATTGGCCTTCAATCCAAATACGCATTTGCATTTCGTCGGTCGTGGAGCGTAGATTGCCAAGCCTCCGCTGGTTCTGCACCTCGCGTTCGACTGCTAGTGCGTCGATAGGTCGCACGTCCCGAGCCACCATCTGTTCTATGACTAGAGTGTCTATTGCCGCCAGTTCTG
>JBEKIM010000632.1:0-2763 GCA_050011755.1 Bryobacteraceae bacterium | reverse complement strand
AACGTGGTCGATGGTCCTGTGAACTTCAATGATTCGCTCTTCCGGATAGACCACCCAAACGCCCTTGCAGCCGTAGGTTAGATAGAGCCTGATCTTGGTTCGCAGGCGGGCGGCCGTCTCGGAAGACACTACCTCGATGGCAAGATCGGGCGCACCCACCGGCAGATCCTTGGTGACCGGCGTGAGGCGTTCATTGCACAGTACACTCAGATCCGGGGCCAGAGCTTCGCTGCCCAAGCTATACGTAGTTTCGGCGAATATCTGGCCGAACCGATGTTGACCGAGCCAAGCCGACAAGATCTTGATCAGGTTGGATTTCGCCCGCTCGTGCACGAAGCCGGCGTACGCCATCGAAACCACCTCTCCATGGATCAACTCCATCTTCTGTCCCTCGACCTCGGGCAGCTTCAGGAATTCCTCGACCGTTATCGGCGCCGCGGTGGTGCTCATAACTGAGATTATACGACTTAACGCCATAGGCGGGCTTCGCTCGCCGCACACAGGCTGAAGCCTGCGCCACCAGAGGGGCTGAAGCCTGTGTTACCAGAGGGGCTGAAGCCCCGCGCCGGCTAAAGCCCGCCCTCCAATTCCAGGTCCGCAAAATGCAGAAACTCCCGGTATCGGCGGAAATGCCGGCACGGCACGCCGGGGGCATGCGCCACGATTAAACTCCCTGCACTGTCGCGCGGCGCTCCAGCTTACCCCAGCCGACCACGCGGCCGCGCACGGCATAGATCAGCGACTTAGCCACCACATAGTACATCAGCTCGCGATAATAGATGCGCTGAAAGAACAACAGCGCCAGGTCCCAAGGCTTTTCGCCTTCCAGCCAGTAGGCCAGCAGTCCGGTAAGTAACTCCAGCACGAAGAAGGCGAGATAAAACACGAGTACGATGCGCCAGTTACCGGCGAACAGCGCCACGATCATGGCCAGCTCGGCGAAAGGTGAAAGCGCCGAAAGCAGCACCTGAAAAATCCAGATGCTGGGCAGCGCCACGAAACCGAGCGTTCCGTACTTGGGGACGAATAGCGCGTCGCGGTGTTTCCAGGCGGCCTGCAATGTGCCGAACGCCCAACGGAAGCGCTGCTTGGCCAGCCCGCGGGTATCTTCGGGCGCCTCGGTGAAAGCTACGGCGTCTTGTTCATAGCGGATCTGGCGACCGGCGCGGCGGATCTTCAGGGTGAGGTCGGTGTCTTCGGCCAGGGTGTCGTCGCCGAATCCGCCCAAGTCGACGATCAGGCGCTTGCGCCAGGCGCCTACCGCGCCGGGCACCACCGTGATGGCGTTCAGCAGATCCAGCGCGCGGCGATCCAGGTTGAAGCCGTAGATATACTCGATCGACTGGAAGCGCGTGATCCAACGCTGGCGGTTGCCCACGCGCGCGTTGCCGGAGACGGCGCCCACGCGCGCATCGGCGAAGTGCCGGACGAGCTTGCCGATGGTGCCGGCACGGAAGATGGTGTCCGCATCCAGCGCGATCAGGATATCGTGCCGGGAGTGCGCGATGGCATTGTTGAGCGCGGCCGATTTGCCGGCGTTGGGCTGGGAGAGAAGCCAGACCTTGGGGTGCTCGCCAAAGTTCCGCCGCAGCACTTCCAGCGTGGCGTCGGCGGAGCCATCGTCGACGATCACCAGTTCCAGATCGTCATAGCCGTTGCGCAGGATGGACTCGACGGTGCGCACGATCACCTTCTCCTCGTTATACGCGGCGATGACGACCGAGACCGGCGGGCGGAAAGCGGCGTCGAAACGGGCATGCCGCGCGCGCCATTTTTGCGCCAATGCCAGCGCTCCAAAAAACAGCGAGCGGGCCAGCGTCAAGTAAATGGCCCATAGGAACAACATGCCGATGACTTTCTTGAACGTTCCCTGCGAGTCGAAGGCTCCGCCCTCGATGCGCGCCCAGCGCATCTCCACGGCGGAAGGCGCAGGCATGAGCTGCGCGCGCGTTTGCCCCAACAGTTCGCTGAGCGGGACGAAGCGATATCCCTGCGCCTGCAATCCGTCGAGGATGCGCGGCAGCGCCGCCACGGTAGCGGAGCGGTCGCCGCCGGCATCGTGCAGCAGAATGACGTGGCCAGGGTCCTCCGCGGACAGTTCGCCGCGGATTTCCGACACGATCTCATCCGCCGAAACACCCTTCACCCAATCGCGCGGATCGATGCGTTCCCCCACGGTCACATAGCCGGCCTTCTGGGCGCGCAGCACGGGCAGGATTTCCTCGGGAGTCTGCGGCTGGCTGTCGGCGTTGTACGGCGGACGGAACAGGACGGTGGAAACACCCAGCGCGTTTTCGATAATGCGCTCGGTGGTGCTCAGTTCCAGCGCGGCGCGCTCTTCGGAAACCAGCGCGATGTTGGGATGCGTGTAAGTATGATTGCCGATGTCGTGGCCTTCGGCATAGGCGCGTTTCACCAGACCGATGTTCTGGTCGGCATTGGCGCCGATGACGAAGAACGTTGCGCGCACGCCGTGACTGCGCAGAATATCGAGGATCGCGGGCGTGTAACGCGGGTCCGGCCCATCGTCGAAAGTGAGGCACAGGACTTTGCCCTTGGTCTGGCCGCCGCCGCTCGATTCGATCGTGTAGTAGGAAGGCAACTGTCCATACTGTTCGGCATACCGGCCATTGGCATCGCGCCACACTCGGCGGTTTCCGTCGTGCGGCGTCCGGACGATATGCAGGACATCGCCATCGCCGTATTGGTTCACCGATTTCTGCGCGGCCAGTGTGGATAATCGCTTGGGATCGTAATTGGCAG
>JBEKIM010000631.1:0-2772 GCA_050011755.1 Bryobacteraceae bacterium | reverse complement strand
GATCCCGGCCGCCGCCGCGCTGCGCCTGGGCATTATCGGAACCGACACCTCGCACGTGACCGCATTCACGGAAATCCTGAACGACGAATCGTCGCCGGACCACGTCCCCGGCGGTCGCGTAGTGGCCGCGTATAAGGGCGGCAGCCCGGATATCGAATCGAGCGCCACCCGGGTGGACAAATTCGCCGACGAGCTGCGCACCAAATGGAACGTACATTTTTATGCCGGCATCCCGGAGCTGTGCCGCAACGTGGACGCGGTGCTGCTGGAAAGCGTGGACGGCCGCGTCCACCTGGACCAAGCGCGCGCCGTGATCGCCGCCCATAAACCCCTCTTCATCGACAAGCCCATGGCTTCCACGCTGGAGGATGCGCGCGAGATCGCGCGCCTGGCCGCCGCCGCCGGCGTCCCCTGGTTCAGCTCTTCCAGCCTGCGCTTCGGCGAAATCGCGGAAACCATGAAGTTCGCCGACGCTACCGGCGTGGCCACCTGGGGCCCCGGACCCCTGGAGCCGCATCACCGGCTCGATCTTTCCTGGTACGCGATCCATCCCATCGAGCTGCTGTATTCGCTGATGGGCCCTGGCTGCGAAGAAGTCAGCCGCATCTATTCTCCGGATGCGGACGTGCTCGTGGGACGCTGGAAAGACGGCCGCCTCGGCACCGTGCGCGCGCTGCGCCCTTATGGCGACTACGGCGCGGTGGTCTTCCGCCCCAAGCAGATTGTGGAGAGCCCCTCCCGCCCCGCCGACAGCTACCGTCCGCTGCTGGTGGAGATCATTAAATTTTTCGAGACCGGGCAGCCGCCGGTCGCCAACCGGGAAACACTCGAGATCTTCGCATTCATGGATGCCGCCCAGCGCAGCAAGGACGAAGGCGGCAAGCCCGTGCGGCTACGATAGCGAAGCGGTTAGGATAGTAGATTACGCTCATGCCAAATCTGCTGGAGGGCAAAACCGCCCTCATCCTCGGAATTGCCAATAAATGGAGCCTGGCTTATGCCATTGCGCAAGCCTTCTGGCGCGAAGGCGCCACCTTGGCTCTCACGTATTTAGGCGATCGCCAGAAGATCGCCATTGAAGAAATGTCGGCGGGCATGCCCTTAGCGGGCATCTGGCCATGCGATGTGACCAAGGAAGAAGATCTGCTGGCGCTCACCGAGTCGCTGCGCGCGCTGGGCCGCCCTTTGGACGCCGTGGTCCACAGCCTGGCTTTCGCCAATCGCGAAGACCTGTCGCGGCCATTCGTCGAGACCGGACGTGCCGGATTTCTGTTGGCGCAGGAGGTAAGCGCGTTTTCCCTGGTGGCCGTGGCCCGCGCCACCACGCCGGTGATGACGGCCGGAGGCGCCCTCATGACGCTCACCTATCTGGGCTCCACGCGCGTGGTGCCGAACTACAATGCCATGGGCGTAGCCAAGGCATCGCTCGAAGCCTCGGTCCGCTACCTGGCGAGCGATTTGGGGCCGCGGCGCATCCGCGTGAATGCCATCTCCGCGGGGCCCATCAAAACCGCATCCGCGCGGGCCATCAAGGATTTCACCACCATCCTGGACTACGTGGCCACGCGCGCGCCCCTGCGGCGCAACACCGATCCCGCCGAGGTCGCCGATACCGCCGTCTTCCTGGCCAGCGACCTGGGCCGGGGCGTTACCGGCAATACCATCTTCGTGGACGCGGGCATTCAGATCATGGGTTTATAGTTAAGTAGACTCATGAAAATTGAAGTAGTCCTGACGGAATCGGAAATCGTCCAAGAGCTGACCGAGGCCGTGGAGGCACGCGACCTCCCCGAAAAATTCTTCTATTGGAGCCCGCCGGCGGTGCGTGCCTGGCTGGCGCGAACGGCCGATCCGGCGTTCGCAGGTCTGCATCGCGCCTGGCAGCAACTCGCCGCGAAAGCCGCTTGGCTGTTGGAACCCTTCGCCCCGCCCATCCAGGTGATCAGCTTAGGCGCGGGCGATGGCGCGACGGACCGCTTCCTGCTGGATGCCATCCGGCAGGCCGGCCGCGAACAGAAATACTTTCCCGTGGACGCCAGCCAGGCTTTGCTCGAAATGGCCTGCGCGGGCGCCGAGGATCTGGACATCGAGACCTCCGGGATCAAGGCGGATATCTCCAGCCCCATGCACCTGGTGTTCGCCTCGGACGCCGCGGAATCGCCCAAGTTGCTGCTGATGTCCGGCAACACGCTGGGTGGATTCGATCCGCTGGACCAGGTGAAGCACGTGGCGCAGTGCATGCACGGCGAAGACCGGCTGATCGTGGACGCCGAGATTCTCGAGCCCAATGGATCCGCGCCGCATGCGGACTCGCTACGGCAGTTTGCGTTCGCGCCCCTCGCCGCGCTGGGCGTTTCCGCGGATGACGGCGAGATACGGTTTGAGGACAAGCGCGACAAGAGCATCGCGGGTCTGCAGGTGACGGCCGCGCATTTCCGCCCGAGCCACGATCTGCGCATCGCCGCGCCGGACCGCGAAGTGCTGGTGGAGCGCGGCGAACACATCAACCTGAACTTCGGTTATAGGTTCACGGCGGACGCGCTCCGGGAGTTGCTGGCGGAGCGCGGGGGGCTGCGCATCCTGGATGAGAGGGTAAGCCCGGATGGCCGCTATTTATTGGCGGTGTGTTCGCGGTAGAATTGTGAGGCAGTGTGCGCCCGTAGCTCAGCTGGATAGAGCGGCTGGCTTCGAACCAGTAGGCCGGGGGTTCGAGTCCCTCCGGGCGCACCAAGCTTTTCAGCATATTACAGGCTACCTCAAGTGCTGGGGTCC
>JBEKIM010000630.1:0-2786 GCA_050011755.1 Bryobacteraceae bacterium | reverse complement strand
GCGGCTTGCGTATGGGCTGGATCACCGGCTTGCTGGGATCGACCATCACATCCGTGGTGTTCACGGCGAGCGTGGTGCCGTTGATCCGGGGCGGCGGGATCACCAAGCTTTACGAAGAACAGTTCCACAAGATGTACGGAAACGATCCCAATGTGCAGCAGGCCCTGAAGATCCTGGAGAATCCCAGCGGCCTGGCGCTGGTGGTGGTTTGCGCGCTCTTGTTTTTCTTCCTGATCATCACGTTTCTGTGCACGGCGGGCGGCGCGCTGGGGGCCAAGCTGGTCGGCGGCGTTACCGGTCCAGGTCCGAAAGCGGCACGGTAGGAAGCGTCTTGCCTGAGGATAGCTCCGCAGCCGGTGCGGGGGCGGGCAATTTGCGGCTGTAACGCTTCACCAGAGCCACTCCGGTGAAGATGATGGCCATGGCAGCCGCCTCCCTCGTTCCGAAAGGTTCGCGATAGAACAGCCAGCCCAGCGTCACGGCGACCACCGAATTCACGTACGGATAGATGGAAGCGACGGCCACAGGCAAGCGGTCGAGCGCATAAATATAGGCGCTATATCCGACGATGGAGCCAAAGATCACCAGGTACAGAAGCGCGCTTGCGCCGCGCACACTCCAGTGCACCGGGTGCTCGGGAAAAAGCAACACGAAGGGCAGGAATGAGAGCCCGGCGGCGAGCTGCTGCACGGCGCCAATGACGATGGGATGCGCGCCCGCGACCCGCCGCCTCTGGTAAATCGAACCGAAGGCCCATCCCGCCATACCGAGTTGCAGGACCAGGAATCCTCGCAGCAGACCGGCGTGGAAGGTATGGGTGTGGATGTCCGGCGTAAACAGAAGGGCCGCGCCACACAGGCCTACCAGCATGCCGAGGATGGTAGGTAGATGCAGCGGTTCGCCACCGGGCAGGAGCGCCTCGGCGCCGACCATCCAGAAAGGCGAACTGGTGATGATCAGGCAGGCGAGGCCGCTCGGCACCCACAGCTCCGCGAATACCAGTGCGCCGTTGCCGATGCCCAGCACCAGCACACCGCTAAGGCAGGCGGCGCGCAGTTCCCGTCCGCGGGGCAGTTCTCCGCCCCGCAGCGCGATCGCCGCCAGCATGAGCGAGCCGGAAATCACGTAGCGCGCGCAGACCAGCAGCAGCGGGGGAAATGCCTCCAGCGACATGCGGATGCCCAGATAGGTGGTTCCCCAGAAAAAGCAGACGGCAGCCAGCGCCAGGTAGGCACTGAAATGCGGGTGGCGGGACAATGCTTCAGGGTATCATGCCAGCGTAAAGCGAGACTCAATGACTCTTGTCTCATGCAAGATGAGCCTGAAGTGGCGACTGGATTCTCATACAAGATGAGCCTGAAGGAAAAAGGCGGGATGCTGGGGATTGATTATCAGCATGGACGACACAGAGGCCCTCGGCCTGGAGCAGATTCGGGCGTTCCTGGCCGGCAGCGCGGAGGTGCGGTTTGCCGGCCAGCGGCGCGAGGAGGTGTACAGATGGATCGAGACCACGCTCGTGCGGCTCCAGTATGCGAGCTTGCACAAGCCGGGCAAAGGACTGGTCCGGCGCTACCTCTCGCGGATGACAGGGTTGAGCCGCGCGCAGGTTACGCGCTTGATTGCGCTGCAACGCCGCACCGGGCGGGTGAAGGCGGCCCTCTACCAGCGAACCAAGTTCGCGACACGCTACACGGCCGGCGACGTGGATCTGCTGGCCTATGTCGACAAGGCGCACGGGAACTTAAGTGGACCGGCCACGCGACACATCCTCGAACGGGAATACAGCGACTACGGGCAGGCCGCGTATGTGCGTCTGGCGGCGATCTCGGTGGCGCACCTTTACCGGCTGCGCAACAGTGCGGCCTATCGGAAACGCAACACCAGCTATCAACCCACGCGACCTACGCCGATTCCGATGGGCGAGCGACGCGCACCGCAGCCGCGTGGCGCACCGGGATTCCTACGCATCGATACCGTGCATCAGGGAGATCAGCAGGGACGCAAAGGTCTGTATCACATCAATGCCGTCGACGAGGTGACCCAGTGGGAGATTGTGGCCGCCACGCCGCAGATCTCCGAGTTGTGGCTGCTGCCTGTGTTGGAGGCGATGCTGGAGCAGTTTCCCTTCGTCATCCGCGGATTTCATTCCGACAATGGCAGCGAGTTCATCAACTACAACGTCGTCCGGTTGCTGGACAAACTGCGCATCGAGCAGACCAAGTCACGAGCGCATCACTGCGGCGACAACGGTCTGGTGGAGACCAAGAACGGCGCGGTGATCCGCAAGCACATCGGATTTGGTTACATCGAGGCGAAGCACGCTGTGGTGATCGATCAATTCCACCGGGAGCACCTCAATCCTTACGTGAACTTCCACCGGCCGTGCGCGGTGCCCCAAATCCTCACTGCGGCCAACGGCAAGCGGCGGCGCATCTACTTGCGGTGGGCGACACCGTTCGAGATGTTTCGGGAATCGCCTCAGTGGCGAAATACCTGCGGCCCCGGGTCACGCTGGCGGAACTGGATCGCTTCGCCCAGAGCCAATCCGACACCGAAGCCGCTCTGGCGATGCAGAGCGCCAAGCGCAAACTACTTCAAAGCTTCCAGCAGAGCAACACCGCATGATCTTTTGCCGTCCGCGCCTCCCGTTGGTCGGCGATCAAATGCATGCCCTGATGGGGCGTGTAAAGGCAAAAACCAAAACCTTCCTCAGAAGGGAAAACCAAGACCAGGATGGGGCCTCGGCGCGCCTCCCGTTGGTCGGCCCCGAACGATCCAAAAACCAC
>JBEKIM010000629.1:0-2787 GCA_050011755.1 Bryobacteraceae bacterium | reverse complement strand
CTGTGCCGATAAAGAACTCGGGAATCGGACCGCCGCTGGCGTATACGGGATACTCGGGACTGAAGCCGCTCAATATAGCGGCGGTTACGTTAGTCGGAGGGGCGCCGGCACTGTAAGAGGCGTAGATGTTAAATGAAATTGAGTCGATAGCCACCGGATTGGTGTTGGTGATCTCCCAAGTGACTAATATAACGCTTTGCGATCCGTCGGAGACCTGGGTGATGGTATTCGACCCGGGATCGGCGGGAGTACTCGGCCCGGTGACCAAAGTGGCATCCGAAGGATACCCGGGAAGCGCAACCGTGGAGGCGGCCCAATTATCCGCCCAGATACTGACTCCGGGCGGGATGTTGTTGATTACGGCCTGCAGTCTGGTCCCCGTGTCGGCTGTACCGGCTGTGCCTCCGGTTACGGTGATCTCCAGGCCGCTCTCCGAGTAGTAGACCTCTCCGGGCGTGTTCTGCAAACCGTTCGTCTTTACCTTGAACGCGGAGGAGAAGTTCTCGGTGAATGTCACGGTGGCCGCCACGGTGGGCGGGATGGTTTGGCACTGCGAGAAAGTCTGGTTGGCCGGAGAAGTTGTGGTACTCAGGCCGCCGGCGACGAATCCCACGATAGGCTGCTGAGGGCTGTTGATCACGATAGAGGAGGAGGGGCTGACCGAGACAAACGCATACACCGGGGTTAAACCAAATGGGCCGGAGGGAACGGAAGTCGCGTCGATCCGAAGGTTGGTGATGCGATAGGTACGCGCCCCCGCGGCCGGCGGATCAGCCGGAACGCCCAGAAAGGTAATCGAATTCTGGCCCGGCCCGCCCCCGGTGACTCCCTGAAAGACGTTGAATTTACCGGGTTCGTTAAAGGTCTGTCCCCCATCGCCGGTAACTACGCAAGCCGCGATCGGATTGGTAGGCGACAGGCAGGCGTCCTGATTCGCCGGGCTGGGATCGTCCACCACCAGCAACGCTTCGGTCAAGAGTTGCGGCGCAGTGCCGCCGAGTACGCGACTGGTCACCGTCGCACCGAGAGTGACCGAGACATTCGCCTGGGGGATCGCGACGCCAACCGGTGTCGGGGTGGCGCCCGGGGCGCCTACACAGGTGAGAAACAGATCGCCGGCCAGTTCGGTGTAGCCTTCGTGGCGAAGAGTGGGTGTAACTGCCGCGGACGTAGTACAGTTCAGTTGCGCCTGCACCCGTTCTGCCGATCCGAATACCAGCATGAGCAGGGCGAGCGTGAGAAGCCGGGGGCGAAGACCTGCCATATCTATTCTCCTTGTGCGGTCGAGGTTGAGCTATCGAAGTCTGATTATACAGCCGCTTGCACGCAATGGGTAGCGACGGGTATGGCACAATATGGCATGCTCAAGTGCTTCGTTTTGCCCTGCCTGGTGGCAGCGTCCGCGATCGGCCAGACTATGCCGCCGGAGCCGGATCGGCAACTGGCTCGCGACATCTATAAAGAGCTGATCGAGATCAAGTCCGGGTATACGACCGGGGCTACCACGCCGGTAGCGGAAGCGGTGGCAGCCAGGCTGAAAAGCGCCGGATTCGCCGCCAGCGACATTTTTGTGGGCGGCGCGATCCCCACAAAAGCGAACCTGGTAGTCAAATATCACGGCACTGGCCGGCGCAAACCGATCCTGCTGCTGGCGCATACGGACGTCGTCGAAGCCAAACGGGACGACTGGAGCATGGATCCCTTCCAATTCATCGAGCGGGATGGCTACTTCTATGGGCGCGGCACGGCCGACGATAAAGCGCAGGCGGCCGTTTGGGTGGCGAACCTGATCCGCTACCGGCGCGAGGGCTTCAAACCGGACCGGGACATCATCGTGGCGCTTACGGCGGACGAGGAGGGGGGCGGCCCTTACAACGGCGTCGAGTGGTTGATTAAGAACAAGCGGGACATGATCGACGCGGAGTTCGCACTCAACGAAGGCGGCTGGGGCGAGATGGCGGCTGGCAAGAAGATCTCAAACGACATTCAGGTCAGCGAAAAATACGTAATCAACTTTCGGCTGGAAGTTCGTAACAAGGGTGGACATAGCTCGCTGCCGGTGGCGGATAACGCGATTTATCACCTGGCAGCCGCCTTGGACCGGCTTTCGAAATTCGGTTTTCCGTTGAAGACCAACGAGGTCACACGGGCGTACTTAGAGGCCATGTCGAAGATTGAGAACGGGCCAGTGAAAGCCGATCTGGCGGCCGCGGCGGCCGGCTCCGCGGAAGCCATGCAGAAGGTGGCGCAGGCGGCCACGGCCTGGAATGCCACGCTGCGCACCACCTGCGTGGCGACGCAGATCGAGGGGGGACACGCCCGAAACGCGCTGCCGCAACTGGCCGCCGCGAATGTGAACTGCCGGGTTCTGCCGGAGGATTCCGCGGAATATGTGCAGAGCACTCTGGAGCGGGTCATCGCGGACGGCCAGGTGCATTTGACCATCGCCGGCGAAGTCAGTAAAGGGCCCGCGTCGCCGATGCGCGAGGATGTCATGAGAGCGGTCAGCCGTCTAACTGACACGTTGTGGCCGGGCGTGCCTACCGTGCCGATTATGGTCATGGGCGCGACGGATGGCCTTTATCTGCGCGCGGCCGGGATTCCGACGTATGGCGTGCAGGGCTTCTTTATGGACCGCGACGATATCCGGTTTCATGGGCGTGACGAGCGTATGGGGGTAACATCGTTCTTCGAAGGCCAGACATTTTTGTATGAGCTGGTAAAGACCCTGGCCGGCGGGCCCGGTCAGTAGGTCCGAAAAAAACAGAGGAGAGAGCTATGGAATAT
>JBEKIM010000628.1:0-4949 GCA_050011755.1 Bryobacteraceae bacterium | reverse complement strand
ATGCCGGGCGACCACGTGAACCTGGTCATCGATCTGATTACGCCGATCGCCATGGACAAAGGGTTGCGGTTCGCGATCCGCGAAGGCGGACGTACGGTGGGCGCCGGGACCGTGACGGACATTATAGAATAACGCTGCAAGCAAAGAAGGACAACGAAGATGGCGCGCGAGATTATCACTTTTCAATGCACCGAGTGCAAGAACCGGAACTATTCAGGCACCAAGAATAAAAAAACCACCACGGAGCGGCTGGAAATGAAGAAATTCTGTCCCTATTGCCGGAAGCACCAGCCCCACAAGGAAATCAAGTAGAATTAGGAAGGGCAGCTAAAGGCAATTGTCCCGCCGGGTTGTGAACTGTAGGGGCGTAGGTTTAACGGCAGACCAGCGGTCTCCAAAACCGCGAGTGGGGGTTCGAATCCCTCCGCCCCTGCCAATCCAAATCTGACAGCCGTAGAGTTGAGAGAAGCGAGGCAGCATGGAAGGCAGCAATAATTTTCTTGAGAGCGTGACCGCTTGGCCCACGCGCACGCGCGATTATTTCAACGAGTTGAAGCTTGAGATGAAGCGCGTCACCTGGCCGAATCGCAAGCAGGTGGAGGGCACCACGGTGGTCGTGATTTTCACGGTATTCGCCTTCGCCGCCTTCTTTGCGGTAGTCGATACGATACTGAACGATACCGTTACCCGTTTGTACCACGCTTTGTCGAAGTAGGCGTATGGACGACGAAAACGTAGATTCCATGCATCCAGAAGAACCCGAGAGCGCCGATCTGGCTGAGGAACCCATCGCGGAACAAGCCGCGGCGGAAGAGCCCGAAGCCGAACCGGCCGGCGAGCCGGCGGAGGCGCCCGCCGCGCCAGGCTATGATGAAACCTCCGCGAAGAAGTGGTTCATCATTCACACCTATTCCGGGTTCGAACAGAAGGTGGCCGAGTCGTTGCGGAGCCGCTCGCAGGCGTTCGGCTTCGCGGATAAAATCGGGCAAGTGCTGATCCCCACCGAAGAAGTGGTGGAGCTGCGGGGCGGCAAGAAGGTGACCAGCAAGCGCCTGGTTTATCCCGGCTACGTGCTGGTGGAGATGGAAATGAACGACGAGTTGTGGCATGCCGTGAAAGCCACGCCGCGCGTGACGGGATTTGTGGGCGGCGGCACGCAGCCAGTGCCCCTAAGCGCGGACGAAGTAAATTCCATCCTCTACCGGCAGGCGTCCTCCACCGAACGGCCGCGCCCCAAGACGACTTACGAGAGGAACGACGGCGTGCGCATCGTGGATGGTCCGTTCGCCAACTTCCGTGGGAAGGTGGACGAGGTCAATACCGACCGCGGTACGCTGCGCGTGATGGTGATGATTTTCGGCCGTGCCACGCCCGTAGAACTCGAGTTCCTCCAAGTAGAAAAAGAATAAGAATAACGATCGCAAGGATTCTCAGATGGCAAAGAAAGTTACCGGTTCCGTGAAGTTGCAGATCCCCGCCGGGAAGGCTACGCCGGCGCCCCCCGTGGGTACCGCCCTCGGCCCGCAAGGCGTCAACATCATGGATTTCTGCAAGGCGTTCAACGCCAAGACGTCGAGTAAGGATCAGGAAGGGCTGATCATCCCCGTGGTGATCACCATTTTTTCGGACCGCTCGTTCACTTTCATCACTAAAACGCCGCCCGTTCCGGTGTTGATCAAGCGCGCGGTGAACCTGGCCAAAGGGTCGCCCGAACCGCACAAAACCAAGGTCGGCGTGATCACGGAGAAGCAAGTGGAAGAGATCGCCAAGATCAAGATGCCGGACCTGAACTGCTTCACGGTGGAAGCCGCCATGAATTCGGTCAGGGGTACGGCGCGCAGCATGGGCGTGGATGTAGTCGCCTGATCGCGCTCACGTTTTAGAAATTTCGACTTCGCCCCCCCATTCCGGCCGCGCGCCAGGCGCTGCCGCCAGGCATTCCCGGTTAACCATCGACAGCGTCCGGATTCATGGAGATAATGTCCGGTTTGCGGCTACTTTGAGATATTGGGAGGACCGCGTGCAAGCCACACAGGTACCTGAATCCGCAGTGGGCCGAAACCGCCCAGGGGCGGGCCTCGTCCGTAGGTGTATGACCCCTCACGGCCGGAGCGCCGGATGTGTAAGTCGATTTATATTGCGGCGCCGGATCGTGTCCGCATGTCTATTGGTTCTAAGCTTCTCCTTATCGATCGCCTTGGGCGCCGGGAACCGCATTACGACGGCTGTTGACGACACCCAGCGCACAGTACTGCCTGGGCATGTGCGTCCCCGGCTCGCCGCCGCGGTAGACCAAGGCGCCGTGGATCCATCCATGGCCATGCCGTACGTTATTCTGACGCTTGCGCCTTCGGCCAGCCAGCAGGCCGCTCTCGACCAGTTATTGGAGCAGCAGCAGGACGCCGGTTCGCCGAATTACCATGCCTGGGTAACTCCGGAGCAATACGCGGACCGGTTTGGCGCCAGTCAAGCCGACATAGACAAGATATCCGCGTGGCTGGGCCAGCATGGTCTGACGGTTAAGTCCGTGGCTCGCGCGCGCAACAGCGTCGCCTTCGGCGGCTCGGCCGGCCAGGTGGAAAGCGCATTTGGGGTCGAGATTCATCACTACCTTTCGGGGGGCGAAGTGCATTATGCCAATGCGGCCGATCCGACCGTACCGGCGGCGTTCCAGGGCGTGGCGCGCGCCATTCACGGACTCAACGATTTCCACCTGAAAGCGACCAACATCGAGATGTCCGATATCACGCAGTTCCGCAGTTACTTCAATCTGCCGTCGAACAACCCGACTTTGGTGCCGGTTCCAGGCGCTCCGACCGGGACCAGCCAGAGCGACTTAGGGGAAGCGGACCTGGATCTGGAACTGTCCGGAGCGGTGGCGCGAAATGCCACGATTTACTTCGTTTACGCCTACGAGGACGTGATGAGCGCGCTCTCCTACGCGATCGATCAGGACATCGCGCCGGTGGTGAGTATCAGCTACGGGGACTGCGAATTGGACGAAGGGTCGGCGGAGGCACATGTGGTGGAAACGTGGGCCACGCAAGCCAATGCGCAGGGGCAGACCATCTTCGCCGCCTCGGGCGACAACGGCGCGGCCGATTGTTATGGCGATGGCGACGGCGCGGCCATCGATAACGCCCTTTCTGTGGACCTGCCGGGTTCGCTGCCCCAGGTGACCGCCGTGGGGGGCACCGAGTTCAGCGCCAGCGGTTCGGCTTATTGGAACACGTCGAACACCAGCAGCCACGCCTCGGCGCGGCAGTACATCCCGGAGACGTCCTGGAACGACAGCTCTGTCGAGGGCTCGCCGGCGGCCAGCGGCGGCGGCGTGAGTACATTTTTCTCGAAGCCATCATGGCAGAGCGGAACTGGTGTGCCCGCCGACGGCTTCCGCGACGTCCCGGATGTCTCGCTTTCGGCCTCGCCGAATGAAGACGGCTACCAGATCTATAGCGGTGGAAGTTTGCAGATTATCGGCGGGACGTCGGTGGGCGCTCCGCAGTTTGCCGGAATCACGGTTTTGCTGGGCCAATACCTGGTCGCGAACGGGTTTGCGACCAGCCCCAATCTCGGCAATATCAACGCCGGGCTCTATAGCCTTGCGACGGTGACCGGCGTATTTCACGATATTACTACCGGAAACAACATGGTGAGTCCGTGCAGTTCGTGCCAGCCCATCGGGTACAGCGCGGGCGTGGGCTACGACCAGGTCACCGGCCTGGGCACGCCGGACGTTTTCAATTTCGTAACCGCCTGGCACGGCAGCGTGGTCAGCACTAAAAATAATGCGACCATGACGTTCGCGGCCAACCCGGCGAGCATGACGTTCAGCGGTTCGACAGCCTTGACGGCCACGGTATCGGGCTCTAGCGGAGGTACGACACCCAGCGGCACGGTGACGTTCACGACAGGAACTTATTCGCTGGGAAGCGCCACGCTCAACTCCAGCGGGGTGGCATCCCTGACGCTCAGCGGCGTGCAGTTGTCCGCCGGCGCCAATAGCATTACGGCGCAATACAATGGGGATAATTCCTATTACGGCGCCTCGGCCAACGCCACCGTGACGATCACATCGGCCTCCAACGGGCCGCCGTCGATTGCATCCATCTCGAACTCGGCATCCTACACGGCAGCTTTCGCCGCGGGCGACATCATCAGTGTCTTCGGATCGCAATTGGCGCCTGCCACCGCCGGCGCCCTGTCGGTGCCGTTGCCCACATCGTTGGCCGGCACGTCGGTGACTATCGACGATATCCCCGCGCCGCTCTATTACGTTTCCGCGGGGCAATTGAATATTCAGATCCCGTACGGTATCCCGGCAAATACGACGGTTCAACTCCGGGTGAATAATAATGGCGAAAGCGCCTTCGATTCATTTGCGGTATCCGCGGCGGAGCCGGCCATCTTCACTACGAACTCCGGAGGCACGGGTCAAGGCGCCATCCTGAACACTTCTTATCAGTTGGTCGACGCATCGAATCCGGCCTCTCCCGGCAACACGTATATCCAGATTTACTGCATAGGCCTGGGTGCGGTCAGTAATCAGCCCGCCAGTGGTGCGGCATCGCCTTCCGGCACACTGGCCTACACCAGCGGGGATACCACAGTGAAGATCGGTAATGTATCGGCCAACGTGAGTTTCTCCGGCCTGGCGCCCGGCTATGTGGGTCTCTATCAGGTGAATGCGCTGGTGCCGGCGTCGGTGACCGCAGGCGGCGCCGTGCCGGTGGTGGTTTCCATTGGCGGAGTCAGTTCCAATACCGCGACCATCGCCGTCGGCAGTAACTAGTTACAAGGCGGCTGGGGCGGGACTTAAGAGTCCCACCGGCACGCTGAAGCGTGCGCTACGGGGCCAGCGCGATGGGGGCCAGCCAGAATGCCGCCTTCTGGCCGGTGGGGTTGAGCACGGTTACCTGGCAGTCGTACTTGCCGGCCGGAAGCTGTCG
>JBEKIM010000627.1:0-2840 GCA_050011755.1 Bryobacteraceae bacterium | reverse complement strand
AAAACCAATTCCAAAGTTCACAAGATCGCTTTTGTTGGCGGCCACAAGGCTGAGATGCCACTGGCGCAGAACATCCTGACCGGTTTCAAGGAACCCATCGCCGTCGCGGAGCAACCCCGAACTTCCATGCCCATTCACCTGAAACGCACTGCCACCATCCTCTGCCCCGATCAGTCGCGGGTTCTTCTGCGGCCCTTCAGTCCCGGAGATTCGCAAAGGGTCGGCGACATTCTCGGCAGGATCATGGCGATCCCGGAGGAGCAGGTTGGCGCCCTATTGGACGATATCTCGTTGGAATTTTCGCAGCGCCACCGCGAGATCCGCCAGTCCTTCATGGAACGGTATGAACAGATCCGCGATCCGCTCACGCCCGATGGGGAAATTTCCCAGCCGAGACGGATGCTGATCGGTTCCTATTTCCTGGCTGAATACTCCTTGGAATCGGCCGCGCTGTTCAATCCCTCCATCGTGCCGCATCCCGATCAGACCGGCCTGCCAACGGGCGCCCTGCGGTTTATTCTCAGCCTGCGTGCTACCGGCGAGGGACACGTCTCCTCCATCACGTTCCGATCCGGCACCATCTATCCCGACAATCGCATCGAGGTATGCACCTCCACGGGCTTCCTCACCGAGCCCCGGCAAGTCCCCAACCCGCGGTATGAGAAGGAGCTGTTCGGGCGTAAACTTAGCGAGCTTGGATTGACGCGTGAGTTTACCCGCCGGGTGATGAACAAACTAGGCCCTTCGTTCGCGTTGGAAGAGCTTCGCGGCAGTCTGCAGACCGAACAGTTCCGCCTGCCGGATGGCATGACGCAGGACGATCAGGAAGAGGCGCAGGGGATTTGGATGTTGGCCCGGTCCAATTACGAAGTTCGTTTTCAGCCCGAGCAGGGGTTATCCGAGCGCATCCTTTTCCCGGCGACTCCCTCCCAACGCAACGGCATCGAGGACGCCCGCTTCGTTCGCTTTTGCAACGACGACGGCGCCTACGTCTACTACGCCACCTTCACGGCCTTCGATGGCAAGGTGGTCGTGCCGGAGCTGGTGGAGACCGCGGACTTCCTCCACTTCCGATTCATCACCCTGAATGGTCCGGCCGCCGAAAACAAAGGCATGGCCCTGTTCCCACGGAAGATCGGCGGCCGCTTTGCCATGCTCTCCCGCCAGGACAACGAAAACATCTACCTGATGTTCTCCGACAATGTCCACTTCTGGAATGAGCATAGCCTGATCCTCAAACCGGCCTTTCCCTGGGAATTGGTCCAGCTCGGGAATTGCGGGTCTCCCATCGAGACCGATGCCGGGTGGCTGGTTCTCAGCCACGGTGTCGGCGCGATTCGAAAGTACTCGATCGGCGCGTTCCTGCTTGATCGCGACGACCCCTCCAAAGTGATTGGCCGTCTGCGCGAGCCTTTGATCGAGCCCAACCAGAACGAGCGCGAAGGCTATGTGCCCAATGTCGTTTATACCTGCGGCGCATTGGTCCACAACGGCGAATTAATCATTCCGTATGGCATGGCAGATCACGCCACCGGCTTCGCCACCGCCCCGCTTGCCGAGGTCTTGGCCGCCATGGAACCGGCATGACCGTTCCCCACAAGCGCGTGGCTGTCCTTTCGCCGGTAGCCTGGCGGACACCGCCAAGGCAATACGGAGCGTGGGAGACGGTTGCCGGCAACATCGCCGAAGGACTGGTCTCGCGCGGCTGGGACGTGACGTTGTTCGCCACGCGGGATTCCGCCACCCGCGCCCACTTGCATGCCGTCGTGGACCGGGGGTATGAAGAGGATCGCGCCATCGATCCCAAAGTTGCCGAGTACCTGCACATCTCCGAAGCTTTCGAGCACGCTGCCGAGTTCGACCTCATCCACAGCCACTACGACTTCATGGCGCTGTGCTTCAGCCGGCTGGTGAAGACCCCGGTCCTCACGACCATCCACGGATTCTCGTCGCCCGCAATCATGCCCGTATATGAAAAGTGTCGCGACGGGTATTTTGTCTCCATCAGCAACTCCGATCGCGCGGCGGGGCTGAATTACGTGGCGACGGTATATAACGGAATCGACCTCTCGCTGTACCCGCTGCGGAAACGCGGCGGCGATAGCCTGGTCTTCCTCGGCAGGATTCATCCGGACAAGGGCGTCCATCTGGCCATCGAGGTTGCTCGCCGGAGCGGATTGCCGCTGCTCATTGCGGGCATTGTCCAAGATCGGACTTACTTCCGCGAACAAGTGGAGCCCCACCTCAATCAGGCGATCCGCTACGTCGGGCCGGTTGACGTGGCGGGCAAGAACGAATTGTTTGCGCAGGCCCGGGCGCTGCTGCACCTGAATACCATCCCGGAGCGCTTCGGACTGGTGCTGGCGGAGGCCAATGCCGCCGGCGTGCCCGTGATCGCCATGGACCTCGGCTCTTGCCGCGAAGTGATTCAGGACGGGCAGACGGGCTTCCTCGTCAATAACGTCCACCAGGCGGTCGAGGCCCTGGAACGCCTTGGTGAAATCGATCGCAACGCCTGCCGCCAACGGGTCCAGCAGTGTTTCTCTATCGAAACCATGGTGGAAGCGTACGAACGGGTCTACGGGGCGATCTTCGCGTTGGAAGGGAAGTCATGAATACTAAGCCGGACCTCGTAAGGCGATACGCTCACAACCCCATCCTCACCAAAGCCGATATCCCTTACCCGGTAGAAACGGTCCACAACGCAGCGGTGGCGAAGCATGAGAACGAATACATCATGCTGTTCCGTTCCCATCTACGCACAGGACGGTCCATCATCGGCCTGGCGCGCAGCCCCGACGGCTTCCACTTCACGGCCGATCCGGAGCCATTTCTGACTC
>JBEKIM010000626.1:0-2887 GCA_050011755.1 Bryobacteraceae bacterium | reverse complement strand
GGAAGGACCGAAATTGAGGGGTGTGCCGGTCCAATGTTTCTCCGGGTGCCGGCTGTCCATCTCAGTTTCAACCAAAGGAGCAAATACATGCCGCAACACAAGAATCGTATAGCACTTCCCGGCAGCGAGAGACACGCTCGCCGCGGATCCCGTGTCGTGGGAGCACCGGACCCCCATGAGCAAATCAAAATTTCCGTGCTGGTGCGGCCGCGCCAGACCCTGCCCAGTCCGGCTTCGGCCAAGGAACTGACCGCGACACTGCCGCACAAGCGCAAGTATCTGACTCGGGAACAGTTTGCCGCCAGTTATGGCGCCAATCCCGGCGATATCGGCAAGGTCGAAGCGTTCGCGCACCAGCACAACCTGACGGTCGCGGAAGTCAGTGCAGCCCGCCGTACCGTGGTTCTCGCCGGGACGATCGCGGCACTGAGCGCGGCGTTCGGCGTCTATCTCGCCAAATACCAGCACCCCGACGGCGATTTCCGGGGCCGCACCGGACCTATCTATATACCGGAGGATCTCGCGGGCATCATCCAGGGCGTTTTCGGATTCGATAACCGGCCGCAGGCCCGCCCGCATTTCCGCAAGCATAAGCCGAAGCAACCCGCCAAGAAAAGCGGCGCTCCAACCAGTTTCACGCCGCTGCAGGTGGCCCAACTCTATAATTTCCCGGCGGGAACCGACGGCACGGGCGAATGCATCGGCATCCTGGAGTTCGGCGGCGGGTTCAGCAACACGGACTTGAACACGTACTTCCAACAGTTGGGGATTTCGACTCCGCCCGTGACGGCCGTGTCGGTGGATGGCGTCACCAACCAGCCCACGCCCGGAGAAGATAGTCCGGATACCGAAGTGGCGCTGGATATCGAGGTGTGCGGAGCGATCGCGCCCGGCGCCAGCATTGTGGTTTACTTCTCGAACTTCACCGAGCAAGGCTGGGTGGACGCCATCACCACTGCCGTCCACGACAGCGTGCACAAGCCCTCCGTCCTCTCCATTAGTTGGGGATTTGCGGAGGGTCAGCAAATCTGGTCGGCCGCCGCGATCCAGGCGGTGAACGAAGCGTTCCAAGCCGCCGCTTCGATGGGGGTCAGCGTGTGCTGCGCGGCCGGTGACGACGGCTCGCGCGACCAGGTCGACGATGGCCTGGCGCATTGCGATTTTCCGTCAACCAGCGCCTTCGTGCTGGCCTGCGGCGGCACCACGCTGAGAACTTCCGGCGCCTCTATTTCCAGCGAAACGGTTTGGAACGACGGCGTCAATGGCGGCGCCACCGGCGGCGGCATCAGCGACAGCATCGATTTGCCGACCTGGCAGGCAAATGCGCATGTACCGCCCTCGGTCAACCCGGGCGGCCACATCGGCCGCGGCGTCCCGGACGTCGCCGGGGATGCGGATCCCGAGACCGGATATCAGATCCTGGCGGATGGACAAGCCGGTACGGTGGGCGGAACCAGCGCCGTGGCTCCCCTGTGGGCCGGTCTGATCGCGCGCATCAACCAGAAGCTCGGCACCCCGGTCGGATTCCTCAATCCGCTGATGTATTCGTTGGCGGAAGCCACGGCCAGCGCCACTGTGGTCAACGACATCACCAGTGGAAGCAATGACATCACCGGCCAGATCGGCGGCTATTCCGCGGGTCCCGGTTGGGATGCCTGTACCGGATTGGGCAGCCCCAACGGCACCGCCTTAGCCGGAGCGTTGGCGGGAGCCAACGCGGCCACGCCGGGCCAGTAGTTTAGGTTGAATTTCTCCCTAAAGTTGGCGGACGAAAACGCACGTGTCCGCCAACTTCTTTTTTCTCATCCTGTTTTCAGCAGCTTACACACTTCGTACTACAGCTAACTAATTTCCATAGACACTATGGAGTAATCGCGCTAATATAGCTGGAACACCCCGAGGGCATTTGAGCGATTCATGACAGAAATTCTGGTTGGCTTCCTGGTCGCTGCCGGCGTCGGACTCACGGGTGTGGGCGCGGGTTCGCTTTTGGCCCCCGTTTTGATGCTGTTCTTCAAGGTTCCGCCCGCTGGAGCCGTCGGCACCGCGCTGGCCTTTTCCGCGGTCATCAAGCTAACCATCGCGCCCGTCTACATCGTCCGCAAGCAGATCCACTATCCGACCCTGCTGCGGCTCTGCTGCGGGGGCGTTCCAGGCGTTCTGCTGGGCTTCTATGCTATGGGTTTACTGGACGCAAAGCATCACCGGAACGTGCTCTTTCTAGGCATCGGCTCGCTGGTCGCCACCATGGCGCTTTACAATCTGGTCCGCACCCTCCGGCGCAGCGCGCATAGCCGGACTATGACCGACCGCTCCGGCTGGCTGCCCTTTATTGCCTTCGGCATCGGCTCGGAAGTCGGCTTTTCATCGGCGGGCGCGGGCGCTCTCGGTGGCGTGGCTCTTCTGAACTTAACCCCTCTCAGTCCCGCCCGTGTGGTGGGTACGGACGTCATGTTCGGGTTGGCCTGCTCCCTGATCGGCGGCGGTTTTCATTTGTCGGCCGGACACTTCCAGGCGGGCATTTTGATCCACCTGATCATGGGCGGCATCGCCGGCGCATTGATTGGCGCCAATCTGTTGTCTGTCCTGCCATCCAGGCCGCTCCGGGTAGCTCTTTCCGCATGGCTCACCTGCATGGGCGTGCAACTTTGCTGGCAAGCCCTCGGCTAACGTAAAACGTCGACTGTCGCACCACCGGTTTCCGGGGAGTGCCGACCGAGACGTTCTACTTCTCGCGCTTCAGCACTTCCACCACAAGTTCGGACAGGCCGACGCCGCGCTGCTCGGCTTTCCCCGACATCTCCCAAACGCCCCTCTCGATGGACACCGGCATCGGCCCCTGGCACTGGGCGTAATGTTTGATAAGTAATTTATTTTCAATATAAAC
>JBEKIM010000625.1:0-3713 GCA_050011755.1 Bryobacteraceae bacterium | reverse complement strand
ACGGAGTTGGACGAAAAAGCCCTCGCACGGCTCACCGGCGATCGCAAGACGGAACTGGTGCCGCTCAAAGAAGTCCAGCCGCTGACCGGATATATCCGCGGAGGCGTGACCGCAATGGCCTGCAAGCGGGAATATCCCGTTTTCGTCGACGAGACCGCGGAACTGTTCGATGTGATTTCAGTGTCGGCGGGCGTGCGCGGGATGCAGATCCTGCTGGGGCCCGGGGACTATCTCGCGGCCGTACACGGAGTCGTGGGACCCATCAGCCGGAGCAAGTGCGCGTGATATGTTCATACGTGATGCCTTCCCGCCGCATTTTGCAGCTCGGAGACCCTTTGTTGCGCACCGTTTCGGCGCCCGTCTCCTCGGCTGCCGCAGCCGCCCCCGTCTTCGACGATCTGCGCGCTACGCTCGACGAATTCCGCGCCACGCACGGCTTCGGCCGCGGCATCAGCGCCGTTCAGATCGGCGAACCGCTGCGACTGATTTATATCGAATTTGGCGGCGTCCAGTACGCTATCCGCAATCCTGTCTATGAATTGCAAAGCGAAGCCAAATTCCGTTTATGGGACGATTGCTTCTCTTTCCCGGGCTTGCTGGTATACCTGGAACGCAGCCTCAATGTACGCGTGCGCTACCAGGACGAGGAAGGCAACAGCCGCCTGCTGGATGCCTCGGGCGCGCTGTCCGAGTTGCTCCAACACGAAATCGACCACCTGGATGGAATCCTCGCCGTGGACCGCGCGCTCGACCGCAATAGCCTGTGCACGCGCGAGGAATATGTCCGCAGCGTCGGGGCGGCCCGATGAATCGCTGCTTCTGTTTTCCCCAGACTCCGCTGAACGCTTACTGGAACGCCGGCTGGATGCGCGTGTTCGGCGATACGTGGCACACCGCGCACGGTGTCGCCGCCGCTATGACCACGCTCGCCGTGCTCCTCGTGGGCATCTACGTACTGTGGCGTTTCCCGGTGCCGCGCTGGCGCCTGGGAGCGGCGCTGACCGCGGTCTGCGGCTTCGGAATGAACGTCGCCGTGGTCGAATACGGCACCATCGGCCAAGCCTACGGGTTATGCCTGTTCCTGATCGTGACCGCCTTTCTGTTCACTATCGCGGCGGTGGATCGCGAGCGGCCGTGGCTCGCCGGCGCGGCTGGCCTGGCGGCATCCGCGGCCGCCAACTGTTCGCTCTTAACGGCTCCGGTCGCGCCCGTACTGCTCGTCTGGATGTTGATCTGCAACAGGGCAGGGAACCGCTGGGCGAAACTCGCGACGTTCGCCGGCGGTGGCGCGTTGGCCTGCGTTCCCCTGGCCTGGCTGTTCGTCCAGGGCCCCCGGCAGACGATCTTTAACGTGCTGCACTACAACCTGCTCTACCGCCAGCGGGAATGGGAAGGCGCGGTAGCGCATAATTTCGGCGAGTGGTTCGCCTGGCTGGATTCCCCGCCGGCATTGCTGCTTGGGTTGCTGGCGCTGGCGGGCGTGCTTTTCATCCCGAAACGTAGCGCCTGGGAACGTGTCCCGCGCCGCGAGTTCTATCTGTGCGCATGGCTCGCCGTGGCGCTGATGCTTCATATTTCGACGGCCACGCCCACATTCCGTCGGTATTACCTGCTGGCTGTGCCCTTTCTGGCCATCCTGGCCTGCGCCGGGATATACGATATCGGATCGCGCCTGGGCTCGCCCGATCGTCCGTTGATCCCTGTATTGATCGTGTGCCTGATTACCAGTTCGTGCCTGGCAAAAAGGCTGATCGAGAGTTGGGACGATTTCACCTGGCAAACGGTGGAGAAAGTAGCCGCCAAGGTGAAGGAGGTCACGCCGCCGCACGCCGTTTTGTTCGCCGATGAACCCACTTATTTCATCCTGCGCCGCGTTCCGCCGTCCGGACTGGAACTGGCCGATTCACACAAGCTGGATTTCCCGCCGGCTGTCGCGCGGGAGTTCCACGTGATGCCGGAGAAGGAACTCGATCGACAGATCAAGGCCGGCGTCTTCGACACGATCGAGATAGGCGACGACGATAAACGTATCGACATCCTGGGAATGCGCAAGATGTACGCGCATTCGGCCGAAGTGGAAGATACCGATATTTTCTGGGCCCGGCGCTGAAAACGCGGCCCCATGCCACCGCGAGTGCTACTATGCTTCTCATGCGATGGCTCCCGTTTCTGATCGGCGGTTTGCTCTTTGCCGAGCACTTCTCGCCGCCGCCTGGCATGCAATGCCCGCAGCGCACGCTGGTCCTGTTTGAGCGCGGCCCGAATTGGGAGAAAGCCGGGCAATTCGCGCCGAAACACCTTGCCTTCGTCTTGCAGCAGCTCAAGTCCGGCAAGATTCTCTCCGCCGGCCCTCTGGAGGGCACGCCGCCGGGCGCCGCCATGTTGCTGGCATCCGGCGACTGGAGCCAGGTGGAGGCTCTTTTGAACGAAGAACCCTTCACCCACGAAGGGGTGTTGAAGATTGCCCGGCACGACGTCTGGAACGCTTGCGAAGCCGCGAAGTAGACTTTGTTGGAAGGATGAACGACATGGAAAAACCAAGTGACCGCGAACTCGGTGGCAGGAGGGCCTTTCTGAAATTGGGAGGCGCGGCAGCCGCGGGACTCGTTGCCCATCCCGCTTCGGCCCAGACGCCCGACCCGCAGGGTTCCACAGCCGCGCCGGCTATGCCGCTGCGAAACCTGGGGCGCACCCGCTACAAAGCCGGCATCTTCAGCCTCGGCGGTCAGGCGGCCCTGGAGCGCGCGCACAACGAGGCCATAGCCGTGCCCATTGTCGAGCGCGCGCTCGATCTGGGGGTGAACTACATCGACACGTCATCGATCTACGGCGGCCCCGAACGCTGGAGCGAGCGCTACATCGGCGCGGTGATGAAGCAGCGCCGCGCGCAGGCCTTCCTGGCCAGCAAGACCAAGGAACGCACCCGGGATGGTTCCATGCGCATGCTCGAGGAGTCCCTGAAGCTGCTGCAGACCGACCACCTGGATCTCTGGCAATTGCACGATATCGGCATGCCGGAGGACGTAGAGGCCGTATTCGCCAAGGGCGGCGCGATGGAGGCGCTGCGGCAGGCGCAGGAACAGAAGATCGTCCGCTATCTGGGCGTCACCGGCCATTTCCGCCCCGCACCCCTGATGGAGGCCATCCGCCGCCATCCATTCGACACCATCCTGATGGCCTTGAACGCGGCCGACCGCCACCACTACAGTTTTCTGGACGGGTTGCTGCCGCTGGCCGTGGAGAAGCAGATGGGAATCATCGGCATGAAAGTGCCCGGCCGCAGCCGCCTGCTCGCCAGTTGGACTCCGCCGCCGCTGGAGCAGCAGAAGCACTCGTGGGAAGGCGCGGTGATCGCCACTACCCCAGGGCCGTTCAGCATGCGCGAGGCGCTCTATTATTCGCTCTCGCACCCGGTCAGCACAGTGATTATCGGTTGCGATTCGATCGCGCAGTTAGAGGAGAACGTGCATCTGGCGCGCGAGTTCACGCCGCTCAGCGATCGCCAGATGGCCTCGCTTGCCGCGCGCGCGGAGCCGGTGTCGAAACAGGCTCTGTTCTTCCGGTTTGTCAGCCGCGGATAGCGGCTGTGATTTTGTATCTCTTCTGCATCTTCGATTCGCGCAAATGTCGAGAGTGTGGCGCACGCTTCAGACGTTGGTGAAAAAGTAAGTCGTTCGCCCGGAAGCGCCCAATAAAGCGGTTGTTTAAGATCT
>JBEKIM010000624.1:0-2912 GCA_050011755.1 Bryobacteraceae bacterium | reverse complement strand
ATCCGTTGCGCCACTGCCGAGGCGCTGCTCGCCAGAGGCGTCAAGCCGGTGTTGTTGCCCAGCCACCAGTTCGTAGGAAACGCCAGCGCCGCCGGACAGTTGGAAGCGTTTTACGAGGCCTATCGCAAAAGCCTCAAACACCTCTTCGAATAGGGGCCACGTGAGCGAAGTCCTCCTGGTGACCGGGTCATCTGGAATTGCCGCGGCAACGGCACGCCTCTGGGGAGCGCGGGGCCGCATCTTTATTGTTGGCGTCGATCAGGAACAATGTCGAGCGCTGGCGGGCGAGTTGCCTGACGCCGATTTCCATGCGGCGGACGTGCGCGATGAAAAGGGTGTGGGCGACGGTGTGGCGGCCTGCATCGAACGCTTTGGGAAAATCGACGCCCTCTTCAATGTGGCGGGAATCAGCGCCCGCTCGCTGGGCGACGGTCCGCTGCACGAGTGCACGGCTGAGGCCTGGGACGTCGTCATGGATGTGAACGCCAGGGGGACATTCCTTATGTGCAGGGAAGTGCTCGGCGTTTGGACCCGAAATGCTGAGCAGGGCGCCATTCTCAACTGCGGAAGCGTCCTGGCACAACACCCGGAGCGGGAACACTTCGCGACCGTGGGCTATGCCGCCAGCAAGGGAGCAATCGAGGCCATGACAATTTCTGCCGCCGCTTACTATGCGCCCGCCGGCATCCGGATCAACGTCATCGCCTCCGGACTGGTCCTGACGCCGATGAGCGCGCGCGCGCAAAACGACAGCCGCATTCGCGAATACATGGCCCACAAACAGCCGTTGACCCGAGGAATGCTTGCGCCGGATGACATTGCGAAGACGGCATGCTTCCTTCTGAGAAAGGATTCGAGCCCCATTACCGGCCAGGTGATAACCGTGGATGGAGGGTGGACCGTGAGCGCATGACTCAAACCAGAAGCATGATTCAAACCGCAGGAATGACTGCATCCACCATCGATCGCAGCGCCGAACCGGTCAATCAGCGGGGTAAAGCACGCCCGCCACTGCGGACCAGCGTGATCGGCAGTTATCCATTTCCGGGATGGCTCGAGTTCGCAACGGCTCACCTTGACGAGTTTGGCGAGGCCGATATCGAAGAGATGCGGACCGATGCGGTAATCGCCGCCGTCCATGACCAGCTCCGCGCCGGCCTTGATGTGATTACCGACGGTGAGCAGAGCCGCTACGACTTCAACCTTTCTTTCTACGGACGCCTCGAAGGTATTCGTGCGACGCCGTATTCCCCCCGTCGCTTTGGGCCGCCAGCGCACGATCAGCGCGGAAAATATCCCATCACCGGAACCATCCTCTCGCGACATGGGCTCGGAGCGGCCGCCGAATTTAAGCTCCTGCAACAGATCGCCCCCTCCGGCGGCCCTGTTCTCAAGGCCAGCGTGCCCGGACCCTATACGCTGAGCGGACGAATTGAACCGGGTGGCGCTTATCCCTCCCGCTGGGAGGTCACCGATGCGTTGATCCCAATCGTACGCGCCGAACTGGAACAACTGGTGGAGGCCGGTTGTCGCGAGATTACGCTGGACGAGCCTTCCATGAGTTGTTACGGATATCGCGAGGATCCGCATCGCTTCCTCAAGATCTTTGCCGAGACGGTCAAACCCGTTACCGGCAAATGCCGGCTCTCTACCCATCTCTGTTTCGGCAACTACAAAGGACGCGCCGTCGCTCCTCGCCGCTACGCGCCCCTGTTCCCGGCATTCTTCGAATTGCCGGTAGACGAGATCCACCTTGAGATGGCAAGCCGCGAATTCGCCGAGATCGAACTGATCGGCGAACTCGCGAAGCGTGGCATCGACGTAGCCGTCGGAGTCATCGATGTGAAGAGTTACTACATTGAAACTCCGGCCGACGTGGCGGAGCGTGTGCGCCGGTGCCTTCAGTACGCGCCCGCCGAACGGCTCTCGTTCGCGCCCGACTGCGGCCTGAGTCAGACGGCTCGCTGGGCGGCCCGGCAGAAGCTGGCCAACATGGTCCAGGGTGTAACGATTGTGCGCAAGGAGTTGGGCGTCGCGTGATCCGGCCCGTGCAGTCTCACGCCGCGCTGCTCGCTGACATCCGCGCTGCAGACCTCCGCGATGGCGGCTTCAGGCTCTGGTGGCTGGGACAGAGCGGGTTCCTCCTGCAGTGGCAGGGCGTCCACGTCCTGCTCGATCCCTACCTGTCAGACTCACTTACCAGAAAATACGGCCAGACCGACAAGCCACATGTGCGCATGACCGAATTGGTGATTGATCCGGCCGAACTTTCGTTCGTCGATGTCGCAACCTCCTCGCACAATCACACCGATCATCTCGACGCGGAAACCCTCTGCCCCATCCTGGCGCGCAATCCGTCCCTAAAGTTGTTGATCCCGGAAGCCAACCGCGCCTTCGTCGCCGACCGGCTGAAGATTGACCCCGCGACGCCAATCGGGCTTGATGACGGAGTCACGATCGAACTCGCGGGCATTCGATTCGAAGGCATCGCCTCCGCGCATGAAACTGTGGAACGTGACAAAGAGGGGCGAGTGAAGTTCCTGGGATATGTTCTTCACTTTGGTGATTGGAGCCTTTATCACAGCGGCGATACATTGCGCTACGACGGCATGGCGGAGAAACTGCGCCCATGCGCACTCGATGTCGCGCTGCTTCCCATCAACGGACGTGCTCCGGAGCGCCGTGTGGCCGGCAATCTCGCCGGGTCGGAAGCCGCCGAGTTGGCGCACGACATCGGAGCCAAGCTGGCGATTCCCTGCCATTACGATATGTTTGAGTTCAACACCGCGCCTCCAGACGCGTTCGCGGATGCGTGCCGTCGCCTGGAACAGCCCTTTCGCGTTCTGCGTTGCGGCGAACGATTCGAGGGCCCAGCGAAAGGTCGATGACGGCTCTCCTGCTAGTCGAGACTA
>JBEKIM010000623.1:0-2943 GCA_050011755.1 Bryobacteraceae bacterium | reverse complement strand
AAGCCATCGTGTGCCGCCATGGCGTGCCCATGTTGTATGGCGCCTGTCCATGCGTCCTTCCTCGAAGGCGGGGTTCAGACATGGGTACGCTTCTCCTGACCGAGCGCGTCATATACGCTCGGTAAATGGGGACAAAAAAGAAAAACCGCGTCCCTTCCACATTTATGCCGCGCTTAACCCCTGCGCGGAAGCGGCAGGCCGCAACGCGGTAGCATGTGAAGTAGAGAGGGATCGAATGTTCACATGGATCTGCCCGCAGTGCGGGCGCGAGGTGCCTCCAGCCTATGACGCATGTCCGGACTGCGCGGCGCGAGAGAAAGCCGCCGGGCAACCGGCCGAGGCCGCCGCGCAACCCGTGCCGCCGGCCGAACCGGCGCCGGCCAGTGCCCCGGCCGCGCCCCAGTCTTACCTGCCTCCCGCGGCCGCGGCCCCACCCGCGGCGCCGCCCGCTTATATACCTCCGGTAGCGGCGCCCTTTGCCGGCGCGCAGTATGCCCCCCCGCCGCCGCGCGGCGGAATGCCGACATGGGTCCTGGCGATCCTGTTCGCGTTTGCTTTTGTGGGTCTGGGCGCGGGAGTTTACTGGGCGATCAATTACTTTCGCGGCGGGACGCAGGCGGCTTCCACGCCTGTCGAGACGCAGGCGGCGAAGACGCAGACCAAGCCGAATCCCCTACAGAAATACGTGGAAGTGTCCGGTATACGCTTCGTGGAGAATGCCCAGCATCGGACCGAAGCGCGCTTCGTGGTGGTCAACCATTCCGACGCGGACATCACGGATCTCGCGGGCACCGTAAATATCTGGGGCCGCACGGCCAAGTCCGAAGAAGAAGCGGCCGGTAGTTTTAGCTTCAAGATGGCATCCCTGAAGCCCAACGAGTCGCAGGAAGCCGTGGCGCCGCTCTCGACCAAGCTCAAAGTCTACGAGTTGCCGGATTGGCAAAACGTTTCCACCGAAGTTCAGATCACCGCGCCATAGGAGCGCCGGTCAGGATCCCGGCCAGCGCATTTTGGCGGTAGTCGAAGATTTCCTGTAACTGCCTGCGCACGGCCAGTCCGTGTGCCAGCCTGCCGAGCGGCCCGAGAGGCAGCGCATAGTCTACCCGATCGGAAACCAGGGCGCCGAATTCGGTGGGCTTGAAATCGTGCCGGTGATGCCAGTACCGGTAAGGGCCGGCAGCCTGCTCGTCCACGAAAAAGAACGGCGGTTCGTATTCCGTGACGATGGTCCTCCAGTTGAACGCCACGCCCAGCCAGCGGATCTGGTAATCGATCTCGGCGCCCTTGCGCATTTGAATCGGCTGCGGTGACGTAATGCGAAAATTCAGCCACGCCGGCGTGATGCGCCCCAGATTGCCCGGATCTTCAAAGAAGGCGAACGCTTCCCGCAGCGATACCGGCACCGACATGGAACATTCGAGGCGGTAGGTCTTCATCGTTTTATTCGAAGCGCACGTCGTCGATCCGCAGATCGAACTTGCCGGGGGTGGGCGAACTGCCGAAGAAGACGCCCGTCAAATCGTGTCCGTCCGTGCCGTTGAACGCCTTCAGCGGAAACGTGAATTGCTTCCACTCCGCACCCGCCGTGAAGGTCTGCTGCGCGGGTTGATAGCCGAAACCCTGCGCGAAAATCATGACGGTGTAGGATCGCCCCTCGCCTTTGGCCCAGAAGGAGAGCGATTTCCTGGAGGACAGGTTCGCCGCCGCCATCATGGCCTTGCCTGGCGAGAAGAGCGCGCCCGCCCAGCCTACCGGTGCGCCGCCGGCCGTCACCTCTCCGGAAATGTCGAGGCATCCCTGGCTGCCGTGCGCGCCGCCGGCCGCGATCTGGATTGCCGCCGTCGATTTTCCGCCGATCAGGCGATCGGTCGAGACGATCCATCCGGCGCCGAACCTGGCCTCCGGCTTGTCCTGTTCGAAGTCGCTCACCCATCCGCTTTCCGCGCCTGCCGGAGGCGCCGCGCCAGCCTGCGCTTTGGATTGTTGGTTTTCCTTCTCGACGGCCGCGCGGAAAGCGGCGCGATCGGCCGCCACTCCGTCCTTCCACACCCCCGCGATATCGCGCGTGGCTAGAATATCGCTCGTCGGATCGCCGTTCACCAGCAGCAGGTCCGCGCGCTGGCCGGGCGCGATCGTGCCGCGATCGTCCAAATGGAAGATGCGGGCAGCCGCGGAAGTGGCGCCCACCAGGGCCTCGGTGGGGGTTAGCCCGGCCTCCACCAGCAATTCCAACTCGCGATGCTCGGTGGCGCCCGGCGCCGTTCCCGGATTCGGTACGTCGTCACCCACCAGGATCGGTACGCCCGCGGCTTTCAATTGCTTCACCGCCTCGTAGGAGCCGGCACAGCTCAGTTTGTTCGGAAGCGTGAACGCTTTCTTCAGATTGGCGATGTCGGAGGAATCCAGATAGGGTGAAAGCCGGGCGTCGGAGATCAAAGGCTCGCCTCCGCCCGTGCCGCACACGCTCTTCAGCACCGTGAGCGTGGCGATGACGAAGACGTGGTGCGAAGCAGCCATGCGTCCAAAATCCGGGTCGGATTTGGGCCCCACGAATAAATGCGCCAAACCGTCCGCACCGGCATTGATGGCCTCTTCGGCGTCCTCCAGCGTGGCAATATGCACCACGGTCAGCTTGCCTCGCAGGTGAGCGGCCGCGATTGCGGCAGCCAGAGTTTCCTGGCTAAGCGTCGGCCGGTGTCCGCCGTAAACCGTGGCGTCGTCCAAAATCAATTTGATGTAATCGGAACCCTCGGCGATGCGCGCGTCCACGAACGCCTGCGCCTGCGCAGGATCGCTCAACGTCGGGATCTTAATGCCGTATTCCGTGCCATGGCCGCCCGGCGCCGTCACCAGGGTGCCCGCCGAATAGATATCCGCGCGGTCTGTCACTGGCCCGGCCTTCTGCTCCTGGCGCATGTTCGCCGCAAAGTGTTCGTCGGTGAA
>JBEKIM010000622.1:0-2999 GCA_050011755.1 Bryobacteraceae bacterium | reverse complement strand
GCAAGACTGCACGTATGCACAGTTGGAAGCCGTGCCGCCGCATGAATTGGCTACGATTTTCGCAGCCGCGCGGTAAGTGTGCGGCAGGTCCAGTTATGAGCTGCGGTTCGGGCGCATAGGGAGATCGGTTTCTCGCAAAGGCGCAAAGGGACCGCCAAGGGCGCAAAGACGGCGGAAAACCAAGAAGGCGGTCTTAAATGTTTGTGAAGGAGGTCAGATCTTCCGATCTCTTCCTTGTCTCTTGCTTTCTTTGTTCGTGTCACGGCCGGCCCGCAGTTCGCGCCATGGGCGGGTGGGATCGTCATCGGGATCGGGAGTCTCCTGGCCAGGCCGGATGTCCTCGGGAACGTGGCGCAGGTTCACCCGAATACGGGTCCAGGTCGAAGAACGGCCGCGCATGGAGTCCACCAGGACGTCGTCCACGGCAAGACACGCGGCCGCGGCGGGATATTTGGTTTTCCAGCGTTCCAGTCCGGCCAGGGCCGCATCGCGATCGGGCGAGTTGGCGACCGTGATCAGGGGCATCTTGGCGCGCGGCCTGGCGGCGCCGCGAGCGCGCGACGGGGCCACACGCGGCGCCTCGTTCTCCGCGCGTCGAAAATGCGGCGGCCAGGGTGCATCGGCCAGGCCCTCGGCTTCATCCCTCGCGGCGAGTTCCATGAGCTTTTCAAGCGAGCCGGGGCGCCGGTCCATCCCGGCATGCGGATCGCCAAGCGTGGCGAAGCGCTTGGGCACGGTGAAGATGGTGAAATCGGCGGCCTCGCAGTCCGGGACTTCGCGCCAATCGAGCGGCGTGGAAACACGCGCGTCGGGCAGCGGGCGGACCGAGTAGGCGGAGCACGTGGTGCGATCCTTGGCATTCTGGTTGTAGTCGAGGAAGACCCCGTGCCGCTCCTCTTTCCACCACTTGGAACTGGCCAGGTCGGGCCGGCGCCGTTCGACGGCGCGCGAGAGTGCCACGGCCGCGCGGCGCACTTCGGCAAAGGTCCAATTGGGCTGGATGCGGACGTTGATGTGCATACCGCGCGAACCACTGGTTTTGGGCCAGCCGTCGAGGCCCATCTCGGAAAGCAGGGCTTTGACTTCGAGCGCAACGGCGCGCACGTGGTCCCAGGGAACGCCGGGACCGGGATCGAGGTCAATGCGAAGTTCGTCGGGATGGTCGAGATCGCCCGACCGGACGGGGTGCGGATGGAGCTCGATGCAGCCGAGGTTCACGATCCAGGCCAGGCCAGCGGCATCGTCCACCACGACCTCCTCCGCGGTGCGGCCTGAGGGGAACGACAAGACCACGGTGCGGAGCCAGGCGGGGCGCTCCTTCGGCGCGCGCTTTTGATAGAACGCTTCGTGTTCGGCGCCGTCGACGAAACGCTTCAGCACGACGGGGCGATCCGCGATGCCGGCCAGAGCGCCGGGCGCTACCGACACGTAGTACCGCACCAGCTCGAGCTTGGTTACCTTCACCTGTTTGGAGAAGTAGAGCTTATCCGGGTGGGTAACGCGGATCTCGCGCTCATCGACCATCAGGACTTCGAAAGCGTCGGGTGTCTCCACAAAAACAGACTACAACATCCGAGCGGCCGACCACCACTACCGCAGGGCTGGCAGGAAGGCGAGTCTCACGAGTTAGTTCGGTTTTCCCGCTTACGAGATTTCTTGTCCCACAACCGGACGAGCTAGCCGCCGACTTAGACGGCCAATGCATTGAAACGAAAAAAAACGAGTCTTGGCATGATACTTGCACCCGGCCACGTTGGAGGATTCTTAATGTTCCGATCTATCGCTCGCGTCGCGGTTCCTGTGAGTATGGTATCTGTTTCCGTGCTGGCGTCCCTGGCCAACGCTCAACAAGGCATGCCCAATCCGATCGCGGCGCCGAATCCGCTGACGAAGACGCTATCCATTTTCAGTAGCAATATGCAGGACAAGATCATGAAGTCGGCGGAAGCCATGCCGGAATCCAAGTACAGCTACCGGCCCACGAAGGACGTGCGCTCGTTTGGCGAGATCCTGAATCATGTGGCGGATATATCCTACAAATTGTGTTCGGACGTCAAGGGTGAAGCGAACCCCCCTGCGGCTACACCGCCGGAATCGAAGACCAAGATCGTCGCCTACCTCAAAGGCGCGTTCGATTACTGCGATGGCGTGTACGCCGGGTTCAGCGATGCGCACCTCAACGACCCGGCGGACTTCTGGGGGGTCAAGACGAATAAGATGTTCGTGTTGACGCAAGTCGGAAATCATGACGCCTTGCATTACGGCAATCTCGCCACGTATCTGCGCCTCAATGGCCTGGTGCCGTCCGGCGGCTGGTTTTGATGGCCCTGCAACCCGCCGTCCACTAACGACGGCGGGGTGGCCGGCGCAATGGTGACCGCGAGAATCTCTCGAATCGCATCAAGGAGCTGTCTGCCCCGTCGCCATCTCCGCCCGCGACCGCAGCGCCTCGTAAAGCTGCCCAGGGCCGAGTAAAATCTCACGCAGGCCGTTCCGCACCCGTTCCGATTCGAGCGCCTGTTTGCTCATCGCATTATGCGCCGCCAGGGCGTCCATGATGGCGTTCAGCAATTCGCTGGAAAGATCGGGAGAGTTGGCGAACTGTTCCTTGGTGTTGTTGACGGCTTGCTGCACCAGTACAATCGATTCGAGGAGCTTACCCTTGATGACGTTGTTCACATACACCAGGCGGTCATCCTCGGTCAATTCGCCCTCGAACAAATCGTTGACTTTCGCGATGATCTCTTCCAGCCGGGCCTTTTCCTTCTCCTGCACCGAACCCCCGCCGGACTCCATCAGGGGATTCAGTTTCGGCGCTTCGCCCTGCCCCAGCGGGATCTGGCGTCTTCCCTGATCCCTCAGGTTGTGATGGGTCAGGATAATCTTGGAGAGATCGATTCCTTCCCGTTCGCGCCCGAACTCCAGCAGCGGCAGCAGCCGTCTGTAATAGATGAATCGCTTCTCAATATCCGTGTTGCCGTAATCGAAGATCTGCGAGA
>JBEKIM010000621.1:0-3016 GCA_050011755.1 Bryobacteraceae bacterium | reverse complement strand
GTTCATGGAAACCTCCAGCGTGGTCAGATACCTGGAAGCTTACCGCATGTGCGCCTTCTCGGGCCTCACCGTGTTGTACCGATTGTCCTGGGATATCAAGGCGAAGCCTTGGCTAGTTAGGTTCAACTCGTGGGATTTGAACCTCTGGTTCCGAGCGAACGCCAGGGGTTCAGAAGCTCGTGAAAAAGAACCTGTGTGGCCCGGAACTCCCTTGATTCGGGGGATCCGACAACGAGTTCAAGGCCGAACATTACCGGCGCATTGGATTTGCCAACGGTACGTATGGTACGCCGGACGAGATTGAGTCTCACACGTCGGGCGGTCCGAATGGGCCGGTCGATTATCCCTTCGATCATTGGCTTTTCACTCGATCAAGGGCATCGGCACGAACGTGATGGTGGAGTTCGACGACCTGCACAACACAGGAGACTTCCGCATGACCGAGGACCCGAACCCTGCGACAGGCGCTCCGGTGCGGCGCCCGTAACCTTGCGATTCACCCGTATTGAGCGCGAGAACCGGGTTCACGGCTTCTTGCTCTGGAATTCAAGATAGTCGAAATTCATGTTCCCCTGTTCCACCACGTGCAAGGTCAGGACATGCTTCCCCTCGGGCAAAGTGACAGTGGCCAGGTCCACCGCCCTGTTCCAGTGGTGCCATTGCCGCCACGGTATGGGGTCCTTAGGATTGTTGGTGGATAGGATGGGAATCGGTTTAGTCAGCGCTGCGCCATCCAAATCAAAACGGATCGAGCCTCCCCGGTTGGAGGTGTACATGAGGTCAATCGTATAGACCCCGGCCGCCTTGACTGACACGGTCATATTGAACCACTCGCCCGGCTCAGTCCAACCCACATACAACTGATCCTTTTCAGGCTCGACCATGTTATAAGGATTGTTGTCGATTTCATCGTGAAACTTGGTATAAGAGGTATCGACCCCTTCGTGCATGCGAAACTCGTTCAAGTAAGTCCCATCCGCGGGATTCAGGGCGCCGCTGCCATTATTCTTCGCGTCGGAGTCGTGGTAAGCCACGCCTTCGCCGCCAAGATCGTAATACGCGCATTTAACGCGCCCGGGGATGACTTGATCTTTAAATGGCGTTCCGCGGTACTGGGATGTCGGATCTTCGGCCAGCAGGCCGCCGAGGGAAAAACAACACCCGGTAATTACTCCCAATGCTATGAGCTTTTGCATGATTTCTTCCTTATTTTCCAGTCGGCGCGCGGCGGCGCAATTCGTCGAAGAAGTTGATGAGGAACACGACTTCGTGGTCCGGTTTGGGCGCTTCCGCGGATTCGACCGGGGTCAGCACCAGCAGACGATTGCCATCCGGCGCTAGATCCCAGCCTGCGTGTGGGCCGAGCTTCGCGATCCACACCCGAGGTTTCCCGGCCACAAACGTATCGCCTTGCACCGTGTAACTCACGGCCATGATCTGGCCGCCGGACTCGTAGACCAAATCGTTTGCCTTCCGCCGCCAGGTTGGCCAGAGGCCGCCGCCGCTCGATATCTGCCACATTCCACCCTGTCCGGACGATGGCGGCGGAAATGCCCTGACGTACACTTCAGCCTGCCCCGATGCGTTCGATGTATACGCCAACCACCGCCCGTCGGGCGAAAACGATGGGGCGAAATCGTTGGAACTGCTCTTGAGGAATTGCTGCGGCTTTCCCGCCTTCAACTGGCCAGCCTGATCCTCCAGCGGCAGCGTCCAAATCTGGGGGTTCCCGGTTCCCTCAAAGTAAGCCAGCCGCTCGCTATCCGGCGTGAAAGACCACGGAACCTGCGCCGACTGGCTCACGGTCAGCTCTTGTGGCTGGCTCCCGCCATCCGCGCGAGCCTGGAAGATGCCTTTAGCTATGGCCTCGAAAACGACATATCTGCCGTCCGGACTCCATGTTGGGTTACGGAAAATCCCTCCGCCGAACGTCAGGCGCGTCATCCCGTCCCTCCCCGGTTCGTAGATCCAAATATCCGCATCTCTTTCCTCGACGACGTCCAGCGCCACGCGCTTGCCGTCCGGTGAAAGTCGCGGAAACTCATAAGCGCCGGGTTTGGCCGGTAGCGGCTCTCTCTTTCCGCTTGGATCCACCCAATCGAGTGTCATCATGCGGGGCACAGCCGCGGAACTGCCCCTGCGGTAGACCAGCGTGCCATGCCCGGAGGGCGCCGGCGAGAATGCAAATTGCCCTCCAAAATAGGGCTGAGAGGCGACATCGTCCAAAACCGGCACGGCGGTGCCGCGCGTCTCCAGCTTATCCGGATCGAATGGGATGGCGAACAGCGACGCTTTATTGATGTAGACGAGGTGACCCGTCCCGCCCGCGGTGGGCAGATACCGGGGCGATTGACCGCCGCGGACCAGGATCTTCCGGCGGCGATCCGCCAGCGTGAGAACTTCGATGGTCTGCGTATCTATGTCCGGCGGCCTCGCGACCGCCGCAAACAGAATGGCTTTGCCTCCGGGCAGAATCTGCGGGGGAGCCAGGGCGCCTTCTCCATCGCTCAATCCCGCAATTGTCTCTGGCGGGCCACCGCCGGCGGGAATCCGTAGCAAACCCTTCCCGTAGCCACTCACAAAGAGCGCGCCGTCCGCACCCCAACTCGCGCCGCTGAAGGCGGTGATTCCGCCAAGTGGAACAGCGGCGCCGCCTTCGACGGAGATCTTGAACAGGTTCTTGTAGTTGGTCGCGAATCCGACCCATTGCCCGTCCGGCGAGAAGAACGGGGTCCGGGCCCCCAGCGTTCCGGGGAGTTCCACGGCCTTCGGTTGATCGAGGCGGCGGATGAATAGCTTTGTATTCGTGCCGGCGCCGGAGGCGTATGCCAACCGCGTCCCATCCGGTGAGATGGCGACATCGCTCCCGGCGTAAGCGTCGCCGGTGGAGGGCCACGAAGCATCCGCGCCCAGATCGACGTCCAGCCGGACCAGCGGGCGATCCGCGGGCTTGTCCGCGCGCCAAGGCGACCAGAGAGCGATGCCGAGTGCGACCGTTCCCGCCGCAGCAACAGCC
>JBEKIM010000620.1:0-3020 GCA_050011755.1 Bryobacteraceae bacterium | reverse complement strand
GGCTTTACGGCCAGCGTCTCACGCGGCGAAAAGATCGCGCTGATGGGCCGCAACGGGGTAGGGAAGACCACGCTGCTGAAATCGCTGGTGCGCAGCGCCACCGGCTTCATCGAGGATGACGACCGGCACTTCGACGTGGACTCCGGCATCGTGGTGTGGGGCCACGAAGTGGCGGTGGGGTACTTCGCGCAAGACCACGGCGATACCATCGCCCGCGGCACCACGGCTATCGAATGGCTGCACGAGTTCGATCCGCAGGCCTCACAGGAGGAGTTGCGCGGTCTGCTGGGGCAGATGCTGTTCAGCGGCGAGGACGCCCTGAAGCCGACCGGCGCGCTTTCGGGCGGCGAAGCGGCGCGGCTGATTTTCTGCCGCCTGATGCTGCAGAAGCCCAACTTCCTGGTGCTGGACGAACCCACCAATCACCTGGACCTGGAGTCCATCAACGCCCTGAACATCGCCCTGCAAAAGTACACCGGAACCGTTCTGCTGGTCACTCACGATCACGACCTGATCGAAGAAGTGGCCACCCGTATCTGGCACTTCGAGGGCGGACGCATCGAAGACTTCAAGGGTCCCTACGAGGAATACGCCGTCTATGATCGGGAGAAGGCTTCTTAGGCGAACTTGCATCGGGTGGCTGACGGTAGCCATCGTGCCCATTGGCCTCCGCGCCGCAACGGTTCGTGTAAGCGTCGAGGCCGGGATTCTGGCCGGATCGTCGGACGGGACCATCCAGACCTTTAAGGGTGTCCCGTACGCCGCCCCGCCCGTAGCTGCGCACCGTTGGCGTTCGCCGCAGCCGGTTCCGCACTGGACCGGCGCGCGCGAAGCCACCGCCTTTGGAGCCGCATGCCTGCAAGCCGAACTGCCGGAAAACGTCGACGGCGCGCCGGCGCGCATCGCCGAAGATTGCCTCACCCTGAATATCTGGGCGCCCGTGCACGCCTCGAAACCCCTGCCCGTCATGGTCTGGCTGCATGGCGGGGGCAACAGTAGCGGCGCGGGGTCTAAGCGTTATTACGATGGAACGTCGTTCGCACGCGATGGAGTCGTATTGGTCACGATCAACTATCGCCTGGGCGCCCTCGGCTTTTTCCCGCATCCGGCGCTCACCCGGGAGGCGCCGCGCGAGATGCCGGGGAACTTCGGGCTGCTGGACCAGATTGCCGCGCTAGGGTGGGTGCGGCGCAATATCCGCGCCTTCGGCGGCAATCCGGAAAACGTGACGCTCTTCGGCGAATCCGCCGGCGGCGAGGACGCCCTGGTGCTGATCACCTCTCCGTTGGCCGCGGGACTCTTTCAGAAAGCCATCGTGGAGTCGGCCGGCTTTTGGATGCATCTTCCTTCCCGGGCGGAGGCAGAAGAGGCCAGTGCGCGCATCGCGGCCAAAGCCGGGCTGCCGGCCGCGGCTTCAACCGCGCAACTCCGCGCGATACCGGCGGATACTCTCTCCAAGCTGGGCGACCAGGCGGCGGGGCCGTTCGTGGATGGCCGTGTGCTTCCCTTGCAGCCCACGGTAACTTTCGCCAGGGGCAAAGCCGCGCACATTCCTTTCATCATCGGATGGAACACCGATGAATCTTCGCTGATCGCCGGTCCCGAGATGCAGCCGGCGTCCGTGCTCGCGTTCCTTAAGCCGGAGGAACTCGCCCAGGCGCGAACACTATACAATACCGGCTCCGACGACGCCATCCTGGCGCGCGCCGTGTTTCGCGACGCCAACTTCGCCGCCCCCAGCCGTTGGCTGGCGCAGGAGGCCTCCGCGCGAGCCAAAGTCTATTTATACCGGTTTGCGTATGTGCGCCAAAGGCAGGTGGGACGTATGCCCGGCGCGCCGCACGGCTCGGAGATCCCGTACGTCTTCGATAGCTGGCGTCAATCGCCCACCGGCGGGAGCTTCCTGGCGCAAAGAGATCGCGCGGAAGCGGCCACCCTGCATGGGTGCTGGGTGGCATTCGCCAAAGACGGGCGGCCCGTCTGCCCTGACGTGCCGGTTTGGCCGGCCTATCGGAAACAGGACGACGAGCTGCTCGACTTTGGGAGCACCGCGGTGGTCGCGCGCGGGCTGAATTCCCGCGAGCTGAATTTCATTGAAGAGCAACTCGCCCACTTCTGGCGCGCGCCTTAGCGGGACTACGAGGCAAGCGCCGGCTTCGATGGAGGGCGGGCAATTCTGCCCGCAGCCGGCTTTCAGCCGGCTCTGGAGCTTGCACTTTTGGTTGGACCACTAATGGTGATGATGGGCCGCAGCCCGTGGCGCACGCTTCAGCGTGCCGGCGGGACTTTTAAGTCCCGCTTGGCCGCCTGAAAGGCGGCTGCGGGCACGATTGCCCGCCCTCCGATTGCGTTTTTTCACAACCCACCCGGCCGGCGGCCCTGCTCAAGATTGCGCCACGCAGGAGATGGCGGCGATCACCGCATCGGTAAACTCCGCTGTGCCTGCCGTCCCGCCCACGTCCCGCGTCAGGTGCTTACCCTCCGCGTAAACGCGCTCCACGGCGCTCTGCAGTTTCTCCGCCGCGGCGCGTTCCCGGATGTGCGCCAGCATCAACGCGGCGGATTGCATCAGCGCCGTGGGATTCGCCATCCCTTTTCCGGCGATGTCCGGCGCGCTGCCGTGCACCGCTTCGAATATCGCGTGACGGTCCCCGAGGTTCGCGCCGGGCACAATCCCCAGCCCGCCCACCAGTCCCGCCGCCAGGTCCGAAACGATGTCGCCATACAGGTTCGGCAACACCAGCACGTCGAACGTTTCCGGACGCATCACCAGTTGCATACAGGCGTTGTCCACGATTAATTCGGTGTACTCGATTTCGCCGAACTCGCTGGCCACCGACCGGCAGCACTTCAGGAACAGGCCGTCGCTCATCTTCATGATGTTGGCCTTGTGGATCGCCGTTACTTTCCGCCGCCGCTCCCGCCGCGCCCACTCGAACGCCGCCCGCGCAATCTTCATCGAGGCCGTCTTGGTGATGATCTTCAGGCTCTCCACCACGTCCGGAATCACTTCGTGTTCC
>JBEKIM010000619.1:0-3026 GCA_050011755.1 Bryobacteraceae bacterium | reverse complement strand
GGCGGCGACAAGCAGGGAACCTACCGTTCCGAGACGGCCAACGCGGCCATCGATAAGCCGGTAAACGGTGGCGACGAAATCGGGTTCAATTTCAATTTCCTGCACTTTGACGGCCGCACCATGGTCGAGATTCCCGACCAAAACAATTATGTGGTGGAAGGCGCTTACTATCTGCACAAATACAAGGTGCAGCCGTTTGCCAAGTTCGAAACTCAGAATTTCGTGACGGGGGTCGAGGGTATCCACGACATCAACCGCTGGGGCTCGGGCCTCAACTATTACATCCACGCTCAAAACCTGAAGTGGACGTTCCAGTATTTGCGGGCCCTACCGCAGAACGGCTCGACCATCCGGCCGAGCAACGAGTTCACCATGCAGTTGCAGGTGTTCTACTTCTAACGGACACCAAACCGCTCCCTGACGGTCGCGGCTCGGTAAAGCCGCCGCAAGCAAGCGGCGGCGCTTACCGAGCCGTAGCCGTTCGGTAGCGGTTGGCCAACGAACGGTTTCCGAAGGGGGCGTTCATGTCAGACCGATCCATTGGCGCGCAGCTTGAAGCTATCGTAGGAGCCGGTCACGTCCTGACTCACAAAGTCGACCTGGTCACTTACAGCTACGACGCCACCGCCGACGTACCCCGGCAGATTCCCGATTTCGTGGCGATGCCGGCCGGCGTGGAAGAGATCCGCCGCATCGTCAACTTGGCGCGGACCCGTGGTATCCCGATCTACCCGCGCGGCGCTGGGACCAACCTGAGCGGCGGTGCGATCCCTCTCGAACGCGGCATCGTGCTCTCGTTCCAGAGGATGAACCGGATTCTGGAAGTGGATGCCGAGAATTTGACGGCCACGGTCCAGCCCGGCGTGGTCATTCAGGAACTCAACAACGCCGTCGCCCCCCATGGCCTGATCTATCCTCCCGACCCGGGCACCGTCAACACCGCCACCATGGGCGGATCCGTCGCGGAAAACTCGGGCGGCCTCCGGGGCCTGAAATACGGCGTCACCAAGCACTACGTGATGGGCATGGAAGTGGTGCTGGCCAATGGAGACACGGTGCGGTTCGGCGGCAAGACGGTTAAGAACGTCACCGCATACGATTTTGCCAGCCTGTTCGTGGGCTCTGAGGGCACGCTGGGGATCATCACGGAAATTACCGTGAAGCTGATTCCCGCTCCCAAATTCCGCCGCACGATGCTGGCTACCTACCACACCATCGAAGACGCGGGCAATACGGTCGCGGGCATTATCCGCGCGCAGGTGATCCCGGCCACGCTGGAGATTCTGGATCGCAAGACCATCGAAACCGTGGAAGCCTACGCACACGTGGGACTGAACACGGAGGCGGAGGCCCTGCTGTTGATCGAAGTGGATGGCATGGCGGAAGCGGTGGTGGAGCGCGAGGCTGAGGCGGTGATCGAGACCGTGGCGGCAAACCGCGGTCTGCTGCGGCTGGCGAAATCCGACGCGGAGCGCGACCAGCTTTGGGCCGCCCGGCGCGCCGCTCTGCCCGCGCTGGCATCGCTCAATAACACAGTGGTGTTGGAAGACGCCACAGTGCCGCGCAGCCGCATTACGGAGATGCTGGTGGCCTGCGCCAACATCGGGCGCAAGTACAACCTGGTGCTCGGCACGTTTGGCCATGCCGGCGACGGGAATCTGCATCCGACGATTCTGGCGGACAAGAACGACGCGGACGAAATGACGCGCGTACACAAGGCGGTGGAAGAGATCTTCGAGACCGCTTTGCGATTCGGTGGCACGCTCTCGGGCGAGCATGGCATCGGCATCGCCAAGATGAGGTTTCTGGGCGATGAAATTGGCGAGAGCGGTCTGAACCTGATGCGCACCATTAAGGACGCGCTCGATCCAACGCACCTGTTCAATCCGGGCAAGCTGGTTCCGGCCAAGCCGGTTCCCGCAAGGGAGGTTTCGCATGCCGGCCGGTGAAGCCGACGCCAGGTTGCAAGCGGAACTCGACAAGTGCATGCACTGCGGCATGTGCATGGCGGTTTGTCCGGTGTATGCCACGGAGAAGAGCGAGGCGGCGGTGGCGCGCGGCAAGATCGGCATCGCGGAAGCCGTGATTTCGGGCGATCTGGCGCTGGACGACCAGGAAGTGATCGACACGCTGTTCAATTGCCTGGTGTGCAAGTCGTGCATGCAGAGTTGTCCTTCGGGCGTGCAGTTCGACCGGATCATTCTGGGGATGCGCGCCGCCATCGTGGAGAAGAACGGGCTGCCGTGGCTGAAAGCCGCCATCTTCGGCGCGCTGAAGAGGCCTGGGGTGCTGGATGGGGCCATGAAGGTAGGGGCTGCGCTGGAAGGCTTGGTTTTCCGGAACGATCCGCAGCTTCGGGCGATTTCACCGCGCTCGCCATTCGCTTTTGTGGGCAAGCATGCCGGTTTCGATGGCAATCGCCTGTTCCCCGCCCCGGCCGCGATGCCTTTGCGCGACCGCGTGCCGGAAGCGATCGCGGCGCCACACGCGAAGACGCGGGTAGCGTTTTTCACGGGATGTTCGTTCAACTATTTCTATCCGGAAACCGGCATCGATCTGATCGAAGTTTTGACCGAGAACCAAGTCGAGGTAGTGGTTCCCAAGGACCAGAACTGTTGCGGAACTCCGGTGCTGGTACACGGGGATGTGGCCACCGCCCGGACGCTGGCGCGGAACAACATCGACGCCATGGAACGGAGCAAGGCCCAGTACATCGTCACCGGCTGCGGTTCCTGCGGCAGCGCCTGGCAGCATCAGTTCCAGGAGCTTCTGCGCGACGACCCGGATTACAGCCGGCGCGCCGCCTACTGGGGCGCGCACACTTACGACATCTCCACTTTTCTGACCGATGTGATGAGATTCCGCACACCGAAGGGCCGGGTGGAAGCGGTGGTGACTTATCACGATTCGTGCCATCTGAAGAAGTCCATGAAGGTATTCCGCGAGCCGCGCGAGATTCTGCGCGCGATCCCCGGTTTGATTTTTCACGAAATGTCGAAACCGGATGCGTGTTGCGGCAGCGGCGG
>JBEKIM010000618.1:0-3026 GCA_050011755.1 Bryobacteraceae bacterium | reverse complement strand
CTCAGCCACATTAGGAAAACCCTTAACCCGGGAGTTCCTGGTCTACCCTGACTGCCAGCATCTTTGGACGCTTTAGGGCAGTGGCTTGTTTGCCGCGCGGACGCCTCGCCTACCGAGGATCCTTGCAATACAACTTCCAATTCCAAATTAGCGCTTATCTTGCAATAGTGTCAACAAGAAAATTATGAAAAGTTCCTCATGCGGTTATTTAAGGTCTGATACCCTGCCAAAAGGAGATCGAATCGGGGATGTTGGAACAACTGCGCGGCACCATCAGACGGATTCCGAAGGGCCGCGTGGCGACCTACGGCGACGTGGCGCGTGCGGCCGGCTTTCCGGGGGCGGCGCGGCAGGTCGCCTGGGCTCTGCACAACGCCAAGGGCGGCATCCCGTGGCATCGCGTGCTGGGAGCCGGCGGGAACATCCGGCTGCCGGGGCAAGCGGGGCTGGAACAGCGCCTGCGGCTGCAGGCAGAGGGCGTATCCTTTCGCGGAAGCCGCGTGGATATGACGCGCCACGCATTCGATTTTGGCACGCCGCAAAAGCGCACCGGGAAAAGGCCGTCACCGTCCCGATGAACCAAATCCGCCCTGTCCGCGCCGCGACTCGCCGAGTTCTCCTTCTTCCCACTCGATGGCCTCGTAGCGCGCGATCACCATCTGCGCGATGCGGTCTCCCGGATGGATTTCGTAAGGCTCCCGGCCCAGGTTGAGCAGAATGACGCGGATCTCGCCGCGATAGCCTGGGTCGATGGTCGCCGGGCTGTTCGGCAGGGTAATGGCGTGCTTCGCGGCGAGTCCGCTGCGCGGACGGATTTGTGCCTCGTAGCCGGGCGGCAGTTCAATGCACAGCCCTGTGGAAACGAGCTGCGGCGTGCCCGGCTCCAGCACCGCGCCCTCCACGGCTCGTAAATCCAGGCCGGCGTCCTCCTGGGGGCCGTGCGCGTAGACCGGCAGCACGGCGTCGTCTCGCAATCTTCTGATGCGTATTTTCACAATTCGTTATCATAGCCTTTCCATGCCGGAATCCAAACCCAAACGCGTAATTTCCGTTTCGCCGATGCCGCCCGAAAAATGCGCCTACGCCCTGGCCCGGTACAGCCGCTCGCCGGATTCGATCCGCGAATCGCTGGCGTGGGTACGCACGCACGATTCGGAAAAATTCCTGGAGAGCTTCTATTTCCAATACGGCCACGCCTCAATCGCCGACCTGGGACACACGGTGCTGTGCTTCGAAGGTCTCTCGGAACTGGCCGCCACCGAGATCGAAGAAGAGCCGCTTTGGGACGGGCAAGCCAAGTCGTCCCGCTACCAGGATTTTTCCCGCGCCGGGTTCATCACGCCGCCGGAACTGACCGGCGAGGCGGCCGCGGGCTATCAGGCCGCCGCCGGCAGGTTGCTGGATGCGTACGCGCAGGTGAACGCGCGAGCCTTCGATTGCCTCGCCGCGCGCTTGCCATGTCCCCCAGACATGAAGCCCGAAGCTTACAAGCGCAACCTGGCGGCGCGCGCTTTCGATGTGGCTCGTTACCTGCTGTTCTGGGGCGTGCCCACCAACGTGGGACAAGTGACCAGCATCCGCACGCTGGAAAAACAGATCCGGCGCCTGAAGGCCGCGGAATACCAGGAGTTGCGCGATGTGGGCGACGAGATCGCGCAAGCCTGCGCGGCTGATCCGGATTGCGTGTGGGATGCGAATGCGGCGCGCGAGCCGTTGGCCCCCACGCTCGCCCGCCACGCCGAGCCGGATGAACATGCCGGCCGCGCCCGCCAGAACCTCCAGCGCTGGGCCGAGCAGAACCTGTCTCGCGCGACCGGTGGCGAATCCCCGCGCGTGGATCTGACCCACCCGGCAGACACTCCCGCCGATATCGCGGCCACCCTGTTATATCCCGTGACGGACCGGCCCTTCCGCGAACTCTACGAGATGGCGCGCGGCTGGAGCGCGGCGCAACGCGCCGAAGTGCTGGACGTGGCTTTGGAATCCCGCACACGGCGCGACGACCTGCTGGCCGGGTTCCATGGCGGGCTCTACGCTTACGATTTCACCATCGACATCGGCGCTTATCGCGACCTGCACCGGCACCGCCGCTGCCACAAGTTCCGGCAAAGGTATTCCGGACGGCTGGGTTACGACACGCCGCCGCTGGTCGAAGAAGCCGGCGCGGCGGCCGGGTATCGCGCAGCCATGGAAGCGGCACTGGCGACGCTGCAGGCATTGCCCGGGCCCGGCGCACACTACCTGCTGCCGTTCGGAGCGCGCGGGCGATTTCTCTTCAAGATGGATTTCGCCGAAGCCGAGTATATCTCGCGCGTGCGCAGCGGGGTGAAGGGTCACTTCAGCTATCGCGAAGTGGCGTGGGAGATGAAACTGAAGATGGAGCAGTTGGAACCGGAACTGGGCAGGCTGATCGCGGCCACGCCGCCGTGGGTGGAGGACATGCTGAAGCGGTGAGTGCGCCGGACCTCCGGCTGGGGCTTCCCCACGGCGCGGCCCTTTGAGATAATAACGTCTCGAAGGAGTATCCATGTCGATGCGTAAGCTGTTTCCTGCAATTGCCATTGTTATTCTGGCCTTTGCGATCCCGGTGTCCGCGCTGGCGGACATGACGGGTACCGTAACCTTGTCGGCTAACTCCACCTTCAACCTAAATGCGGGCGCCACTCCCGGATGTGAAGGAGATATTTACTGGAGCGGAACTTCCATCAGTTCTTCGGGCGCGGCCTCGATCTACAGCGTTCCCGGCGCCGGCGGCACCGGAGAGTTCAACACCCTCACGCTGACGGCCCTCCAGGCCCTCGCTTACTCGATGGCCAGCATCCAAAATGTCGCGGTAAACGACGTCTTTGCGGCTAAGACCAGCGCCGGCAGTTACGCCAAGGTTCTGGTAACGGGCATCCAGGGAACCTCAATTACTTTGCAGTACGACACCTATGGAGTAACCGCCGGGGCGCCGGTGGTGCTCAACGTCATGAACAATTACAGTTATTCGAGCCTCGTCGCGCAGGGTAGCGTATTCGTGATCT
>JBEKIM010000617.1:0-3031 GCA_050011755.1 Bryobacteraceae bacterium | reverse complement strand
AGTTACAGGGTCTTGAGGCAAAAGGCTTAAAATAGGCTGCGACTCTGTAGTTCATATGGCAAGCTGCCATCAGTGCGGACAGGAGCTGGGTTCCGGCGATCCCGCGGGACTGTGCCCGCAGTGCCTGATCCAGGGCGCTTTCGATAGTTCGCTTGGTGCGGACACATCTAGAACTCAGAGCATCCACACGGCTACCGCGGTAGCCGCTGATGAGGACTTTGTCCGATATCACGTCCTCCGAACGCTGGGGGAAGGCGGCATGGGCACGGTGTACCTGGCCGAGCAGCGCGAACCCATTCGCCGGTACGTGGCTCTCAAAGTAGTCAAACTCGGCATGGACACCGGGCAGGTACTCGCCCGCTTCGCCAATGAGCGTCAGGCTCTGGCCATGATGGACCATCCAAATATCGCGCGCATCTTCGACGCAGGCGCGACGGCAAAAGGCCGGCCGTACTTCGTTATGGAGTACATCGAGGGTGCACCCATCACGCAGTACTGCGACCGCAATCGGATCGCGATCGGCCAACGGTTGGAGCTTTTTCTCGCGGTGTGCCGCGCGGTTCAGCACGCCCACCAGAAAGGCGTAATCCACCGCGACCTCAAACCATCGAACGTTCTGGTTATGGACCAGGAGGGCGCCCCGGTTCCGAAAGTGATTGATTTTGGGATCGCCAAGGCGGCCGACCAGTGGGCCGTGGAAAAGACACTCCTCACGCAATTCGGCCAGATGGTAGGCACGCCGGAATACGCCAGTCCTGAGCAAGCCGAGGTGACCACCGGAGACGTGGATGAGAGCTCCGATGTGTATTCGCTTGGCGTGATCTTGTACGAGTTGCTGGTCGGCGCCGTTCCTTACGAGGCGGCCAGTATGCGGCAGGCGGGTTTAGCCGAGATGCTCCGAATCATCCGCGAAGAGGAGGCGCCATCGCTTTCGCGAAAACTGACGGCCATGGGCGCGGCAGCGGCTGATATTGCCGCGTGCCGCCAGACGGATCTGACCTCTCTGCGCCGCCTAGTGGATGGCGACCTGAACAGCATCGCGTTGAAGGCTCTGGAAAAGGTGCGGGAGCGGCGATACCCTTCGGTGACTGAACTCGCGGCCGACTTACAGAGATACATTGAGCATCGGCCGGTGCTCGCGTCTCCGGCGAGCGAATTTTATCGAGCGCGCAAGTTTCTTCGCAGGCACAGGCCGGCGGCTTTCGGTACAGCCGCCGGGCTCGCGTTGATCCTGTTGAGCGGAGTAACCGTCTGGTCGTTTGTGCGCCGCAACTCTCCGCCCAAGCCCAAGTTGGCGAACAGGGGCACCATTGTTCTCGGGGAGATCGCGAATACCACCGGGGATCCAGCATTCGGTGCGCTTCGGCAGGTAATGGCGGGGGAACTGGGGAATTCACCCTACCTCAGCATACTTCCCGATGCGCGCATGAGTGAGACACTGCGCCTGATGGTCCGGCCGGTGGATACAAAGCTTACTCCGGATGTCGCCTCCGAAATCTGCGAGCGGACGGCAAGCACGGGGGTGGTGGATGGCTCGGTCACAAGCCTCGGAAGCCAGTACTTGTTGAGCTTGCACGCCAGGAATTGCCGAACCGGAGATGTGCTGGACGAAGAGCAGGCGCCGGCCGCCAAAAAAGAAGACGTCTTCGCGGCACTGGGCCAAATGGCAAAGCGCTTCCAGAAGCGGGCTGGCGAGTCGCTGGCACGCCTCCCGAAGGACACCAATGTGCAAACGGACGTAACCACGCCTTCCTTGGAGGCCTGGAGGTCCTACAAGGCCGCCATGATAGCCGACATTAACAGGTCGAAGCGCACGGAATCGATCTCACTGTTGAAGCGCGCCACTGAGCTCGACCCGAACTTTGCGATGGCCTACGCCTACATGGGCCGATCCTACGACGCAATGGGGGAGGCAGACATTGGAGCGCAGAATATCAGCAAGGCCTTTGAGCTGCGAAACAGCGTGAGTGATTCGGAAAATCTTTTCATCACCTTCAACTATTACCGGCAGGCCCCCAGAAATCTGGAACTGGCCCGGCAGACCTTGGAATCGTGGAGCCAAAAATATCCTTCGGATTTTGTGCCGCGCGGCTTCTTGTCAGCCTTCACCTCAGCGGGAACGGGTCACTACGAAACAGGCGTGGAAGAAGGTCTGAAGGCGATCGAGCTCGATCCCGATTACTCCATCGGATACGAAAATGTGGCGTGGGACTACATCTACTTGAACCGCTGGTCAGAGGCCGAGGCACTGCTGCGTAAGGCATCGGAGCACAAGGTTGAAACAGCGGATTACTCTGTGATCCGATACTTTATCGCCTTTCTGAGGAAAGACCAGGGAGCAATGGAAAGGGAAGTCACCCAACGACAGGGGAAGCTGCAAGCTCAGGGATGGTTTGAGCACCAGCAAGCGATGACGTTGGCTTATCAGGGGCGCTTGAAGGAAGCGGACCAACTCTCGGACAACGCGGTCCGCCTGGCTCGCCAGGCAGGTCTGCGCGAGCGTCCCGCGCAGTTTGCCGGCGCTCGGGCGGTGTGGAGCGCGCTGTTTGGGATTCGCGACGAAGCTCAACGAAGCGCCGCCGCGGCGCTCTCTCTTTACCAAGGCAGGGACGCCGACTATGGGCCTGCCTTCGCGCTGGAGCTTCTCCATGACTCGGCTCAAGCGCAGCCGATTGAGGCGGAACTCGAAGATCGGTACCCGCAGGACACACCGGTTCAGTTCAGTTATCTGCCTACGTTGCGGGCTTTGCGGGCTCTGAACCGGAATGATCCGGCGAAAGCGCTCGATATGACGCAGGCGGCTGCTCCTAACGACTTCGCCATTCCGGGCACTGCGTATTACAGCGGGGCCGCTTTCTTTGGATCTCTCTATCCTGTCTTCGTTCGCGGCCTCGCTTATTCCCGCTTGGGCCGCCGGCGCGAGGCAGCTGCGGAATTTCAGAAAATTCTGGATCATCCCGGAATCATGTTGAACGATCCGATGGGCCCGATGGCGCGTCTCGAACTGGCCAGGGCTTTGGCCGCTTCCGGG
>JBEKIM010000616.1:0-3055 GCA_050011755.1 Bryobacteraceae bacterium | reverse complement strand
AAAAGGGGGCTTTGGGGCACCAAAACCCCCCAGAATCCGGCATAAAACAAGCCAAGAAGATCTTAATCAACCGCTTTATTGGGCGCTTCCGGGCGAACGACTTACTTTTTCACCAACGTCTGAAGCGTGCGCCACGGGCAAGAGGCCAGTCATCACGAGAAATGTCCAAGCTCCAGAGCGGTCCAAAGACCGCTAGCTCCCCCGGCGCCGCTGATGCGCCGCGATTCAATCTACGCAAGAATTGAAGTTGCGGGTTCTGATGAACGGAAATATCGCGGCCTTCCTTCTCTCTGTCCTGTCGATCTCCGGCGCGTGTGCCGCCGACCTCGAAATCCACTACAGCGCCATCCGGAAGATCCTGGCGCGGGAGGTGTTTACTCAGGACGGCCGCCGTTACGTCCGCGGCAGCCCAGCCGCCAAATGCAGTTTCGCTTATCTGGAGCATCCCGAACTGCGCGGCGAAAACGGAAAGCTGACCCTGCAGGCCAAATTCACCGGCCGCTCCGCCCTGAATGTCTTAGGACAATGCATTGGATTGGGCGATTCGTTCGACGTGTACATCACGGCCGTTCCTTATTACCACAACCGGGCGATCGGCCTGAAGGATGTCCGGGTGGAAAGCCGCGGAGCGGGCGGCCAACCGCGCACGGGATATTACATGCGCCGGGTGTGTGCGGCCTTGGGCGATAGCCTGCGGAAGCAATTCGAATATCGCGTGGGAGATCAGGCCAGGAGCCTCCTCGAGCAAACCGCGCCGCAGGCGGTCTACCGCCAGGAATTGCTCGATTTCAGCGTGCCGCGCATTCAAGTGATGCCGGATGCCCTGGTCGTTACCGTGGATTTCCGGTTGGCCGTCAAGTGAGCCGCCGGGGCGCCGGAGCAACCTACTTCGCTTGCGGGTTGGCGGCGAGTTCCTCCACCTTGGGCAATTGCTGCCGCACGATCGCCGCGTCGTTCGCATTGGGCGCCAGCTCCAGGTATTTGCGAAAACACTTGGCGGACTCCGCGTACTCTTTTTTTTCCATCAGGATGAGGCCGAGCACATAGCTCATGCGCGGGATCTTCTGGTCCTTGTCCAGGCGCAAGCCCTCGCGCACGGCACGCTCGGCTTCCTCCGGCCGGTTCAGACGGGCATTTGCGACTGCATTCAGAAGATAAGCCCCTGGGAAATCCTCCGGGTCGAGCTGCAGCCACAGGCGCGAGTATTTCTCCGATTCCGCCCAATCGCCCCTATGGTCGGCCGCCAGCGTCAGATTCTCGTAGGGTTTGACATACCGCGGGTCGCTTTTCTGTGCTTCCTGCCAGGCTTCCGCCGCGCCCGCTAAGTCATTCCGGCTCTGCCGTGCGAGGCCCAGTTGATACCATGCGATCGCGTATTTTGGGTAGATCTTGACGGCCTTGCCGAATTCGGAGATTGCCGCATCCCACCTTTGCGCGCGCATCGCTTCCAGGCCCTTGTCGTAAGCTTTACGGGCACTCGCGGGAGCCTGCAGGGTAGTGGCGCTGACCACCAGGGCGCTCGCCCGGGAGAGTGGATGCAGAATGATCGTGCCCAATCGCGCATCGTCCAAAGTACTCTTGATGGCCATGTTGACGTTTTCGGAACGATACCCCGGCAGAACCGCCCGCAGCCAGCAGTTTCTCAACGCCTGGGTAATCGGCATGGAGTATTGTGTGGAGGTCGCGTTCATGGCTTTGTTCAGTTCGTCATTGCGCTGCGTGGCTCCCAGGCTGGCGTCGCCTGACGAAACGTCGCTCCCGCCCGGCGTTACCTTGAAGCCAAAATGGCCCTTCTCGTCGGTCCAGGCTTCAAAACTGGTGCGTCCGTCGCAGACTTTCTCGATACGCACCGATTCCGCCGGCGCCGAGCCATCTTCCAGCATCACGCTGCCGGTGAAGAAGACCACCCGCTCTTCACTCTTCTCGATTGCGGCTTGTCCCGGATTCTGCCCGTATGCCGCCGCTACGGCCAGCATCGTCCCCACAGGTACCCACGTTCGGCAGCTCATACCGCCTCCTGGCGTATTTACTTCAATTATGCGCTTGCCGCACTCAAAACGGAATATCGATCGCGCCGGGCAGTGGCGTTCTCTCGCGCAAAGGGTGTAAAGTACACACTAATGGAGGCATTCGAATGACTCGATCTTCGGCGGTTTTGGGTGCGTGTATCGCCTGCGGCCTGGCTCTGGTGCCGGCGCAGGCGCAGTTGCCCAAGCGTCTGGTGGGCGACTACGGTTATTGGAGCAGAACACAAACGCCCCCGTACAGCTCGGCCCAGATTCCGTTTCACATGTTAACTCACATCAACCATGCAGGCGTGGGGTTTAACGGCGATGGCAGCCTTTCGGTACCCGACGGCTTCCTGGAGCCGGCGCTCATTAGCAAGGCGCACGCCGCCGGGGTGAAGGTGATGTTGTTGTTGGGCGGCGATTTTCCCGGCCTCGAAACCACCCCCGGGGCCCTGCAAGTCCTGCTGGGGAATTTGCAGACGTTCATCACCACCAACGGCTACGACGGCCTGGATATCGATTGGGAATATCCCAGTTCTACGGCGGATAAACAGATGTTCTACGCCGTGATGACGGGGTTGCGCAAGACCTTCCCCAGTCCCACCTATGTGCTCTCCGCGGACATTCCGCCATGGGGCGGTGGCGGGTACGATGTCCCGGGCGTCGAACCGGTCATCGATTATTTCAATATTATGATGTACGACTGCGCGGGTCCCTGGACCGATGACGGACAGCTCAATTCGCCGATCTTCCCGAATCCGAAAAATCCGCAGCCCTGGGAATGTGAACCCGGTGGCAGCGCCGCGGAAACCGCCAATATCTTCCTGGACCAGTTCCATGTGCCGGCATCCAAGCTCAATATGGGGACGCCGTTTTACGGGTACTTCTACACCAATGTCACGGAAGTATACGGACTCTGCTGGGCGGGCAAGCCGAATTTGATTTGCGACGGCAATACGGTGGTCTCGGTGGCGTATGGCACATGGGTCAAACAGGTTCTCAAGAGCGGGGATTGGACGCCTTACTTTGACGAAAAGTCGATAGTC
>JBEKIM010000615.1:0-3063 GCA_050011755.1 Bryobacteraceae bacterium | reverse complement strand
ACTCTGCGTTTTATTCAGCTCGTTGCCGGAGCCGCCCGTGGCCCAATTCGACCACAACGCCAAATAGGAGTAGTTGTCGGGAACGCCGAAGTTGTAATTGGCGAAAGTCACGCCGTGCTGGCTGAGCAGATCGAGAATACACGGATACGTGGAGGAATTCAATGAGCCGTTGGTTTCGATGCAATCGCAGCAATTGCCCCCACTGGTGCCGGAATACAGAATCATGCGGTTGGGCTGGGTGTCGCTAAGCATTCCGCAGAAATAGTTCGCGCACAAGGTGTATTGGGGCAGCAGTGAGTAGTAGTATGCGAGATCGGAGGCGTCGTAATATCCAAGGGAGTTAATGCCATTGGCCGCATACCAGCCGTTCATGGCGCCGTTGGCGTATCCGGTGTGGATGGCATCCCAATCGTGGTTCGGATCGTTGTTGTTGTCCGTTAGCGTTGTGAAATGATAAGGCGCCTGACCGCCGCTGGTATAGTTGGCGGGGATGCCATAACCGCTGGGCAGGCCGGCATAGGTGCCGAAGTAATGATCTAAGGAATGGTTCTCCTGGCACAAAATGAAGATGTGCTGAACTTGGGAGATGCCTTGCCCGCGTGGCTTAATCTTAGGTTTGGAAGTTTCGCCGCGCAAAGGCGCCGCGAGTGCAGCCAGGCCGGCGCCGCCAAGTTGCTCCAGAAACCGCCGGCGGGAGTGCAGGAAAGCGCGGCGGGAAGCGAGCGAGGTCCGGGGATCCCGCGGGCCGCGTAAAGAGTTCTGATTGTCCACGATTGTAACCTCGGTGTAATGATCGGCCGCCGCCTCTGCCCCCGAGCGGCCATCCTAGGAGGTAAAGTACCGAATCGCACCGGGTCTGTCAAGGGGGGAGACTGGAGCGGCGTTAAGGAATCACTTCAATGGTGGCCATCATTCCGGCGTCTTCGTGATCGAGGATGTGACAGTGAAAAGGAAAAACGCCGGCGATGAACGGATCGCGGAAATCCACACGCAGTTTTACGGTGGGATATGTTCCGGCGCCATCCCAGGCCGGCAGAATGATTGTGTCTCTCCATTCCGGGTGCGGCAGTTTTCTCCCATTCCTCTCAAGGAACAGAAAGTGGACCTGGTGGATGTGGAAGGTGTGGACCTCGCCGGCGTGATTGGAGATGGTCCAATCTTCCAGGGCGCCTACCTTCGTGGTCACCTGGGGGGGGGCAGCGGGATCGAAGACCGTGGGAGTCGCGCCTTCGGGGACTAGGAAGAATCGGGTGGGGCCGTTCGAGCCATTGGCGGCTTCGGCGAAATAGAAGGCGCGATGCGCGGTCACTCGGCCACCGGCGGGCCGATGGTACGGCGGCGCTGTTCCGGGCTGCGCGGCGGGAGGCACCGCGGCATCCGGACGCGCGACAATGCGGGCCAATTCCTGCGCGGGAGTTGGCGGACCGATGGGTCCGGTATCGAAGCCGGCTTGCCGGAAGGAAGCTACCTGGCCGGGGGCAGGCCCGGTAACGATGAATTCGGCGCGGCCGGCCGGAGGCATTTCGATCGTACTGAGGGGCAGTCTGCGCTGCACGGGGACGCCATCGAGCGCAATCAGGGACACGTTTTGCGGGACGCCATCATAAACGAGTTGCAAGGCCAACAGCGCTTGTGACGAAGCGTTGGCGACCCGCCAAAATTCCCTGGCTCGCGGTTTCATTTCGATTATGGGCGAACGGCGGCGAGGGAAGATCGCCGGCTGAAAGTTAACCGAAAGACGATTGGGACCGGGCAGCCAGGAATCGGCGTCCTTGAATTCCTGCCGGATGATGAGAACCCGTTCGGGAAGTCCGCCGATTTCCGGCTTCACCTTTTCGATGCCGCCGACGATGAGGACGCCGGCCGCACCGCCATTCACTTGCAGCGTAGAGAAACCGTGCAGGTGCGGGTGATACCAGTACAGTCCAGGCGCTGTATTGGATGGAATTACGAAGCGATACTCGAAGGGCTCGGCGGTGTTCGACAGGCTGGTGGTCAGAACGTCATCCTGATGGCACTTCGGCGGAATGCTTAATCCGTGGAAATGAAGATTGGTCGAGGTTACCGACATATCCCCGGGGGAGCATGCGCCTGCGCCAATCTCTTCCGGGTGGCTGTGGCCGGGAATGATATTAGGAGGGCCAGGGGGAACATAGGTGAGCCGATTGGTGAGAAGCAACTCGAGCCGGTCGCCAGGATTGAGGCGCAGAATCGGCGACTCCACAGGTCCCGAGGGGGCTTGATAGACGTAGCATTCACGCAGGGCTTGCTCGTGCATCTTTTGGCTGCGTAGGGTGAAGGCGGCATGGAGAACGCCATTGTGACTGGCGAGACTCACCGGGTTGCGGATGGCGCCGTCGGCGGCGAGTCGGATAGGACAGCCCCTGGTCTGCGCCACAGCACGCGGGCTGTAATTCAGGAGAGACGAGGCCAAGGCGGTGTACAGTACAACTGTCAAAGCCGTCGACTCGCATGCGGTGCTGTTGGAGGTGTGTCGCGTTTACCCTGATGCTACCAAGTTTGAACTCAATGGATCCGGGATAGAGTAGTGGGGTGATTCGATACCGCGCAGTTTCTTGGAGGAGGATCGTTGCGATTTTGCAGTGAGCCGACGGACCTTGGAGCCGAGCGCGGGCCGACTGGGGCGGCGGGTCTTCGGCGCGACTTGCGCGCGGGTGATCAGTTCGTTCAATCGCGCCCGGGCTTCGGCTCGATTGGCCGCCTGCGTCCGGTGCACGCGGGACGTGATGATCAACACGCCGTCTTGCGTGGCGCGATTGCCGGCTAACGCGAGTAGGCGCTGCCCTACGGAGGCGGGAAGCGAGCGAGATTGGCCGACATCGAAGCGCAGTTGGACGGCGGTGGAAACTTTGTTGACGTTCTGGCCGCCAGGACCGGAAGCAGGCGGGGTCTCAACCTGGGGCACGATTCCGGGTGCGGCGGTCTGGTTATAGTTGCCATTGGTCATCACCACGATCATGGGCTTGGCCTTGCCCGCCGCGATCAGGTTGTCAAGAATCTCTCGCGCGCGTCCGAGATTATCCCAGGCGTCCTCGTCGCCTC
>JBEKIM010000614.1:0-3065 GCA_050011755.1 Bryobacteraceae bacterium | reverse complement strand
TTCATCGCTTCGGGGTTGTCCGGCGGCCAGCCGGGATACCCGGCCTTACGGCCGTGAAGATCTCCGTTGGTATCGGCGCCGGCCGGCACACAGACCAGTACCGCGGTAACCTTCTCGGGACGGAGGCCCGCCAGCACGAGACTCTGTTGTCCACCCATACTGCCTCCGGTGAGGACAATCGTTTTGCCGTCCCAGTCGGGCCGCGTCAGCAGGTAATCCAGGGCCCGCGAGTCGCGCAGGTACATATTCAGGAAATACGATTTCTCCCGATCGGTGTTGCCGATCGTCTGATAGTTTTGCGGGATGCCCCCGGAGGGATCCGACGGCAGCTTGTCGTGCGAATCGACATTGACGAACAACCAGCCTTCGGCGGCACGCTGCGCGGCGCCGCGCGCGTTCAATGCGTACACGCCGGCGTACTGCAATTGGATGAGCGCGGGAAACTTTCCTTCGCGGGCAGGCTTAGCAATGTAGCCGTGAGCTTTGGAACCCAGCGCATCGAGGGCGAACATGTTCAATTCAACTCCCGGCACATCGGTCGAAACCGGCGTCAGGACGGGGTTGATCGGGACCTTGGCCTGGGCGGCCAACCTGCGTTCCCAGAATGCGTCGAAGTCATCGGGCCGCGGTGTCGAGAGGCCGATTTTCGTTGGAGCGACCGCGGCGCCGACGGCGTAGAGTCCGTTGTTTCGGCCGGTGTTGCCTCCCGTGTAAGCGGGCCCAGCGCCGCTTGCGTCCGGCGCGCGTTCGGCGAGGCTGGCGGACGGTTCCACCGAGACGTAGATCATTTCGGGCTGATCGCCGATGATTTCGATCTTGTCCTTGCCGGAAGAAAGATCCAGCTTGCCTTCTTTGAGCACCACGGCGTTATTGCGTCGAATCGTCCACTTGTATGCGTAGGTGGGTGTCGCCGGGCCGGGGGTGACAGTCCAGCCAACTGTTTCGCCGATGTCATAAATGCCGCTGGCGTGATAAGGCGTGAAGGTGAGCTGCTGCTCAATCGGCGTTCCCCGCTGGGCGAAACCAAGCGGGGCAACGGACAGGATGGCGATCAGGAAGCTTGCACGGATGCGAATCATTTGCGGACCTGTACACGTTTGCAGGGTTGGATTGACTGCATTGTGTCTATATGGTATCCCTGTTTGCAGCTCTGAATAGCTAATGCGTACGCGGCAGGTAGCCGTAGCGTCGCGCACCTAATCGAAGGAGATCGTATGAAAGCCGCGTTTGCTTTGGTCCTGTTGGGTTGCGGCGTCTGCTGGGCCCAGGCCGCCGATGACTGCAAGCCTTCCGGGTTGAACATTCCCGAAGCCAAGTACCCTTGCGTCTATCCGGACAATCGCGCGATGTTTCGAGTCGTAGCTCCCGATGCCCAAAGGGTGACGGTGCGGCTCGGCCGCGGGTTCGAGATGACGAAAGGCCCGGACGGCATATGGAGCGTCACTACGACACCGCTGGTGGCCGGCTTCCACTACTACAGCCTGCAGATCGATGGCGCGACCGTCGCGGATCCCTCGACCATGACGTTCTTCGGATCGGGCTGGCAGAACAGCGGCATCGAAATTCCCGAGCCGGAAGCGGACGCAAGCTACTATCGCGCGAAGGATGTGCCGCACGGTCACGTGAGCGAGCAATGGTATTTTTCTACGATTACCAACAAGTGGCGCCGATGCTTCGTCTACACGCCGCCAGATTATGGGACGAACGCCAAAGGTGGCTACCCGGTTCTGTATTTGCTCCACGGTTGGGGCGAAGATGAAACCGGCTGGTATATCCAGGGCCACGTGGATTTCATCATGGACAACCTGATTGCGGAGAAGAAGGCCAAGCCGATGATCATCGTGATGGACAATCTCAACGCGGTCAAGCCCGGCGAAAGCGCCGCCCTGTTCGCATCTCGCGCGTTGGTTCCGGCTCCGGCAAGCGCTCCGCCTCCCACCGGTGGCACACCGGGCGCAGAGGGTCGTGGCGCCGGGCCCGGCGGACGGGTAGGGTTCAACCTTTCGGGTTTCACCGACATGATGTTCGCCGATTTGATTCCCACGGTCGAACGGACTTATAGGGCGCTTACAGGGCGCGAGAACCGGGCCATGGCGGGGCTGTCGATGGGTGGCATGCAGACGTTTACGACCGCGCTCAACAACCTCGACAGGTTTGCGTACCTGGGCGGATTTAGCGGAAGCTGCGGCGGTAGGGGCGGGACTTTCGATCCGAAAGCCACCTGTGGTGGTGCATTCGCGGATCCAGCCGCATTCAACCAAAAAGTCAAAGTCCTATTCCTCGGAATCGGGTCCGCCGAAGGGCCGGGAACGAAGCAATTCAGCGATGCTCTGACCGCTGCCGGCGTTCACAATGTCTATTTCGAGTCGCCCGGTACGGCGCATGAATGGCTGACGTGGCGGCGCTGCTTGAACGACTTCGCTCCGCGGCTTTTCCGGTAGGCGACGCGGCGACCCGACTAACTATCAATGTGTCGAGGTCACTTCAAACTCGATCATATAAAGGTGCCCCGCTTTGACGCTCACGCGCGCCAGCGAGTTGTCCACGGACGGCGCCGGGAGTTCCACGCGGCCGTCGCGGATACTCCGGATGCGCACGCCGGGAGCGATCCGCAGTTGTTGCACGCTGTCCACCAAGGTCCGTAGCGTGGCGCTGATGGGTAGGCCGTCCGCCCAGGCAAGATCGACCTCTACTCCTCCGCGGGCGCGCAATCCGGATGCCCTTCCGCTTCTCCATGCCTTTGGCAGCGCCGGCAGCAGCTCGATTTCCCCGGCGTGGCTCTGCAGGAGCATCTCGGCGATAGCTGTGGTGGCGCCGAAGTTGCCGTCGATCTGGAACGGCGGGTGATTGTCGAACAAGTTCGGCAGAGTGGACCTGCGCAGCAGCGCCAGCAGGTTTTCGTGAGACTTGTCGCTGTCGCCCAGACGCGTCCAGAAGTTGATAATCCAGGCGCGGCTCCAGCCAGTGTGGCCGCCGCCATTGGCCAGACGGCGTTCGATGGTTGCACGGGCTGCTTGGGCCAGTTCGGGCGTCTTCTGGCGCGTGATCTGGTTGCCTGGGAAGAG
>JBEKIM010000613.1:0-3065 GCA_050011755.1 Bryobacteraceae bacterium | reverse complement strand
GCATGCTTGTAGCGATCCGGATCAGCCGGATCGTTGTAGTTCGGACCCACGGCCTCGGCGACGCCCCAGTACGCCATGGCTAGCTTGGGATCGAGGTCTGCGGCATGCTGAAAGGAGCGTGCCGCCTCGTCGTGATTAAAGGCGTAGATAAAGCGCAGTCCCTGGTCAAAAAACTGCTGCGCCTGCGGATTGTGCGTGGAAACAGGGTGATGGAGATCGCCCAACCCGGTCACAACCGTCACCGGACGAGCGTTGCCGCGGGCGGTTGCATGGGACGTATGGTCCTGTGCCGCCATCGCCGAGCAAAGAAATGCTGCGCACATAACGACTGCCAGAATTTTCATCTGGTGATCCTCCTGAGTTTCGGTCGTGGTGCAAGTAGCCCCAAAACGTCGGACAAAAAGACGCTGTGGAAAAGACGCCCCTTGCAAGTGGCGTCAGCTTATGCCAAATTGAGGGTTCCTGCCAAGAAGTTGAGCTCCGGACACTAACGAATCATGCCAGACGCTCCATCAGCGGCGAACACGGTCTCCCGGGGGAAGGCGTTTGCCAGTGCGCTCCCGATCGCCTTGTTGAACGCATTCAACACCAACAACCGCATCAACCAATATCTGATCGACCACATTCCTTCCGCTGCCTGGAAGGGAAAAACCGCCAATGGCAAAGGCCGCACCATTCCGGCGATTGTCGCCCACATGCATAATGTGCGAGTGATGTGGCTGAAGGTTTCGGCCAAGGGTAGCAAGATCCCCGCACAACTTGATCGCACGAAAGTGACGCCCGCTCAAGCTTTGCATGCCCTGGAGCGCAGCCGTCACGCTCTGAGCGTGGTGATGATCGCAGCTCTGCAAGACAACGGACGCATACGCGGTTTTCGCCCGGACGTGGCTGGCTTCGCCGCCTACCTCATCGCGCACGATGCGCACCACCGCGGTCAAATCGCGATGCTGGCACGCCAATTCGGGCACCCGCTGCCGCAGAAAGCGATGTTCGGCATGTGGGAGTGGGGCAAGCGCTGAGCCGCCTGCACTGAACTGCCTCTCCGGTACAATCCAGCTTCGCGGACCCATGATGCGCAAAGCAGCTCTGCTCTATAACCCTGACTCCGGAGGCCGCCGCCTGCGGCGGCAGGCGAACCTGGAATCCGTTCTGCACCTCTTGCGTGCCGCCGGCGTCGAAGCCGAACTGGTGCTCTCGCAGTCCCGCGACGATGCCGGCGAACACACGCGTGCAGCCATCGCTTCCGGTTGCGACACAATTTTTGCTTGTGGAGGCGACGGCACCGTCCACAACATTATCCAGGCGCTGGCGATGTCCCCGGTGGCGCTGGCGATATTACCCATGGGCACCGCCAACGCGCTGGCCCATGATCTGAAGCTTCCATTCGACGTCATCGCTGCCGCCAAGGCGGCGCTCCACGCGTCTCCGCGCCGCGTGGCTTTGGGGCATATTCGATACTTGGATTTCGAGGGCAAACCGGGTACGCGCTATTTCACTGTGACGGCCGGCATGGGGGCAGACGCTCACCTCTTCTACAAACTGCACGCCGACAGCAAGCGGCAGTTGGGAATGGCGGCCTACTATGCCAAGGCCTGGAGGCTCTGGCTCACCTATCGCATGCGGCATTTCTCGACGGAATACATTGTGGCCGGCACTGACGAACACCGCAGCGCCAAGGTAACGGAATTGATGGCAGTGCGCATTCGCAATTTCGGCGGAGTTCTGCAGGAATTTGCCCCCGGCGCATCCCTGGATCGCAATGACCTGCGCCTGATCGTATGTCGCGCAGCGGGCCGCCCTGCGTATCTCGCCTACGTGACCCGCGCCGTGCTGCGCCAGAAGTGGTCCATCCCGGGTATCGACCTGGTGTATAGCCGCAAAGTTTCCTGCCAATATCTTCCCGAGCCTGCCAACCTTCCGCACCAGAAGATCTATGCGGAAGCTGACGGCGAATTGCTAGGCACCCTGCCAGTAGAAATGACAATCGTGCCTAACGCCCTAACCCTGCTAGCGTAAATGCTCACGTAAATAAATCACGTAGCGACAGCCGCCCTTCGACTTCGCTCAGGGCAGGCTCTCGGCTGTCCGGCAAAGCGAAGCGAGCCGCTATGCTCCACACTTCAAGCCAGCTTCCCCAGCCCCATGCGCACCCGCCCTCCGCCATGTCACAATATCCCGAGCCCGCTTGGAACCCGTCACCCACTTCCTGACCGGCGCGTGCATGGGTCGCGCCGGATTGAACCGCAAGACAGCCCTGGCCACGCTCACGCTCACGCTCGCAGCCGAAGCTCCCGACCTGGATGTACTCAGCCGTTTCGGCGGCCCCGCATTCGGCTTCGCCCATCATCGCGGATTCACACACTCTTTTCTCGGCGTTCCCATCGATGCCGCAGCGGTGGTGGCCTTCGTCTACCTGATCTGGCGGCTGCGCGGACGCAAGCTGAAAAATCCCAACCTGCCGCCGCGCTGGGGACTGCTCTATCTCTACGCGTGCCTCGCAGGACTCAGCCACATCCTTCTCGATTTCACCAACAATTACGGCGTTCGTCCCTTCTGGCCCTTTTACGAAAAATGGTACTCGTGGGATATCGTGTTCATCGTTGAGCCGGTGATGCTGGCTTTCCTGTTCCTGGGCTTGATCGTGCCAGAGCTCTTCTCATTGATCGACCGCGAAATCGGCGCGCGGCAGCGCCGGCCCAGAGGCCGCGTCGCCGCGACTCTGGCGCTCGCAGGGGTGGTGTTGATGTGGGGCGTGCGCGATTACGAACATCGCCGGGCAATCAATGCGCTCTCCGCCCGCTCTTATGAAAGTGCCGATCCGCTGCGGGTTTCCGCCTATCCCGCGATGACCGATCCATTTCACTGGTACGGCGTGGTGGAAACCCCGAGTTTCTTCGCGCTCGCGCCGGTGAACTCGCTGGAACCCGAGGTCGATCCCGAAGGCCGCCTCGACATCCGCTACAAGCCAGAGGAAACTCCGGTGACGCTCGCGGCAAAAAATTCGTATCTGGGACGCGTCTACCTGTCCTGGGCGCAATATCCCATCACTGAAACCGAAGCGCTGC
>JBEKIM010000612.1:0-3070 GCA_050011755.1 Bryobacteraceae bacterium | reverse complement strand
CCAACCTGGTGGGCAACGGCGTAGCCACCATCGTGGTGGCGAAATGGGAGAAGGAATTCGACGCCGGGCGCGCGCGCCGGGTGCTCGACGGAGAGGCTGTCGATGCCTCGGAGATACCGGAGCCAGCATAGATTCGGCGCTCCGGCCTCTGTGCGACGATATCAAGCATGGACCTCACTCGAAGAGCCTTCACCATAGGCGGCGCGACCTTGGCGGCCCAGTTGCGCGCCGCGGCTCCCGCAGCGCCCACAATTTGCCTCTTCTCCAAACACCTGCCCAAACTGCACTATTCCGAACTTGGCGGCGTCCTCAGGGATCTGGGCTTCGCCGGCTGCGATCTCACCGTGCGCCCCGGCGGACACGTCGAGCCGTCGCTCTCGGCCGCCGATCTGTACCGCGCGGTGGAAGCTATTCGCGCGGAAGGCGTGGAGGTCCCCATGATCACCACCGCTTTCGTGACCGCGGCCGATCCCAACATCCACAACGTCCTGGCGCTCTGCGGCCGCGACCGCATGAAGGTGCCCTACTGGAAGCTCGGCTACTGGAACTACCGGCCCGGCGATAACATCGAAACGCGCGTCGCCGAAGTGCGCCGCGACGTGGCCGGACTGGTGGCGCTGGCGCGCGCTTACGGCATGGTGGCGGGGTTTCACAACCATTCCGGTAATTACGTAGGCGAAGCTGTCTGGGATGGCCGCGCCGTCATCGAGGGGCAGGACCCCAACTGGATCGGCTACTATTTCGATCCATGCCACGCCACCGCGGAGGGCGGCGAGGCTGGCTGGTCGATCGCCATGCGGATGGCCCTGCCGCGCATCAAAATGGTGGCCCTGAAAGATTTCTATTGGGAAAAAACAGGCGGCAAGTGGAGCATGCGCATGTGCCCAATCGGCGAAGGCATGGTGAACTGGACGCAGGTGTTCGGCATGTTGGCTGCCGCGCATTTCACCGGACCGCTGTCCCTGCATCTCGAATACGAGCCGGCCGACATGGCCGCGATTGCCCGCGATCTGAAGTTCGTCCGGAAGCAGGTGGCCGCCGCGTATGCAGCCTGACCGCGTGGTAAAACACGAATATGCCCACCTTCCACGTGGAAACGCCACCTGCCGCCTATGATGTGGTGGTGGAGCGCGGCATCCTGGCACGCACCGCACATTATGTGCCCGCGCGGGCCGGCAAGTTATTCGTAGTTTCCACCGAAGACGTCTGGGGCCATCAGTGCGCACGTCTCGAGCAGGGCCTGGCCGGTATCCCGCACGAGGTGCTTTTCCTGCCCGGCGGCGAAGACCAAAAGCGGCTGGCGCCTGTGGAGCATTTGGCTGAGGAAATGGTGCGCCTGGGCGGAGACCGCTCCAGCGTAGTGGTAGCGTTCGGCGGCGGCATCGTAACGGACATGGCCGGGTTCCTGGCGGCGATCTTCATGCGCGGCATTCAGGTGGTACAGATCCCCACCACGCTGCTGGCGCAGGTGGACGCGGCGATCGGCGGCAAGACCGGCGTGAATCTGCGAATCGGCAAGAACCTGGTCGGCAGCTTTCACCAGCCGCGCGCCGTTCTGATCGATGCGGTTGTGCTTGAGACGCTGCCCGACCGCGAGTATCGCGCGGGCCTGTACGAAATCCTGAAGGCGGGCGTGATCCGCAGCGAGCCGTTGTTCCGCTTCCTGGCGGAGCGCAGCGCGGACGTGCTGGCGCGCCAACCGGAAGCGGTCGATCGCATCATCGCGGAGTCGGTCGAGATCAAGGCGCAAGTGGTCTCCGCCGACGAGCGCGAGGGCGGCGTGCGGCGCATCCTGAATTTCGGCCACACTTTCGGGCACGCCCTGGAAGCCGAAACCGCCTATACGCGCTTCCTGCACGGCGAGGCGGTGGCGTTCGGTATGCGCGCGGCGGTGTACCTGGCGCAGATGACGGGCCATCTCCCGGCGGAAGATACGGTGGATATCCTGGAGGCCATTAAGCTGTATGGCCCCATTCCTTCGCTCGCCGGCATCGAGCCGGAGCGCCTGCTCGCGCGCCTGGCCAGCGACAAGAAAACCATCCGGGGCAAGGTTCACTTCGTGCTGCCGGAGCGGATCGGAGAAGTGCGGGTGCTGTCCGGCTTCGACGCAGGACTGGTGCTGGCGGCAATCCAGGCCGCTCTGGCATGAAGGGAACCAGGCCGGAGGGAGCGCGCAGCGAACAGGAGGCGGCCGCGTGGGTGCGCGGCATGTTCGGCCGCGTGGCGCATCGTTACGACCTGGCCAATCATCTGCTTTCGTTCAACATCGATCGCTACTGGCGGGCGCACACCGTGGCGCGGGTGCGGGATGTGCTGGCGCTTCCCGAAGCACGCGTCCTGGATATTTGCTGCGGCACGGGCGACTTGGTGCGGGCTCTGCAGCGGCGGCGCGACGGCGGTAAACCGGTCATGGGATCGGACTTTTGCCATCCCATGCTGGCCGCGGCGCGCGCGAAGGTAAGCGGCAACCCATTCTTCGAAGCCGACGCCTTGCGCTTGCCCATGCCGGATGCCTCGCTCGATCTGATCACGGTGGCGTTCGGCTTCCGCAATCTGGCCAATTACGACACGGGTCTGCGGGAGATGCGGCGCGTGTTGCGGCCGCGCGGAGTGGCGGCCATCCTGGAATTCTCGCAGCCACCGAATCGCCTGTTCGGCGCGGTGTACAGCTTCTATTCGCGGCATATTCTGCCGCTGATTGGCGGTGTTTTATCGGGCTCGCGCGATGCCTACGCATACCTGCCGGAATCGGTGCGGAAGTTTCCCGCGCCGGAGGAATTGTCCGACATGATGCGCGCCGTGGGATTCGGCCGGGTCGAATTTGAACGGCTGACAGGCGGAATTGTCGCGCTGCATCTGGGCTGGGTCGTTTGACAGCCCGTGGCGCACGCTTCAGCGTGCTGCGGCGGACTTCAGTCCGCCGTTAGCGGGACTTAAAAGTCCCGCCGGCACGCTGAAGACGTTGGTGAAAAAGTAAGTCGTTCGCCCGGAAGCGCCAATAAAGCGGTTGTTTAAGATCTTCTTGGCTTGTTTTATGCCGGATTCTGGGGGGTTTTGGTGCCCCAAAGCC
>JBEKIM010000611.1:0-3089 GCA_050011755.1 Bryobacteraceae bacterium | reverse complement strand
TGCTCTGCACAGCCTGCTGGGCGCAGGAACGCACCCCCATCATTCTCGATACCGACATCGGCGACGACATCGACGATGCCCTGGCGCTGGCTCTGGCGCTGCAATCGCCCGAATTGGACGTACGCGCGGTGACGACCGTCATCGACGACACGGAAACCCGCACGCGCCTCGCCTGGAAAGAACTGGGCCTCTACGGCCGCCATGACATTCCGGTGGCAACGGGCGCTTCCGAGCCGCTGCTCGATCCGGTGCGACCGCAGCGCGCGCGGCAATTTGAAGTGCTGACGGGCGCGGATACGGTCCCCGAGGCAGCCCACCGCCGCGCGGCCGAACTGATCGTCGAAACTCTGCTGGCGTCCCCGCGGCCGATCACCCTGGTGCCCATCGGTCCCCTCACCAACATCGCCCTGGCGTTGAAGAGCGGCGCGAATATCCGCCCCAAGATCGCGCGCATCGTGCTGATGGGCGGCGCGTTCCACATGCTCTACCAGGAGTACAACATCTGGCGGGACCGCGTGGCGGCTGAAATTGTGTTTTCGTCCGGAGTGCCGATTACCGCGGTGGGCCTGGACGTGACCACCCGCTGCAAACTGGAAGGCGCCGACCTGGCGCGGCTGCGCGCGGCCGATAATCCCGCCTCGCGCTTTCTGGCCAAGCTCATCGACCTGTGGCAGGATGGCCATCCGAATCAGTTCCCGACGCTGCACGATCCGCTCGCCGTGGCCACCGTCGTCCAGCCCAACCTGATCGAGACGCAGTTGGGAAGCGTACAGGTGGAAACCGGCTGCTGCGTAACGAATGGCATGACCATGTTCAAGCCCGCGGACCAATTGCCGCAGGGCGTCCAGGCGACTACGCTGATCGCGCGCGATGTGAACGTGCGCGGATTCCTGGATCTATTCCTGGCCAGGGTGATAGCCCCGCCGCGCGGGAAGTAGCGGTTCAACCGCGGCGCAGCCCGAAATCAAGCGCGCGGCTCGGTGCGCATGGCGCGCAAGTCGATACCTAGCTGCTGGCATTTCTTATACAGGTGGCTGCGCTCCAGGCCCAGCGCTTTGGCGGTGTCGGTCATACGCTGATGACGCTTAAGCTCGGCCAGAATCACTTCGCGCTCGTATGCCTCGGTCCGCGCGGCGAGCGTACCCCCGCCCAGTGGCGCCGCCGTCGCCGTGGCCATATGGGGCAATGCCAGGCGCACCGCGGGCGCGTCGACTTCGGCGTCGGCCAGCAGTAGGAGGCGCTCCACCACGTTGCGCAATTCCCGCACGTTGCCCGGCCAGCCATACCGGCTCAGCTCCGCGATGGCTTCGGCCGAAACTGGCTTCGGCTTCCATCCGTTGATTTCCGAAACCTGTCGCGCGAAGTGATCCACCAGCGCGGGGATATCCTCCTGCCGTTCGCGCAGCGGCGGCAGAGACAGCGGAAAAACATAGATACGGTGATAGAGATCCTGGCGGAAGATGCCGCGCGCGGCCATCTCGTCCAGGTTGCGATGCGTGGCCACCACCACGCGCACATCCACCGGAATGGAGCGGTCGCCGCCGATGCGCTCCACCTGCTTCTCTTCCAGCACGCGCAGCAGTTTGGCCTGCATGACCGCCGGCATGTCGCCGATTTCATCCAGAAATAACGTCCCGTGGTGGGCCTGTTCGAACTTGCCCAGGTGCCGCGAGACCGCTCCGGTGAACGATCCTTTTTCGTGGCCGAACAACTCCGATTCGATCAGTTCGGCGGGCACCGCCGCGCAGTTCAGCGTGACGAATGGGCCATCGCGGCGGGGACTGCGATCGTGCAGAGCGCGCGCGATCAGTTCCTTGCCCGTGCCGGTCTCGCCCAGGATGCAGACGCGGGTTTCGCTGGCAGCCACGCGATCCACCTGCGCCATCACCCGGCGCATGGCTTCGCCGGAGTGCACGATCTCGTGCTTGCCCACCCGCTGGCGCAACTGGCGGTTCTCGTCTTCCAGGCGCCGCATGCGCAGTACATTGTCGATGGTCAGCAGCAGCTTTTCGGTGGAGAGCGGTTTTTCCAGGAAGTCGATGGCTCCCAGGCGCGTGGCGCGCACGGCCATTTCGATATTGGCCTGGCCGGAAATCATCACTACCGGCACGGGCGCGCCCTGGGCTTTCAGATCCGCGAGCAGCGCCAGGCCGTCTTTGCCGGGCATGACCACGTCGGAGAGCACCATGTCGAAGCGTTCCGTCTTGATCAGTTCGAGGGCGCGCGCCGCGTTGTCGCAGACGGTGGCTTGATGGCCGGCCAGACGGAATGCGCGGGAAAGAGACGCCAGGGTGTTGGCGTCATCGTCGACAATCAGCAGTTGGGCCAAGTTCCAGTGTAGCCCGGAGAGACATGGCAGCCGCGCCAGCCTGTAAAATGAGGATTCCATGAAAACCCTCACAATAGCGGTGATCGCCGGCGATGGCGTGGGGCGCGAGGTCGTGCCGCAGGCCAAACGCGTGCTGGAAAAGGCCGCGCATAAACATAATCTGACGTTTGCGTTTCAGGACTTCGACTGGGGCGCATCGCATTTCTTCCGCTGGGGCAAGATGATGCCCTCCGGCGCGCTCGACCTGCTGCAGCCCTGCGATGCCATCCTGCTGGGCGCCGTAGGCCATCCCGAGATCCCCGATCACACGACGCTCAACGGGCTTCTGCTGCCCATCCGGCGGGCCTTCGACCAATACGCCAACGTACGTCCGGCGTATCTCTATCCGGGCGTGAAATCGCCTCTGGCCGGACGTGAAGGCGGCCAGATCGACATGGTCATCGTGCGCGAGAACACGGAAGGCGAGTATGCGCAGGTGGGCGGCTTCGTCTACATGGCGCAGCCCGAGGAGGTCGCCATCCAGACTTCCGTTTTCACCCGCCGGGGCGTCGAGCGCGTGGTACGCTACGCCTTCGAACTGGCCGTCAAGCGCGGCAAGAAGATGCGGGTCACATCCGTCACCAAATCCAACGCCCAAGGCTACAGCATGGCCCTCTGGGACCGCACCTTCAACGATGTGGCCCTCGAATTCCCCGGCATTGAAACGGAATCGCTTCTGGTGGATGCCGCCGCCATGAACTTCATTCGCCGTCCGGAGAGC
>JBEKIM010000610.1:0-3102 GCA_050011755.1 Bryobacteraceae bacterium | reverse complement strand
GCTGCGGCAATACCTGGAGGCCTTGGCCGATTGGACGGACGACGACGACCCGGTGGAGTTCTTCCGCTTCAAAACTGCTTTTTACAGCGAGCTCTTTAGCCTGACGCCCAACGGTCCGGATCGTGACCTGTTGCTGACCACGCTGCTCGGGTGGCTGCAGCAGAATGGCTACCAGCGCGACCACCCCGCGGAATGGTTCTACGCGGTAAACACGCTGATCGTACACGCGTTTGCCGATCCGGCGGGAATGCATGCGACCGTGCGCGCGTTGCGCAACTCGTCCGATCCGGTGATTGCCCTCTTTAGCGAGTTGGAGCGCTTGCTGCCTCGCCCGCGGGAGGAAGCGTGGAACACGCTTTAGCAGGTGCTTCAGGGGCGAACTGAAGTTCACCCCGGCACGCTGAAGCCACGATGCGCGCGAGCAACTCGGGAATCTCGTAGACCGCGGAGTTCTTGAGCGCGGCCGCGTTGGCGCGATAGCGCTGGTAGCAAGGTGGCGAAAGCAATTGCGGGATGGCTTTATCGAGATGGGAGAAGTTGTTCACCACCATGCCGGCCTGCCGCTCGACAATCCAATCGGCGTTGTAACGCTCGTGCGCCAGGGTCCATGGGTTGCGCTCGACGATCACGGGTAGTTGCATGGCCAGCGCCTCGCTGATGCTGCCGGGACCGGGCTTGCCAACAAAGAAGTCGGCCAGCCGCATATAAAGGGGGACGTCGGTGGTGAAGCCTTCGATGTGCACCGGGACGCGGTGGCGCATGGCCTGTAGCTTGCGCATGGCTGGCTCGTGGCGGCCGCAGAGGACGATCATCTGCACATCGGACGGGCAACGCTCGATGGCGCGCGCGACCTTCACGGCATCCATGGAACCTTGGCCGCCGAACGAGACGAGGGCGGTGGGCAAATCCGGCCTGAGTCCGAGCCGCGCGCGTCCGGCGGCGCGATCTAATTCGAGCGGCGCGTAGAACCGCGGATTCAGGATCATGCCGGAGGTGCTCAGAATGCGGCTTTCCGTGTAGCCGAGCGCCCGCGCCTGAGCCACGGCGCGGCTGGAACCACAGATCACGTATTGGTCCTGGCGCTCGATCCAGAAGTGCGGCGGATAGTCGGCGATGTCGGTGAGGATGGTCACCAGCGCGGCGGCGGGACACACTTGCGCCAGGGCCTGTTTGATGGCCCGGTTGTAATGCGGGATAAGCGAGACCACCATGTCCGGCCGATCCTGGCTCCAATGTTGGGCGAGCGCGCGCACCTGGGCGTCGTGAAAGATGCGGATGGCAAGGTGCATGGACGGGATTAATTGGGCGGTACCCAGCGTCCAGCCGCGCCGCAGCATGATGTTGTAGACTTCCTGGAACGGAATGCCGGTCAGCTTGCGGATCACGTCGATCGAGTAGAGCAGATCCTGGATGTTGCGCGGCCGCGCTTCCCATGGGCGGCCCTGTTCGCGGATGACGGCTTCAAGAGCGGTGACCGCGGCGCGATGGCCGCCGCCGGCGTCGATGTAAATGAGGTCGATCTTGGCGCGCGGCATGGCATTCACTCGATTTGTCCGGGATGTGTCAGGCCGGAGCTGCCGTTTTCCGGGCGGGCGGTGAGCAGCGTGCCGGTCAATTGTCCGCCGTGGGAGCAATCCAAAAGCGGTGCACCGGCGGCATTGGCCCGCAGGGCAACCAGCGAGGGGCGGAAGGCGGTCAGAACGGGGCGGCCGATCCAGCACGGCGAAGGATCGAGATGGAAGATCCATGCGATGGTGAGAGCCGTATCGAATGTGTTCACGGGCGCTCCAATGTGGGTGGGCGTCACGCCGGGGCCGGCGAGAATCCAGGGGATTTGAATCTCGGCCAGCGAGTTCTTGCCGTGGCCATGCCGGGTACCGCCATGATCGGAAGTAACCAGGACGTAGGTGGATCCGCGCGCCGAAACCGCATCGACCCTATCGAGGACCTGGCCGACATATCCGTCGGCGTCCGCGACGGCCTCGTAATATTGCCTGCTGAACCAGCCGTGCGCGTGTCCGGTGCGATCGACGTTATCCAGGTGGATGAACATGAACGCCGGACGGCTTTCCGTCCAATACGCGATGGCCGCCGCCGTGGTTTTGGCCGCGCCGGCTACGTGCCGCAGCACATCGGGAGCGTGCTTTTCGAGCAGATCGGCGAAGCCATCCCAATCGTGAAAGACGGCGATGCGGCTGGTTGGGTATGCGGCGCGCAGGAGACCAAATATCGTGGGAAATGTACCGTCCGCAGTGCGGCAGATTGGCTGAAATTCGACCTTGTGGCGCAGGTAGCCGTTGGAGGTGATGCCGTGCTGCTCGGGCGCGGCGCCGTTGATGGCGGAGGCCCAGTTGGGGCTGCTCAAGGTCGGCATGACGCCGCGCGCTTCCAGGGTCCAGGCCGAGCGGGCCATCAAATCGCGGAGGCGGGGCACGTTCGCCCGGGCTACACCGTCGACGCTCAGGCCGTCGATACCGATGACGATGACGCTGGGACCGCCCCAGCCGCCCGGGGATTCGGCGAAGATGCGCGGGTTGCCTGCCAGCGCCATGGTCGCCATAACAACGGACAGTAATTTTGTTTTGGGGCCCATACTATAGTCATAGCCCAGGATTGCTGCGATCTCGTTACGATGCGATGAAGGTTTTGTTTTTGGACAAACAGACGTGCGCCGGAGCTGCGTTTGGTCTTAAGTCCTCTAAGATCCAAGCGGCCCAAGACGATGTTAAGTTCTTTTAATAAACGCGCCGCCGCGGATGGTTAGGCATTAGAATACCTTGACATCGGAGGTAAACAATGGAAGTGCCATTACATATATTGAAGCCGCCGCTTGCATTGGTCCTCTGCATCGCGCTTAGCGGAGCACAGACTCCGGTACCGCCAGCCCCGCCGCCGGCGACCGTAACTCCTACCAATCAGAATGTGCTCCCGGAAGGCACGCCTGTTCGCATGAGAATCAATCGCACGGTTTCGTCCGCCGATGCTCATGTCGGAGATAATGTCGATTTCGAGATCCTCGACGACGTTAAGGCCGGCGATACGGTGGTCATACCAAAAGGTTCAGTCGGAATGGCCACTGTGACCATAGCCCAATCGAAACGA
>JBEKIM010000609.1:0-3119 GCA_050011755.1 Bryobacteraceae bacterium | reverse complement strand
TCTCGTTTGTCCGCCAGCACGGCAAGATCTACATGCTCGAAGGTTCGACGAATCCACATCCTGGTTGGACCGACTGATGCAGCGATCCTAGCGGGCCGGAACGGCAGTGGTCCGGATTGTCGGCTATTCGGAAGCCATCCATTTGGCTGTAACGTCGCTGACTCGTACACTGGCCCCAAACGGGGATCTGGGAAGCGCCGCTATTGCATGCTGTTCGCCGTCTGGCTCAGTCGATTCCGCTCGCGGCACTCTTCCCACCGGCGCAACGCGTCGTCGTCCTGGCTGTGGATCGCGTGCGAGTAGATATCCGCCGTCACGCGGCCCAGTTGCCATCGGTCGAGCGTCATCCGCATTTCACACTCGCAGGAATATCCGCTTGCGGTAAAGCGGCGCAAGAATCGCCAGGTTCAGCAAGACCATAGCGAGCGCATAGGCGAGCGATGCGTGTATCGGGCTAAGCCAGGACGCAAAGAGATATTGGTTGCCCCATTGGTGCAAAGTGAGCGCGCGGTCGCTTGCCCCCGGCACATGAATGCGATCCGTGAGGTAGTGATCACGTTCGAAACGGCAAATGCGAGAATCGCGTTTCGCAACGGCGGCCCTGACGGTCTTCGCTTGCTACTACGTCAGATTTGCTCGCTGACGGAACAAAAGCTAAGGGCCGGAGTGTTCGCGGGAACTCTGAACATCTTTGCCGGGCCACGCGTCGTTTCCGTCGGCGACCGCGTGTCCCTCGCTTTTCCAGTGGCGTAGCTTCGTAGGCTCCCAGCGCTACCGCCGGCGTGGGCTTGATGTTATCGCCGGCGCATACACCATGTCGCCGATGGCGGCAATTACGTGAAGCCCGCGATGCGGGCCTTGGTGTCCCCGGGCGGGAATCCTATTCGGATCAGGAACCGCGAGTGGCCTAGACCTGCTGGAGGAGGTCCTGCGTAGCGGAACGGGGGCCGGAGTGCGGGCGCGCGGATTCCGGGTTCCAGCCGCGGGCAAGACCGGCACCTCGCACGACGGATGGTTCGCCGGCTTTACTTCCCAATTGCTATGCGTGGTTTGGGTAGGATTCGACGACGACCGGCAGTTGAACTTGGAAGGGGCTAAATCGGCCTTGCCCATCTGGACGGAGTTCATGAAGCGAGCCCTCGAATACCGAGGCTACCGCGATGCCAAGAAGTTTCCCGTTCCCTCGGGCGTTGCAAGGGCGAATCTCTGTGCGGAGTCCCGCCAACTGGCAACTCCGGGATGCTCTTCCAGATACGCGGAGTATTTCGTGGACGGGAGTCAGCCTTCGATTCGCCGTGCTTCAACCTCGTAGGCTGAGTTGACCCCCGACATTAGTGCGCAGGTGCCGTTCAGGGCGGCCCACAGCGCACCAAGCATCGCGAACCAGACTGTGCGGCGCGCGGCGCCTTTGCCGGCCTCGGCGAGAAAGGCCGTTACCATTTCAAGTGCGCGCGCCGGGAGAACGTTGCCGAGCGAGGATTCCAGCGTTTTGAGAAGATCGGAACCCGCTCCCGAGAGTCGCGCAAGTATTGTCGCGGCCAGGAACAGCGCCGCGAACAGCACCACGAAATGGTAGAAGGCGAGGCGAGCGGCTTGGCCGAACACCTCGTCTTCCCACGATTCTTTCACGGTTGGTTGGAACAGTTCCCGCCACGAGAGACCGCCCAGCGTCCACAGATCGATCATGTTTTCAGTTTGACCCTACGGCCGTGAGGCCGGTCAACCGGCGCCGAACCCCTTGCTGCACTATTGACTGAACTCACGAAGATATAAGTTATCCGCTCCGTGCAATTGACTCCCCGGCCAGAATTGACGAATTTGCCTGTCTTCAATTTGGCCCAAGAATTGAATCAGTTCAAGCCTCGCGTGGAGAGTGTCCAGCGGGCAGTTCCAGGCTGCATCCCACGCATTGCCGACACAACGAATGCCGACGCAGCCCGGATATCCCTCCGGACAGCCTACTTCACGGTGACAATCGCGGAATCGGGATGGGCGTGCCGCCAAGTGAAGTACGCCTGCTGATCTGGGCCTTTGACGGTGCGCCATTCGCGATACGGCAGGTGCCGATCGGTCAGGTAGGAGTTGTAAGCGCGATCTTCTCCCTCGTTCCAAGTGTGGTAGTCGCGGCCGGCGCGGTCGTAGTATCGCCTGTTGTCATGGTACTTCGTGAGTTTTCTGCAAGCCTGCATGACTCCTGTCCGCAGTAGCTGGTAACGTCGGTCTTACCCTGGACGGGGCAAGGAGGACCGACGATGGCCGTCAAAGCGCAAGGCGACGTGCCGGACGGCATGCAGAGAGTTTACCGGCGCTTCGAGCGCTGGCGCAGTTCCCATCGGGGGCGATTGCCGATTCCAGCGGGATTGTGGGCTTCCGCCGCGGTGGTAGCTCGGGAGCACGGTGTGTTCCAAACCGCTAAGGTTTTGCGCCTGGAGTACGCCAAGCTTAAGCGGATGGTGGAATCCGCGCCTGGCAGTGCGCGCACGGCGGCGACACCGGCAACATTCTTGGAACTGATGCCATCCCAGGCGGTCGCTTTGTCGGAGTGCTTAATCGAGTTAGAAGGGCCCCGGGGCAAGATCCGTATCCAGTGGAAGGGCGCCGCGGCACCGGACCTGGCCGCACTGAGCCGCACGTTGTGGGAGTCGGCGTGATTCAGATCACGCCGCAGATGCGCATCCTGGTGGCGATTGAAGCCGTGGATGGCAGAAAGGGCATCGACTCGTTGGCCCGACTGTGCGAGGAGAAACTCGCAGCCGACCCCTTCTCCGGCAGCCTGTTCGTGTTCCGTAGTCGGCGGGGAACTTCGATCCGTCATCTTAGTCTATGACTTATGTTGAGACTCCAGTAATGTGCAGTCGATCGTCTGGGGAGCGGCAGAGCTGAGGTCCGGGCAAGAACAACTCCACATTTAATCGGTAGCATCAAATCCAGTGCTGGATCCTTACAGGAGACCAACAAAAGACGGCTCTCCGCAGGAATTCGACGGGAACCGCATTTAGGCCGCTTTCTTGAAAACCACGAATTCGGTCCTGGTCGCGGCCATGCGCTGGGCCTTCAGGAGCAAATAACGCAGGTTCTTGTAACCACGGCCGCGGCGCAGCAGTGACTTGATGTTTCCG
>JBEKIM010000608.1:0-3215 GCA_050011755.1 Bryobacteraceae bacterium | reverse complement strand
TTCCAGCCGGCTTGGCCGCCTGAAAAGGCGGCTGCGGGCATGATTGCCCGCCCTCCTTACTCACACCCTGGCTTGAAGAAGAGCCGGCCGGGAAGGCTGGGGCCGCTACGTAAGGTACGTATGGTCACGAAATGCTCGCCATCCGCCAGGTCCGTTGGCACGCGCGCATTGGCCTGCCAGGAACCGCCGCCCAAATCCGTCAGGAAGAGCACCGGCTGTTCGGCATCGTCGATGCTGAGGATTACGCTCTCGCGATCGAGCGCCGGCTCCGGAGTGCGAAACCGGCAGCAGATGTATTCATTGCGATGGCCCTCGAATACGGCCGACTCGCGCATGCCGTTGCGCACCTCATAAATGACCGGCGACGGCTCAGTAGGCATGGCCGGGGGAGGGGCTTTCCGCAGCGGGCGATCGCGGCGCGCGGCGGCGTTTTCGACGACGATCGCGAAGGCGTTGCTGTAGCCGCTATCCCGGGTGCGCAGGCGCACCTGATGCTGCCCGGGGGCCAGTCCCGGGGGCACGCGCAGATTGGCTTGCCACTCCTGCCCGCGCAGATTCACCAGCACCAATGCCGGCGCGCCGGAGCCGTCGATCTCGATACACAGCCGGTCGCGGGTGAGCCCGGGAGCCTCGCTGCGGAAATATACGCAAACGTATTCGTCCTTGCCGGGATGAAATTGAACGTCGTTGCTGCGATTGTTTACGGCCGAATAGAGTAGCGGCGCAGGATCGGCGGCATCGGCCAGGGGAGGTTCCCAAAGACGGTGGCAGGTGATGCCGGCGCGCCGCTCCGATACGTATTCCAGGTTCACGCGGGCAAATCCCGCCGAGCGGCAGAGGGCCGCGGCACATTGCGCGGTTGGCCCGAACCAGTTGTCGATCTGGCCGCCCAACTCGTTAGTTTCGTAAAACTCCAGAGTGGACGCGGCGGACGATCCATCGTCGGTGACAAACGACTCCACAAACGCCGTATCCCTGGTGATTGCGCAGATCTTCTCCAACCCCAGCAGCGGATTCCGCAAATGGTAGAGCACGCCGAAGAACAACACATAATCGAATAGGCCGACGCTCTCGGGCGTGAGTTCTTCGACATCCAGAATGCGGTAATCGACTTTTGACCCGATCATGCGATGGGCCTCGCGGAATTCTTCAAATTCGACGCAGTCGACAGCCATCACTTGCGCGCCGCGGCGCTCCATCTCAAAGCTGCACCAGCCGGTCCAGGCGCCCACATCGAGCACGCGCTTGCCGGTGAGATCGGCGGGAATGGGATAAGCCGCCAGGCGTCCCTTCAGGGCATCGATGCCGATCATGCCTTGGACGATGTTTCCATCCGGCAGTTCGATGCTGTGATACCAGCCCTTGGTGGAAAGCAGCGCGACCTGCCGCTGCACCAGTTCGTAAAACGTGGAATCGCCCGCGGCGCGTTCCACAGCCATCTAGACCAGCCTCACCGCAACAGGAGCCGAGACGGCGCCGCCGAAGCCCACCGACACCGCACGGTCGGCCGGCTGGGCGCCGGACGGGAGCATGGCATTGACCTGCCGCAGACCTTCGGGATCGGGCTCGGAAAGGAACACGGCCGGCAAATCGTCGCCATCCAGCCAGACGGCGAGGCCGTCTCTGGCGGCATCGGCCGGCAGTCCCGAGACCCATAGCGAAATGCAGCTATCGAGCCCGGTATGAACCAGGTTGCGTTCCCAGGTCTTGCCGTCCGTGACGATGGCGATGCGCAGATCGGAGGCTGAAGTGGCGGCCGGCCGCTGGCGGCGCAATTCGGGGGAAATATCCACGCCGATGCGGACGGGACTTCCCCAGGAACTATCCGTGGTGCGCAAGGTGGCGGAATGCCAGCCGGAGGGGAGCCCGGGCGGCAACTTGCAGTTGACCTGCCAACCATCGCCGCCGGTACTTTGCAGATACACGGGATGAGAGCCGTAGGGGCCGATGCGCGGGAACACATCGCCGGTAGTCAGACCGGCGCGCGGGCTTTTGAACCAGATGGCCACGTAATCGTCGTTCAGCGTGGAGAATTCGCGGTCGCGGGTGGCGGCGTTCTCGACCGAGGTCAAAAACGGCGCGGGTTCGCGCGGGTTTTCGTTTTCCGGCCAGCGGCGGAAGCAGGTGACGTGCGCGCGATGGTCCAGCACGCTTTCGAGACGGACACGGGCAAAGCCGGCGGCTCGGCACATGGCCAGCAGACAAGCGGTATTGGGCCCAACCCAGTTGTCGAACTGGCCGCAGAGTTCGGTGGTCTCGTAAAACTCCATGAGGGGCTTGGCGGCGGGATCGCTACCGTCGTCGATCACAAAGGACTCGACGCAGACCATATCGGTGGCCAGTTCGCAGACCTTCTCCAGCGCCAGCATGGGGTGCTTCAAATGGTAGAGCACGCCGAGAAACATGACCAGATCGAAGTATCCGACGCCGGCGGGAGAGAGGCGGCAAACGTCTGCAATGCGGTAATCAGCGCGGGATTGCAGCAGATCGCGGGCCACGCGAAAGCGCTCGAAGGGTGTGGAATCGACGGCCATGACGTGCGCGCCGCGACGCTCCAGTTCGAAAGTGAACCAGCCATCCCAAGCGCCAATGTCGAGGGCGCGCTTGCCGTGCAGATCGGCCGGGACCGGAAACTGCGCCAGACGGTTGCGAAGGTTAGCGAGGCTCTGGAAGCCGGGAATCACGCTTCCATCGGGCAATTCCATGCTGTGATACCAGCCGAGGCGGGCGAGTTCTTCGAGTTTTCGCTGGTTGGGATCGGTCGCGTTGGGGGCCGCGGCATTCATCAAAACTATTATAGGCTGCCGTTTTGCGGGCTAGGCCGGACCATGCCATTACTATAACCGCATCCGAAACTACTTCAGCAAGGCCGTGATAGAGTTGCGGCCGGAGGGTTACCTGGTCTATGTCACGGAAATTTCGCTTTATGGCGTGTCTGGCCATGGGGAGCGCGGCATTCGGACAGACCGGCGGCTTTACGGTGATTGACGCTCCGGGCGCGGGCTCGATGGGCACCTTCGCGCGAAGCATCAATCAGTCGGGCGCCGTGGCGGGATTCTACATCGACGCCAACCAAGTCAATCACGCCTTCGTACGGAGCGCGGCGGGCGATTTCACGACTTTCGAAGCTCCCGCCGCGAGCGACGCCAAGGGCTCGGGAACAATGGCCGCGAGCATGAATGCCGGCGGTGCGGTTGCGGGAACTTACGGCGCAG
>JBEKIM010000607.1:0-3217 GCA_050011755.1 Bryobacteraceae bacterium | reverse complement strand
CCGAAGATGGCCGTTAGCGCCGGCTGATCCTTGGCCTTGGCCGCGTGCGCCAGGGCTTCGACCGCGTCCTCGGGCGTGGCAAAGCGAGTCTGGACCGGGGCCGCTGCCTTCTGCGTCACAGCCTTTTGCGCGAGAGCCACGGGCGCGCCAATCAGCATCGCCAGGGCGGCAGCCAGAAACGTGCGGTGAGCTGTTGAGAGGTTGTGCCGGTGCAGATCCATCAGTGTCTTCCTCCTCCGCCGTGCGACCCGCCGCCTCCACCGCCATGCGATCCACCACCGCCGCCGTGCGACCCGCCACCGGTGTGGGCTGCCGCCGAACGCGGAGTTACCCGACGGCTCCGCGGCGCGCGCAGACGCGGCAACGGGCTGGCTGGCCTCGCGGCCCCGCGAAACATCGAGCCGCGGATCGTTGACATTCGTGTTGCGCTGTATGATCTTGTTACTCAGGACTGTCGCTCGACGCGGGCCGCCCTACGCCGGCATCGACCCTGGGGGTGTTGCCGTAATTCACATTCCGGTGGACGCTATTATAGCGGCTCAAATTGCCATAGTTTACCGCCCGGGCAGTTATGCCGCGATTCACCGTGATATTCCTGAGATTGTTATTCACATACACGTTATTGATACGAATGAAGGGACGGGACCGGGCGATCCAGCCGCCGCCTTCCGCCCAACCATGATAATAGATTTTGCGATGACGCCAGTCGAAGTCATAGCTGAGCCAGACGCCTATGGGGTAAGCCGGGCTAAAGGAGATTACCGATCCGCCGTAAACCCCTCCGGAGCCGAAGAAGACCAGGCTCGGATCGTATACCGGCAGGTAGCAGTACTGCGGCTGGGCGGGCCAGATTTCGATGTTGCCATCGTCGACCTCGACGTCTTGCTGCGGCGTGGTAACTAGGTTTCCGGCGTTGCGCGCTTCCTGCCGCAGCCGCTGCACGGAAGCCATCACGTCGTCGGTCTGATTCACATAAGCTTGCCCCAGGGCGGTGGTCCAATCCAAGCCGTCCGCCATCGTATAGAGGACCGAGGGATAGTGCGCGACCGCCTTGACACTGACATCCCAGGGCTGCGTATCGATGTCATCCGGATTTGCGCCGCCGCGGCAGAAGCGGGCCGCCTCATCGACCTGATCGGGGAAAGTGGCGGCCAGTAGGATCTGCGCGAGCAGCGGATCCGGGTAGAGGGCCACCGGCGCCAGAAGATTATCCAACTGGTCGGGAGAGAAGGGCTCAAATGCAGGATTGTCCTGAGACCGCAGCATGGTCGCGCACGCCATAAGTAAGAGTATCAGGGTGACAGTCAGGGCTTTCGACATAGAGCATTCTCCTTACCGATGGGTCCGGATGCCATTGCTACCGTTCATCTTAGTCGTCGTGATAGACGATAAGAACATTAAGAAAGTTACATGATGGGACCTGCGGCAGCCTGTCACGCAGCGTGCTACCGGCTGGCCGAGTCACTCCATGTGACATGGGGTGGGATGGTTGTTTGGGATGGCCTTGTCCGATTCTACTTCGTAGCGCGGGGATCGCTTTGCCGGGCCAACTGGATGGAGATTTTCCGCTCGCGTCGAGCTTCGTCGTTCCGGCCTGATTCAGAGTACGCATGCGCCAAAGCGATATGATACTCGAAATTGGAAGGATCCAGCCGTTCCGCGATTTCCAGATGCGCGGCCGCCTCTTTGGGATCGGCCAGCGCCAGGCCGTAAGCATACTGGGCCAGGGCCGAGGAGGGGGCGTCCTCCGCTGCCTTCCTGGCTAAGGGCAGCGCCTCGGTCGCCTGGCCGGACTGCAGCAGCAGGAGGGCGAGCATGCCGCGCGCTTCGACACTTCCGGGGTTCACTTCCAGTTCGCGCCGCAACTCCTGTTGCGCGGTTTCCGGCTGGGTGCTCAACAAATACATGGCGTATAGATTATGAACGCCCGGAGCGGCCGGGTAGGCTGCGAGCAAGGCGTGGAACGATGAATCGGCCCCGGCGCCGTCGCCCGACATCCAGGCATAGGCGGTCTGGCCCACCGCAGCGACGAATTCGCGTTGATCCGGCGGCGTCTCCCGGGGCAGCATGGGCCTGTCGAGCCAGTCGAGGCCAAGTCCGGCGATAAGCGTGGGATCATGAATTCCGCGGCTGACCAAGGCCTTGTATCCGTGGAGGGCCTGCTCGAAAAAGCCCAGCCGCGTCAGCAGGAGGGTCTGGTGAAAACGAACCACCTGTTCGATTTCAGGCGCGAGTCCGCCATCGAGCGCCTTCTGCAGATGCTCCCGCGCCTCGGTGTACGCGCCGGTTTCGAATTCGCACAGGCCCAGAAAGGCCCAGCCTGCGGGCTTGTCGGCCAATTTGACGAATTGGGTAAAGGCCGGCTGCGCCTCCGCGTAACGGTCGGAATCGTAATAAAGGGTGCCGAGGTAAAACCAGCCTTCGGGCCAATCGGGCTTCAGTTCCAAAGCTTGCCGGTAGAGCGCGATGGCCTTGGGGACCTGGTCGGCGTCCCGCGCGGTCGCGGCTTGGCGGGCAATTTCATCGAAGGTCGCGGCGCGGCTGCCGGAAACAAGTGCTACGAAGCAGGCGAGCAGGCAGACCTGGCGCTTCCCCTCCCAGCGAATCATTGCGTTGTATCGACGGCAGTTCCGGAAGGGAGGTTACAGAGGCGGGGCCGCCGCGGCAGTTGCGCGAGGCGGCGCGGACAGGGTAGATTGAAGAAGGATCATCCTATGCGCCCGTAGCTCAGCTGGATAGAGCGTCTGGCTACGAACCAGAAGGTCAGGTGTTCGAATCACCTCGGGCGCACCACCAACCCCCAAGTTATCAGTTCTTTACGGCAGGATTAGCGAAATTGGCGACTGGTGCGTCATTCGCATTGTGCCCAGAATTGTGCCCACCCTGTGCGTCTCGCGCCCTGTCCATAGCCGCCCGCGTGGTGTTCTCTTGCGGATGGATGTATCGCTTGGTGATCGACATATCGCGGTGGCCAGCAAGATAAGCTAAGGTCCAAGGGTCCATATGGGGCGCCCAACCCGTCAGGCAAGTGTGCCGCAACGTGTAAAGCGGAAAATGTTCCAGCCCCGCCGCCCGGCACGCCTTCTGATGTTGCCTCTTCAAACTGGACGGCTCGATGTGGCCGCTGGCTGTCGGAGCTGGAAAAATCCAGGGGCTTTGAGTCTGTGCCCGACGCATCTCAAGGAGAGAGGCCACGTGCTGCGAGAGTGGGATTCGC
>JBEKIM010000606.1:0-3222 GCA_050011755.1 Bryobacteraceae bacterium | reverse complement strand
ATTGGATGCCGGGGAGGCGTACAGCAGGTAGCTATCGACCGTGGTCCCTGCCGGAATCGAGCCGATCGGAAAAGATGGAGGCGGGCAGCAAACATAGGTCCCAGGCGAGGTAATTCCCGCTTCGACGGCAGTAGACAACGTCAGACCTACCTGCTCGGAAAACCCATAAATGGTGGTGTCGCTGACCAGTGCGCCAGGCAGCAAAGAGGCCGGAGGCGGCGATAACTGGGTGACCCCCGAAACGACGATCATCGAACCGAACGCCGGTACGACTGTGATCAAAAGTAATGTTGCTATGAGTATCCGCATCAATCTATCCCCCTAGGTTATTTGGCGCGACACCCCGGGCCGCGCCGATCCACTCTCAGACCCGCTTGCGCCGCCGGACAATCGTTCCCAGCGCGACCAAACCCAATCCCATCAGCATGCAGGTAGCAGGTTCCGGTGTATTGGTGAGCGTGCCCGCATACATTACACCGAACGGGCTGCCGCCCACGAGCTGGTAAGCATCGATGACCAACGTGTAAGTACCCGCATTCAAGCCGAGCGGGATGCTGGCATCCAGACCGGTAGTGCAGCCGATCGGCGCGTCGGCACAGTTATTGCCGAGGGTGCCATTCGCCATCCATTCCAAAATGCCGCCGCTGCCATCGCCCGAGTTAATCGCTCCGGTATCCAGCCAAACGCTGGCGGTATCGTCCGCCCACACGTTGACGTAGCCGCTATCGAAGGTATCGGTTACGGTGAATGTCTGATAGAAGATCGCAGTAGGAGTAGAGTTGACGCTGGTGCCGGCCGGATTCGCAGGCCCAGGCGTGCAACGGCCGGTGAGCGCGACGAAATCGTTACAACCCGTATCGCCGTAAGAAATCCATTCGGCTCCCGCGGGCGGAGGCGCCCAAGCCGGCGAGGCTGGAATACCGGTATTCGCGACGTTCTGATTATTGCTTCCCAACCCCGGACCGCTGAAGATGTCCACCGTTCCCGCCAAAGCTGGGATTCCTGCAATCAGGACAACTAACAATAGGCCCAAAAAGATAGTACGCGACCCCGCGACCGATATCATGGAACTTCCTCCTCTCGTTAATCTACATCAAAACAGCACCAGATGGTAGAAGAAACGAAATTATTTTGAGCCTTTTTAATACTGGTACTTTTCTTAGGTTAGTTCCAGTTGGCATTTGGAGGATAACGTGCCGGAGTTCGTCCCGTGGCCACTCAAAATATGCCGGAGGCCACGTAAGACTCAGGGTCGACTTAACTTAGCGATGCACTAATGGCAGAGGCGCTAGAGCACCACGGCAGGGTGGTAGAGATTCGGCAGCACGGCAGATCCAATGGCGATCAGCTCGCCGTCGCTCGACAGGGCCTTCACGTAGCGGGTGCCCTGCTGCACGCGGAAAGGCGAAACCGGAAAATTGCGGCCCTGTCGAATCTGGCCGGCAGTTAGCGGTTCAACATAGACTGAAGGGAAATCCGGCACCAGCCGGGCGGCTGGGATCAAGGCTTCCTCCAGGCGATTCTCGGCGGCCAACTGCTGCAGTTCCGGGATGGTGCGCGCCTGCTCCACGGTGAATTCGGCGGAAGCGATACGCCGCAGCTCGCGCAAATGCCCGCCACAGCCGAGGGCTTGCCCGAGGTCGTGCGCGATCGAGCGCATGTAGGTGCCGCCGGAGCAGTGGGCGCGCAGCCGGGCCTCGCAATCATGGAGTTCGAGCAAGGTCAACTCGTGGATGTGCACGGGCGCGGGCGGCAGTTCCACGGGCACCTGGCGGCGCACGAGCGCATAGGCGCGTACCCCATCCACTTTCTTGGCGGACACCGGAGGCGGCGTCTGCATGATCTCGCCGCGAAAGTTGTCCAGCAGGCGCTCCAGATCCGCGGCGGTAAGGTGGGCCTCGATCGCGGGGGATGTGGGAGAGCCGCCGCGGTCGTAGGTGTCGGTTGCGAAGCCGAAATGGATCAGCGCCTCGTAGATCTTATCGCTGCGCGTATAGAATTGCGCGAGGCGGGTGGCGCGGCCGATCACCAGGGGCAACACCCCGGTGGCTATGGGGTCGAGGGTGCCCAAGTGGCCGATTTTCTTGGTGTTGGCGATGCGGCGCATCTTGCCGACGACATCGTGCGATGTCCAACCCTCCGGCTTGTCTACTACGATGACTCCGTCCACGTTTAGATCATCCCACGGTGCGGGACTTAAAAGTCCCGCCGGCACGCTAAAAGCGTGCGCCACGGGCTGTGGGCGGCGTACAACACGACGGGGATGCCGCGGGAGCCGGCGATGCGGTCGAAGCGCATGCCCAGCTTCAGCATGATACCGATGGAAGCCGTGTTGGCCGGCTGCGCGATGGCGACTATGCGCGGCAGGCCAACCCGCGCGAAGCCATCGCGCAGTGCTACCCGGGCCGCTTCCGTAGCCAGGCCGCGGCCCCACCAGGTGCGTGCTAGCCACCAGCCGATTTCGATCTCGTCGATCTCCGGTAAAGGCTGCAGCCCACAGAATCCGATCAGCCCGCCGCCTTCCTTGGGCACCAGCTTCCACAGGCAGAATCCGCGCGCGTTAAACAGCGAAATCTGGCGCTCCACGAAGCGGCGAGCGCGCTCCTCGGGCCAGGGCCGGCCGTCATGGATGTAACGCATCACTTCCGGATCCGCCGCGATGGCGCGGAAATCCAGCCAATCGTCCGCTTCCCAATGGCAGAGGTTCAGTCTTTCGGTTTCGAGCCGGATACGGCCACCCCCATGGGCAAATACACGCGGAAAACGCTGCCCTTTCCGCGCTCGCTCTCTACCGCGATCTTGCCGCCGTGCTGGTCCACGATCTTGGAACAAATCGCCAATCCCAGGCCGACGCCTTCCGGCTTGGTCGTGAAAAACGGATTGAAGATGGTATCCATCAGCTTGGGCTCGATGCCTTCTCCGCGATCGATCACGGAGATCTCGGCGTTGCCGGCCACCGGGCGGGTCTTCACCGTGACCGCACCACCGGGGGCCGTGGCCTGTGCGGCATTAGCGAGGAGATTATAGAAGACGCGCTCCATCAACTCGGCATCCAGCGAAAAGGGAGGGATGTCCGGCGAGTAGTTCTTGTAAACCGTCACGTCGCGCGCGGCGGCTTCCCGTTCCACCATGGCGACGGAGCGATCGAGCACCTGCGCCAGATCGGCGGGGGCGGGCCGCAGTTCGAGCGGACGCACGAAATCGAGAAAACGCGTCACGAGC
>JBEKIM010000605.1:0-3224 GCA_050011755.1 Bryobacteraceae bacterium | reverse complement strand
GTACTTTCAGACGCGCCGCGCCTAAGGAATATGTTATGAAACGCGCACATGCGGAGGTATAATAAAGCACATGTTTTTCGGCCCGCGGAGGGGCTGTGGATGGTGATTGCCGGGAACAGGCCAACGTTCGGAGTGTGTTTTGCTCTCGCGCTGATATGCGCAGCCCACCTGACGGCTGCAACTACCACGGTGACCCTGAATGCCGCGACCGGTCCCACTGCCGCGGACCCGAGTTTCACGGATGTCTCCGTAATCGGCCACGGGTTTCCCAGCGGCACCATCCTGCCCGCTAGTGTAACGGTGACCTTGACCCCGGCTACCCCAGGCAGCGGACCTTCGGGAACCGCCACGCCAAACAGGGTGACAGTGCTCGGAGGCAGCACGGAAGGGATTGCGTTCCGCGTACCCCGGACCATCGGAGTTACGGCGCCCACGTCTTATCAGGTGTCGATTGCCGGCAGCAGTTCGACCGGCGTGCAATTTCAAAGCGGCAATACGGCGGCGCTGACTGTGAACGCACCCATTGCAATCGGCGCTGTGTCGCCTCTTCCCGCCGGCACCGTGGGCGTCAACTACACCCAAACCCTGACTGCCACAGGGGGAAGCGGGCAATATACCTGGTCTGTCAGCAGCGGCGCGCTGCCCGGGGGCCTTTCGCTGAATTCCGCTACCGGCGCGATCGGCGGGCTGCCCACTACGCCGGCCACCGCCAGCTTTACGATCCTGGTAACGGACAGTCTCCAGGGCACCGCCAGCGGGCCATTCAGCCTGACTATCAACCCAGCGCCCCAGCTCCAGAGCCTGTCTCCCAATTCGGCGCACGCGGGGCTTTCGCTGCAGGTAAGTATCATCGGCGTGGGCACGCACTTCGTGCAGGGGACCACGCAGGCCAATTTTGGAGCGGGCATTTCGGTGGGCGGCGGGGCGGCCTCCGGCCAACCCGGTCCGGTTACGGTGAACAGCCCCACCAGCGCTACCGCCCAGATCTCCATAGGCGCGTCGGCGGCCACCGGACCACGGACCGTAACCGTGACCACGGGATCCGAGCAGGTCTCGCTAACCGGCGGCTTCACCACGGAAGCATCCGTCCCGTACGTCACCATAGACACTGCCCTCACAACGCCATTGGCGCCGGGATTCAGCGGCTTCGCCGACGAGTATCTGCTGAGCGCCGTGGAATGCTGGGACCCCAAATTCCTGGCCATGGTGCAGCCCATGAAACCTGGCTTTATCCGGTTTCCAGGCGGCATGCCGAGCATGGCTTTCGACTGGCAGGCAGGTTTCGACAACCTGTCGTGGATCAACCAATTGGAGCCGCTGCTGAATAATAGTTATGCCGACAGCGGCCTCACGAATGGCCAGCAAACCACGCAGGGCAAGGGCGGCGCCTGCTTCGTGGGTGGCACTTGCGTTTCGGATTACGCCACGTTTCTCCGGACCGTAGGAGCCAATGCCGTGATCGACTTCAACTCTTATACGGACACGAATCCGAACTCGATGGGCCTGATGGCGGCTGCCGCGCAGTCCGCCGGCATCAACGTGACGGGATGGGAACTGGGCGACGCGCCGTTTGTCTTTCCAGACGTTTTCGCCTCGCCGGCCGCCTATGCCGACGCCATGTACAATCCGTATTTTCTGGACCTGATCTCCGCCGATCCGAATGCCGTTGCCGCGGTTTTCTACCAGGGACCCTGGACCTGGCGGCAGGGCGACTATCAGGCATGGGATACGGGGATGTCCGCGTACCCCAACCCATATTGGACCGGTGTGACGTTCCATATGTATGCGATTTCGAAACCGAAAATGGATACCCTAACCGAGGAGAGGACGCTGAACGGCATCCTGGCGCATGGCAGCACCGACTTCTTCAATTCGTACATCGTGCCGCTGATCGGCACGAAGCTGCCGTTCTTCATGACCGAGATGAACACCGACGGCTTTGCCACGATGGCTTTCGAATCATACATTTACAACGGTATTTTCCTGGCTGAGTACATAGCGCGCATGTCCACGATTCCGCAGATCAAAGGCATTTCGATCGAGGCGCTGTACTTTGGAAATGAATTTAACCAGGGACTCATCCGCGCGGTCGACGATTATCAGAATTACCTGAAGACTCAGGTCCAGGCTAACCCCAACTTCTCCACCGATACTTCGACTAACCCGGCGACCCAGTTCCAATTCTATTACTCCACTTCGGCTCTGGCCATGGCGGTTGCCAACCAGGCGATCAACAGCAGCAATGCCACCTGGGCCACCACGGTACACGGCGGCCCGAGTGTTCCGATTGACGGATACGACGGCAAACCGGTACCGGCCGTCTATGCGCAGGGATACCAGGGCACCGACGGGACGCATTATGTGTTGATCACCAACAAGTCGGGATCTTCCGTGCCTATGGCCATAGTGGCGGGCGGCGACCTGGTGGAGAACCCATTGACGGTATCGTATATATCGAGCCCCAGCGATACGGCGGAGAACACGGCCACCGAACAGACCAACGTGCAGATTGTAACCGCCAGTTCGCCAAATCCGATCACGGTCGGCCCGTACAGCGTAACCCGCGTTCAGTGGTAGCCCTCGTGACGCACGCTTGAGCGTGCCGGCGGGACTTTTAAGTCCCGCTTACGGCGAACCGAAGTTCGCCGCAGCACGCTGAAGCGTGCGCCACGGGCTGCGGCCAGTAATCACGAGAAATGTCCACCGGAACTCCCCTGCATGCTCCCGGCACAGTACACTGTAAGTCTGATGGACCGCATCGGACGCTACAAGATTGTGCGCGAGTTGGGCCGGGGCGCCATGGGCGTCGTGTACCTGGCTACCGACCCGACCATCGGGCGTCCGGTGGCCATTAAGACCATCCGTTTGGGCGAAGTCAGCAACGCCGAGGAGCGCGCCAGGCTGCGGGAGCGGCTATTCCGGGAGGCGCGATCGGCCGGGGTGCTGTCGCATCCGGGCATCGTGACCATTTACGACATGGAGGCGCAGGACGACCTGGCGTACATCGCCATGGAGTACGTGAACGGTCCGACTCTGGATCAACTGATCTCCGGCCAGCCGCTGCCGGCCGACCGCATGTTCGCGATCCTTGGCCAGGCGGCGGTGGCCCTCGATTATGCGCACCAGAAGGGCATCGTGCATCGCGACATCAAACCCGCGAATATCATGGTCACCGAGGACGGTTCGGCCAAGATCACGGATTTCGGCATCGCCAAAATCAGCAC
>JBEKIM010000604.1:0-3249 GCA_050011755.1 Bryobacteraceae bacterium | reverse complement strand
GTGGCGATTCGGCGGCCGCGTTACAATCGGGCGATGTCGAAATATTATTTACTTTCTATTTTCACGGCGTCCCTGGCGTTCGGCCAGGGCAGCCAACCGGGCATGGGATCTATTCCCTATTCCGGCGGAGTCACCTTCCGTGTCTGGGCCCCCAACGCGAACGCAGTCAGCGTCGAGGGCGATTTCAATAACTGGTCCCAAGCCGCAAATCCGCTGGAAGCGGAGGGCAATGGCGACTGGTCGGTGGATGTGCCCGGCGCCGTCGTCGGACAGCAGTACAGCTACGTGATGACCAGCCCCGGCTTTCCCACCCAGATCCGGCGCGATCCCTACTGCCGCCTGGTAACAGGCTCGAATTACCCTCCGATTTCCCCCACGGGCTATTCCATCGTTTACGATGTGAACGCTTACCAGTGGCAAACCCCGCCGTTCACCGCGCCGCCGGCCCGGCGGTTGATGATCTACGAAATGCAGATCGCTACATACAACGGCAGCGCCGGCGTGCAGGGCACGTTTCAATCCGCCATCGCCCGGCTCGGCGAAATCGTGAATCTTGGCTACAACGCTGTCGAGATCATGCCGGTGAACGAAAATAACCTGCCATCGTCCATCGGCTACGAACCTAGCGACCAATTCGCGGTGGCCAACCACACTTACGGTGGCCCAGACAATTTCAAGGCCCTGGTAGACACCTGCCACGCAGCGGGGATCGCCGTCATTCTCGATATCGTCCACAATCACTGGGGTCCCTGGAGCCTCACCACAGATCAATTCGACGGCTGGTATACCACCGAATATCCGGACGGCATTTACTTCTACGACGAAGCGGACTACTCTTCGCCGTGGGGCCCGCGGCCCAATTACTCCAGCACCAACGTGGCGCAATACATTTACGATTCGCTCACCATGTGGCAGCAGGAGTACCGCATCGACGGCTTCCGCTGGGACTCCGTTTCCTGCATCTACAACACCTGCGGCACCGCCGGCGTCGCTCTCCCGGACGGTTTGTCGCTGCTGCAGAACGCGAATGCGCAGACCGTAAACCAGAACGCGGCATTTGTGAACATCGCCGAGGACCTCTCAGGCAACGCCGCCACCACCGAACCTGCCGCGCAGGGAGGCGCTGGATTCTTGAGCCAGTGGAACGGCAATTTCGTATCGAACATGCGCGCCCAGCTCACGCAATCGAGCGATTCCTCGGTCAACATGAACGCCATCGCCAGCGCCATCCGCCCTGCATTCAACCAGAGCTACATCCAGAGCCTGAACTACACCGAGTCGCACAACGAAGTCAGCGGCGGTCAACGCCTGACCACCTTGATCGATCCCAGCGATCCTACGGGCTGGTTATCACTCAAGAAAAGCACGCTGGGTGCAGCCATCCTGTTCACCTCGCCCGGTATCCCCATGATCTATCAAGGTCAGGAATTTGTCGAAAACGAACCGCTTGAAGTAAAGCTGCCTTTGCAGTGGGGCCTCGCCAAACAATTCGCCGGCATACGGAAGCTGTGGGCCAACCTGGCGGCGGCCCGCGCCGATACCGCCGGCCATACGCCGAACCTGACAGGCGATAGTGTGAACATTTACCAAGTGGACAACACGAATAAGTTCATCGCCTACGAGCGATACGATTCGCAAGCGGCGGGCGTGTCCATCGTGGTGGCGAACTTCACCGGGTCCACCCGGACCGGCGTTCGCGTGGGACTCCCGGCCTCGGGAACATGGGTCACGCACTTCAATAGCGACAGCAAAATGTTTAGCTCGACGTTCTCCGGCTCCGGGTCCAAAAGCGTGAAAGCGAGCGGCGGGCCATTCGCCGGCTTGCCCTACAGCGCCAGCCTGACCATTGGCCCCTACTCACTGATGATCCTATCGCAACAATAAGACGGCAACCGCGAAATAATCCGGCGCCCATCACATCTCACTCTTCTACACTCTTGCTCGAGTACCCGCGGGCGCTTTCCTCTTCAATTTGGCCTGATTGTAATTAATGGCGGCACGGGTGAGATTCTTTAGAGCGCGCTTATTGACCTTATCGCCCTCGAAAATATCGATCGCGCGCCACACCTTGCCGTCGAGGCCCGCATTGAAGAGCTTGTCCGGATCCGGGAGGCTCGCCCCGTGGGAGAAAGTTAGCTTCACCTTGTCTTTGTGGGCGTTGCCCACCGCGATGATTCCGTCGCGCGACCACACTGGGCTTCCCATCCACTTCCATTCCTCGATGATCTCCCGGTCGGCCGCAAGAATGCTTTTGCGGACGCTGGCCAACGTCTTGCCACGCCAGTCCGTGAGTGATGCAATCAGTTCGTCAATACGTTCCGTTGGATTCATTAGATCTATGCCTCGAATTCAGAGACTTTACTCTCTTCGCATACCCCACGGGGCATATGCTTGTCAAGGCATACACAGGCGGCGTTGCCTTCGGAACCGCGATTCGAGAAGCCAACCGATCGGTATAATGGGGCCATACGCCTGCGCTCTACAGCGAAATCAGGCGATGAGGAGGGCACGCATGTGTGATCAGGATCACTTTGAAGAGGATCGCAAGAAGTACGAATCTCAGGGTTTGGTGACACGCAAGCAGTTCGGCGCTATTTTGGGCGCGGGTGTCGCCATGATGCTGCCGAGGGTAGCCAATGCCCTAACCGTCACGGAAACGGATGTAATGGTGACTACGCCGGACGGCACCGCCGACTGTTACTTCGTGCACCCGGCGAGCGGCGCGGTGGCCGGGGTTCTCATGTGGCCGGATATCTTTGGGCTGCGCCCGGCATTCCGCAACATGGGCAAACGGCTCGCCGAAGCGGGGTATTCGGTACTGGTTGTGAATCCTTTCTATCGCGTCAAGAAAGCCCCGACTGCGGAAGCCGGCGCCGCCACTCCAGTCCAGGAACTGATGCCGCTCGCGCGAGCGCTGAATGAGACCACGCAAATGACCGACGCCAAAGCGTTCATCGGTTGGCTGGACGGGCAAAAATCGGTGGCGAAAGACCGGAAGATCGGCACCCAGGGCTATTGCATGGGTGGCCCGATCGCGTTTCGTACCGCGGCCGCTGTGCCCGATCGCGTGGGAGCGGTCGCCTCGTTCCATGGCGGCGGACTCGTCACCGACGCGCCCAACAGTCCGCACCTTCAGGCCGCCAAGTCCAAGGCGCAGTTCCTGATCGCAATCGCCGAAAACGACGACGCGCGCTCGCCCAACGACAAGACCGTCCTTAAAGAGACGTTTGGCAAGGCTAACCTGCCGGC
>JBEKIM010000603.1:0-3251 GCA_050011755.1 Bryobacteraceae bacterium | reverse complement strand
CCCGTGGCCGGCGCGGCGCAGTTCTGGTATGAAAGCACCAGCCGGTCGTCGCCGCAGCTCTTGAGTACGGTCTCGCTGTCGGGAAGCACGCCATGGCGCGTGGCCGCGGGCGCGGATTTCAATAAGGACGGCATCCCGGACGTCGCGTGGCAATATCCCAGTTCGGGCGCGGCGGAAATCTGGCTGATGAGCGGCGCGCAAGGCGCCACCTACGCGAGCACGGCACAGGTGGCCGAGAGCAACTCGTGGGAGCTGGTAGCGGCGGCGGACTTCAACGGGGATGGGGTCGCCGACTCGGCGCGCGAATCCTATTCTTCCCGCAGAGCGGCCATCGGGTCGAGCCGGGCCGCCCGCCGTGCGGGCAGATACGCGGCTGCCGCGGTGGCCGCCGCCAGGATCAGGACCGCGCCGGCAATCTGCACAGGGTCTCGCGGCCGCACGCCGTATAACAGGCTGGCCACCAGCCGGCCCGCGGCCAGCGACGCGGCCAGGCCCGCCAGCATGCCCAGCGCCAACAGCACGGCGACGTCCCGCAGCATCAGCCGCACTACGGAATTGCGGGGCGCACCGAGCGCCATGCGGATGGCGATCTCGCCCTTGCGCCGGGTCACCGCATACGACGTGATCCCGTACAGCCCTATCATGGCCAGCAGCAGCGCCAGCGATCCGAATACCGACGACAGCAACGCCACCGTGCGCGGCTGCAGCAATGACTCGTTTACCTGGGTTTCGAGGTTGCGGAATTCGAGCGAAATGCCGCGGTTCACGCCGCCAATCGCGGCGCGTGCGGCTGGAATCACTGTTTCCACCGGCACATCCGACCGCAGTGTAAACCGGAAATTCGGCGACGGCTCGGCGTCCTGGCTCGCGGCCAGATAACCGATCCTGCGTTCCTTCTCGTTAATCCGGTTGTACTTGGTGTCTTTGACCACGCCTACGATGTGATACACGTCGTCCTTGTCCATGCCGATTGATTTGCCGATCGGATTCGCCGTGCCGAAGAAGTCGCGCGCCGCCGTGGCGTTCACGATCATGACCTTGGGAGCGTGCATCCCGTCGCCTTCGCCGAAGTCCCGGCCGAGCAGCAGCGGCGTCCGCATGGTGGCGAAGTATCCGGGCGAAACGCGGTTGAAGAACAGCAGCGTTTCGCGCGAAGGCTTCGACTGAAAGCCTTCCGGCCGGACCATGTCCGCCCATCCCTCGGGGCTGATCGGCGTCAGCTGCGAACTCGCCGCCGCAGCCACGCCGGGCAGTCCGCGCAGCTTTCCCAGAATCTCGCGGTACGCGGCGGCGCGTTTCTCGGCGGGTATCCCGGCCTGTTCCACATTGGCCGCGACGATGAGGATGTTGTGGCGCGTGAATCCCGCGTCCACTGCCAGGAGATTGCGCAGCGTTCCCAGGAACAGCCCAGCCGCCACCAGCAGCACCAGCGACAGCGCCACCTGGCCGGCCACCAGGGCCTTGCCCAGATTGAATCGCTCCGAGGCGCGCAGCACCCCACGCGTATTCTCTTTCATCACTTGACTCAATTCCACGCGGGTGGCCCGTAGCGCCGGCGCCAGGCCGAACAACACGGCCGTCAGCAGCGCGGCGCCGATGGTGAATGCCAGCACGCGCGGATCGAGCGACAGATCCAGATCGAGCGGATGCCGCCGGGTGGAAAGAAAATGCACCAGCAGCCGTCCGCCCCAGGCCGCCAGCAGCAGCCCCACCGCGGTGCCGAACGCCGAGAGCAGCAGGCTCTCGGTCATCAACTGGCGGATCACCCGCGCGCGGCCCGCGCCGATGGCCATGCGCACCGAAAACTCCCGCTGCCGCGCCGTCGCGCGCGCCAGCAGCAGATTGGCGATGTTGGCGCACGCGATCAGGAGCACCACTCCGACAATGGCCATAAGGGTATAAAGCGCCGTCCGGTATTGCGCCCCGACTTCGGAAAAGCCCGTGGCCACCGGTTTCAGGAAGAACGAGCTCTTCAGGTAGTCCCGCTGCTGACTGAGGGCGAAAATGCCCGGGACCGTGGCGGCAAAGATCTCCGGCGCAATCGCCCGCATGCGGTCTTGCGCTTGTCGAAGGCTTTCGCCCTCGGGCATGCGCCCCAAAATGCGCAGCCACCACGCCGCGCGCTCATCGAGCGAACTGTGCTCCGGATGGAAGATGGGCTCGCAGGCGAGCGGGATGGCCACATCGAAACCCCAGTCGCGGTCGAGACCGCGGAACCACGGCGGCGTCACTCCGACGATCTCAAACGTATGGCGGTTCAGCCGGACGGTTTTACCGATAGCGTCTGCGTTTCCGCCGAAACTGCGTTTCCAGAAGCTGTAGCTGATCACGGCCATGGGCGCCGTGCCGCGGCGGTCTTCATCGTGCGTGAACACGCGGCCCTCGATGGCGGGTACGCCCAGCACGCGGAAGAAATCGCCGCTGACCCACAATCCCACAGCGTTGCGGCTCTCGCCGCCATCGGCCAGGTCGAAGCGGTCCGGCGAGTAAGCGAGTGCCCCCGAGAATGCCGTCTGGCGGTCGCGCACCTGCTCCCAAATGGGATTGGTCAACTCATCGTCGCCTTCGGCGCCCATCCTGAGCTGCACCAGGCGCTGCGGATCTTCGACGGGCAGCGAGCGCAGCAGCACGGCGTTCAGAATACTGAAAATCGCCGTGTTGGCGCCGATGCCGAGCGCCAGCGACAGCACCGCCGTGGCCGTGAATCCAGGATTCGCCGCCATCGTGCGCAGGCCGTAGGTGACGTCTTGCCGCCAGGAATCGAGCCGCATCCAGCCCCACGCTTCGCGGCTGGATTCGTGCAGCCGGGTGGCGTTGCCGAACTGGCGCCGGGCCGCCGCCTGGGCTTCATCACCCGGCATGCCGCCGGCCCGTTTGGCGGCCGCGCGCATTTCCACGTGCAACCGCATCTCTTCCGCCAGATCCGCGTCAAAGCGCGTACCGGAAAGCCAATACCGCACTTGCCGCCAGAGTTCACTGATCCAGGCCATTCGCCGTCACCTCAGACTTTCCGCGAGAATCTTGTGTATCGCCCCATTCACCCGCTGGTATTGATCCACCTCGGCCAGCAGTTGCTTGCGTCCCGCCGCCGTTGGACGGTAATAGCGCGCGCGCCGGTTGCCCGCGGTGACGCCCCATTCAGCCGTCACCCAGCCCTTCAGCAGCATGCGCTGCAGGGCGGGATAGAGCGAGCCTTCCTCTACCTGCAGCACATCGTCCGATACTTCCTGGATGGCGTTGGCGATCTCGAA
>JBEKIM010000602.1:0-3273 GCA_050011755.1 Bryobacteraceae bacterium | reverse complement strand
ATCTGAGCTGCGCGGACTACTACTGAGAGGGGCCTCATGAACGAGATTTCGGATTTGCTGGAGCGCTTCCGCCGCGGCCCCGAGCTGCTGGCCATGGTCTTGACCGGCGTGTTCGGCGAGGAGGAGGATTTCATTCCGGAGCCGGGCAAATGGAGCATCCGGCAGATTATCGCCCATCTGGCGGACTCCGAAATGGTCTGCGCGCACCGCATGCGCCAAATCGTCGCGGAAGACGGCCCCACCTTGATCGCCTTCGACCAGGAAGCCTGGACCCGCAACCTGGACTACGCGCGCCGCAAGCCCAAACAATCGCTGGAAAGTTTCCGCCGTATGCGCGCCGAGAATTACGATTTGCTGAAGGAACTGCCCGAGGCGGCCTACGCGCGCACCGGAAATCACAGCGAACGCGGGGCGATCACGCTGCGCTTCCAGTTGGAGTTGCTCGCCGAACACGCCGAGAGCCACGCGCGCCAGATGCAGGCCATTCGCGAGGCATACAAGAGGGTGAAAGGAAAGAAATGATGCGCCGCTCTCTACTGGCCGTGCCGCCGTTGGCCTTTCTGTTAACGGCTGCCGCCCCGGTGGGTGTGCAGGATGGCCACCGTTGGTGGAGCTATGTCCAGTATCTGGCGGACGACAAGCTCGAAGGCCGCAATACGGGCAGCGCCGGGCATCGCAAAGCCGCTGCGTACGTGGCCGGCGAATTCGAGCGCGCCGGTTTGAAACCGGCCGGCACGGACGGCTACATCCAGCCGGTCCGCTTCCATACCCGCCTGCTCAAGGAAAAGGAATCCAGCCTGGCGCTGGTGCGCAACGGCGAGTCCGAAGAACTGGTGCTCGGCGAGGATGCCATCATCGGCACGCGCATCGATCCCGCGCCGGTAGTGGACGCCGACGTGGTGTTTGCGGGTTATGCGCTCACCGTGCCCGAGATGCAATACGACGATCTGGCCGGACTCGACCTGCGCGGCAAGCTGGTGCTCTACATCGCCGGCGGGCCCGCGAACATCCCCGGGCCGCTGCGCTCGCACTACCAGTCAGCCGATGAGCGCGGCAGGTTCTTGGAGCGCGCCGGCGCCGTCGGAACCATTTCCATCCCCAACCCGGATCACATGGATTTGCCCTGGCAGCGGATTGCGCTGAGCAGCCGGCAGGCCTCCATGAGCCTGGCCGATCCGGCGCTCGATCCTCAGCACGGCCTGAAATTCTCCGCCGCCATCAACCCGGCCCAGGCCGGTAAATGGTTCGCGGGTTCCGGCCATTCCTTCGACGATCTGGTGGCCCTGGCGGATGCCGGAAAGCCGCTGCCGCGATTTCCGTTGCACGCTTCCATTCGCGCTCGCGTCGCCGTGGAGCGCGGCGAAGTGGAATCCCAGAATGTGGCCGGCATTCTGCCCGGCGCGGATCCTGTACTGAAAGACCAGTTCGTAGTGCTCTCCGCGCACCTCGATCACTTGGGCATCGGCGAGCCGATCAATGGCGACCGCATTTACAACGGCGCCATGGACAATGCTTCCGGCGTGGCCACCCTGCTGGATATCGCCGAGGCGCTGAATGAATCCAGGCCGAAGCTGCGCCGCTCGCTGCTTTTCGTGGCCGTCACGGGCGAAGAGAAGGGGCTCCTCGGATCCAGGTATTTCGCCGCGCATCCCACCGTGAAGCCCGGCAGCATGGTGGCCGATCTGAACGTGGATATGTTTCTACCCCTGTTCCCGCTGCACAGCGTCACGGTCTACGGGCTGAATGAATCCGATCTGGGTGAGGAGATCCGCGCCGTGGCCAGACTTCACGGCGTGCGCATTCAGGACGACCTGGAGCCGGACCGCAACATTTTCATCCGCAGCGACCAGTACAGCTTCATCCGCCGTGGGATTCCCGCTTTGGCCATGAAGGTGGGCTACGAAAAAGGATCGCCCGAGGAGAAGATTGCCAAGACCTGGCTCAAGGACCGCTATCACGCGCCGGCCGACGACCTGAAGCAGCCCGTCGACCTGGAGTGCGCCGCGCGCTTCGACGACCTGCTGCGGGCCCTGGCTGAAGCCGTGGCAGACCGCCCCGAGCGTCCTCACTGGAACCCCAACAGCTTCTTCAAGCGTTTCGCGGAGTAAGGGAGGCCGAAGCTCGTGGCGCACGCTTCAGCGTGCCGGCCGGACTTTTAAGTCCGGCTTCCTTTGCTGGCGCCCGTCCCGCGCATAATCGCCTCCCGGGCAGTGGCCAGCGGCGCGCGATCGTCAAAAGTCACGCTGCCGTCCTCCCGCGCAACCCCCAGTTGCTTCCACAAATCGGGCAAATCCACCATCATGGGCTGTCCGCCCATCTTCCGGTAGAGTTCCATTAAGGTCTTGCCATCCGTCGCTTTGTCGCCGGTCTCGAGCGCCCGCTCCAGCGGCCAGTCCACGGTGATGTTGCCCCCCGCGCGATTGATGGCCCGCAGCGCGTCCTCCAACCCCTTGGTGTTGGCCGTATTCTTCCGGATTCCGATATCCGCCAGCAGGCAGAATAGCGCGCCGCCCCAATACGTGCGGCCCCACGTGTGCGTGTTGTCCAGACCGCGATCGCCTTCCTCGGGTAAGCCCTGATGCATGTCCCGCAACATATCGCTCCATACCTGCGCGGCCGTCAGGTTGCCAATCTGAACCCGCGCGATGGGCTCCACGTACGTGGCCGATCCTTCTTCGATCCAGTGGTGCCGGCGGGGCACGGAGGGAAACGCGAAGTGCACCATCTCGTGCGTCATCATCCAGTCGCTATCGAGATCCGCGGCGGTCGTGTGGCGGCCCACCGTGATGCGGCACAGCACGCCGTCGTCGCCGAAACTGGTGCCGTGCGACACGCCCCGTCCGCCGCCCGCGAAAATCCGCACACGCGCGCGCGGCACGGGGAAGCGCCCGTAATATGCGCTCACCGCGCGGGCCGCTGTCCGCACCCATTCGAGCAGCGCGGTTTGCGGTAAGTCGAAGCCGTCCGATTCGAACGAAACCTCGATTTCCCCGCCGCCTTCCTTCACTTTCGTGGGACCCTCCGCCGCCTGCGCCGTGCCCGCCAGCGCCGGCCCTGAAATCGCGCCCAGCATGTCCCTTAGCGCCGCTCGCCGGCTCATTCGCGTCATTCTCCGATTGAACCATTTTCCTGCCGCGAATGCGCTCGTGTGCCCGCGTAGAGGACATGAGGGACCAGTCCGGCCGCCTGAGTGGGGTCTTCGCCTCGCTCATTCGGCAGGACCAGCCCGGTGCGCTACGCTCAAAACATGAAGACCAATGCAGTCCGGCTGCT
>JBEKIM010000601.1:0-3294 GCA_050011755.1 Bryobacteraceae bacterium | reverse complement strand
CCCCCAAATGCGCCCTGAAAGACTGATGACGGGCGCGGATTGGGCCCGGCTGCAGGAAGTCTTCCAAGCCGCCTGCGATCTGCCGGCCGATGCGCGGCCGGGGTTTCTGACGGAAGCCTGCGCCGGGCAGCCTTGGCTGCGCACTCAGGTCGAATCTCTGTTGCAAGCGGTAGAAGCCGACAGCGTTCTCTCTTTGGCTGTGCGCCATGCGGTCGAATCCACCGCTTCCGAGCCCGCACTGGGCGAGCGCATAGGGGCTTATGAAGTAATCCAGCTCCTGGGCCGGGGCGGCATGGGCATCGTGTTCCTGGCGGCGCGCGCCGACGACGAATTTCGGCGGCAGGTGGCCGTGAAGCTGGTCCGGCCGGGATGGGACTCCGTGCCGCTGCTGGCGAGGTTCCGCGCCGAACGGCAAATCCTCGCGGACCTGGACCATCCCAACATCGCGCGCCTGCTCGATGGCGGAGCCACGCCCGCCGGCCAGCCGTACCTCGTGATGGAGTACGTACCCGGGGTAACGATCGACCGCTATTGCCGGGACCACGATCTTCCGGTCGCCGCGCGCTTACATCTGTTCCTCCAGGTTTGCGATGCCGTCTCCCATGCGCACCGCAAACTGATCGTGCATCGCGATATTAAACCCGGCAACACGCTCGTGACTGAAGAGGGCACGGTAAAACTCTTGGATTTCGGCATCGCGAAACTCCTGCCGGCCGGCGAAGCTGCCGCGGGCGCGCTGCCCTCTGCCACCGAACTCCTGCTGACACCGGAATATGCCAGCCCCGAGCAATTGCGCGGCGAGCGCCTGACCATTGCCAGCGATCTTTTTTCGCTGGGCGTGCTGTTATACGAGCTTCTCAGCGAATCGTATCCCTTCGCCGCGGATCGCGGCTCGCCGTTGAATCTGCAAGCGGCTATTTGCGGCCGCGAACCTCCCAGACCCAGTTCGGCCGCGCCGCCTAAGCGTGCAATCGGCCGGGAGCTCGATGCCATTACTCTTAAGGCGATGCGCAAAGAGCCGGCCAGCCGCTATGCATCCGTGGATGCGCTTGCCGAGGATATTCGCCGCCACCTATCCGGCTATCCTGTCATGGCTGCCGCCGGCTCCCGGCAGTACCGCGCCGGCAAATTTCTGCGCCGGAATAAATGGGCCGTGGCCGCGGGGCTGGTGGCGTCGGCTTTAATCTCGAGTTGGATCTTGTCTCTCCGCGCGGAGCAGGCTCGCACCATGCGCCGGGCCGCCCAAGTACGCGATATGGCGACCAGTTTCCTCTTCGAGTTCCACGACGCGGTCCGCGACCTCCCCGGGTCTATCGGCGCACGGAAACTGTTAGTCGAGCGCGGCCTGCGCTATCTGGACGAGCTGGCCAAAGACGCTCCCAACGACCACTCCCTCCAGGCGGAGCTGGCCGATGGATACCTGCGGATTGCCGATATCCAGTACCACGCCGGACTGCCCAGCTTGCGCGACATCCCCGGCGCCATTCAAAGCATCAGAAAGGCGAACCTGTTACGCCGGCAGCTCATTCGCGAATCGCCAGCCGTGGAGCAGCGCATTAAGCTGGCCTTCGGCTTGGGCAGGCTGGCGGAGGCCGTGGATGAGGTTTCTAAGAACCCCGCGGAATATGAAACCATAGCCCGCCAGGGGCTGGACATTCTCAACAACCTTCCCCCCGAGGCCCGGGCGCGCGGAGATGCCGTCCGCGAAACCGCCGCGCTTCTGTTTGGCCTGGGCGCCAAGCGGTTGCAGGCAGGCGACCCCGCGGCGGCGGCTGAAAGTTTCCGCAAAGCCATCGCTCTGCGCGAGCAACTGGTGCTCGCGGACGCCGAAGACTTCGACCTTCAACTCGACCTGGCCTGGACCTACGATCAGTTGGCGGACGCGTTAGGGGGAGTGACGGCCAAAGTGAATCTGAAGCAACCCGAGCAGGCGTTACTGGCATATTCCAAAGCCCAAAGCCTCTTCGAAGACCTGATCCGCCGGCGCCCCAACGACCTCCGGAGCCAGACTCTGCTGGCGGCGGTGTTTCTGAAGCAATCTGTCGTCATGAGATTCCAGGGTAGAAACAAAATCGCGGATGGCTTGCAAGACAACGCCCTGGCGTGGTTTCGCACCGCGGCCGCCGCCGATCCGAACGACCGCGAAACCAAGCGCTATCTGGGCATTATTTACAACGATGTCGGCCTCACCCGCCTGTCGCGCAAAGATTTTCCCGGCGCTCAGCAGGCCATCGAGCAATCGCTTCGGATTCGGGAAGGCCTGCTCCACGAACACCCGGAAGACACCCGGGCGCGGCTGGATTTGGCTAGCGGTGACCAGAGCTATGCCGAATATTGGCTGGCCATGGGACGTCCCCGCCAAGCGGAGGCGGAATCGCGCCAGGCCATCCAGATCCGCGCTCCCCTGCTGCAACAGGATCCTGCCAACGCCGCCATTCTCGTGCGCCAGGCGAATGCCTACGGGATCTTGGGCAGAGCGCTGCTGGCCGAAGGCCAATGGAGAGCATGCCGCGACGCCTTCGCCACCAGCCTGAGCTATTTCGAGCCCCTCCGGAAGGCGGGCGCGCTCTCGGTCGAATACGCGGAGACCCCGGCCAGAGTGGGAAAGGATCTGGAAGTGTGCAGTCGAGCGGCCGGCCGCCAGCCAGGGCCGGAATCGAAACCGTAACTTATGATCGCCCGGATTTCACGCTGCCGGATCGGCGAGTTCGCGGACCAGCCAGGCCTTGGCAAAATTGAGGTCCCGGAAGACCGTAGCGGGCGAGATGTCGAGAGCGGCGGCTGTTTCTTCCTGGCTGAGCCCACCGAAGTAGATCAAATCGACAATCCGGCTCTTGCGCTCATCTACCGCCTCCAGCCGGTTTAGCGCATCGTTAAGATCCACGATCTGAGGCGGCGGCTCCGTGCCGGCCACCGCGATCTCTTCGATCGGCAGAACCGGGCTGCCGCCGCCTCGCCGCGCGGAGTGCCGGGACTTGGCGTGGTCGACCAAAATGCGACGCATCGTCCTGGCCGCTATTGCGAAGAAGTGCCCGCGGTCCTGCCAGTCGACATTCGCGTCCACCAGTTTGAGGTAAGCTTCGTGCACCAAAGCGGTGGCTGGCAGGGTGTGCCCAGGGCGTTCTCCGCTCAAATGGTGGCGGGCCAGGGCCTGAAGCTGCGCGTAGATCAAGGGCATCAATCGATCGAGCGCTCCCGCATCACCTTGGCGCCATGCCGCCAGAAGTTGCGTCACACTATGGTCGCTCGACCCCATCGCCTAATGTGGACCTATTATAGCCCCCAGGCGATTCC
>JBEKIM010000600.1:0-3319 GCA_050011755.1 Bryobacteraceae bacterium | reverse complement strand
ATTTCCTGGGCAGTTCAGGATCGATCACCCAGACGGTGAATTGAAAAGCAGGTTACGGACGATTGAAGAGGGAGGGACCGGTTGCGAAACCGGCCCCTCGGCACAAGACGACGTTTGGGACGGGATCTAAGCCGTCCGAGAGGATGTTCCTTTAACTTGGTAGTTGCACTGGGGCCGGAATCTTCTCCAGATTCTTTTCTTCTTCCGCACCCCAGGAAGGACGGCAGACAAAAATGCGCGGCTGAATGGCGAAGCGCTCGTGGTACAGCCGGGCTACCTCCCGCTCGAAGTGCGCTACAGCCTCCGGACGCATCAGGTTGACGGTGCAGCCGCCGAAGCCGCCACCGGTCATGCGCGCGCCGTGGACGCCTTCGATGCCCAGCGCCGCATCCACCAGGAAATCCAACTCGTCGCAACTCACTTCGTAATCGTGTTGCAGGCTGCGGTGGGACGCTTCGAAGAGTTCGCCCATCCGCTCCACCGCGCCATCGCGGCAGGCGCTCACGAACTGCAGCACGCGGGCGTCTTCGGTAACCACATGACGGGCGCGCCGCGCAATGATGGCCGGCATATCGGGTTCCGCCTCTTCAAACATCGCCGGAGTCACGTCCCGCAGACTTTCCACACGCGGATGGCGGCGGCGCACAATGTCGACGGCCGCGGCGCACTGCTCCGTTCGTTCGCGATATGCCGAACTGGCTAATTCGTGCTTCACCATCGTGTTCACGGCCACGAAAGCCGTGCCCGCGGGCAGCCGCACGACCTGATGCTTCAAGCTGCGGCAGTCGATGCAAATCGCCGCGTGCTCCTCGCCAAATACAGAGACGTATTGGTCCATGATGCCGCAGGGCATCCCCACGAAGTTGCGCTCCGCATTCTGGCAGAGCCGCGCCAGATCCAAAGGCGGCACGCGCCGGCTGGTAAGCATGGCCAGTGCCGAAGAGACTTCCAAGGCGGCCGACGAGCTAAGGCCCGATCCTTCGGGCACGGTACTGCGAATCAGCAAGTTGGCCGGCTCGACCGCAAAGCCCGCACGGATCAACTCCTGCGCCACTCCGATCGGATAATCGGTCCAATGACGGCGCGGCGTCAGCCCCGCGATTTCCGCCACGGGCCACTCGGCGGATTCCGCGCGATCTTCGGAGTATAGGCGCAGCTTGCCGTCCTCTGCCGGCGCCGTGGCCACATAGGTTGCCAGGTCCAGCGCCACCGGCAGCACGAAACCCAGGTTGTAATCCGTGTGTTCGCCGATCAGGTTGACCCGGCCCGGCGCACGGAAAACGCGGATGCCATCCGCGGATCCGTAGAGCCGGCGGAAGGCGTCGATCATGGATTGCGTCCTTTTTCCAGACGTGTTGCGCGCCAGGCCATCAGCAGCATAAAAAGCCCAAATACCAGCATGCAGGCGCCGGTGTAGAGATTGACGTTTTCCGTGGTCAGCGGCGCGGCGCCCATGTGCGGCGCGAAGAAGCCCATCCCTAACAGGATAAGGCCGACGATAGCGAAGAACCAGCCCGAAGGCACTCTGAGGTCCATATTATCTAAACCAAATGTTCAAGATGAGCAGCAATATCACTACGATAACAGTCAGCGGCGCCGGACGTTGGTACCACTTGGCCGTGGCATCGTGCGGGACCTTCGTCAAGCCGTAGACCAGCCCTTCCATATCTTTGTCGGTGCGCGGCGTAGTGAACAGGCTCACCAGAACCGAAATTACCAGGCAAGTCGTAAACGCGACGATCGCGATCCAGAAGTTCTGCGCCATCTGCGAGGGGAACGTGTAAAGGTTGGCGATCCAGCCGCCTTTCCCTTCGGCCGTCGTGGACGACAGCGTCAGGACGGCGGCGAGCGTACCGAGGGTTAATCCGGAGAAAGCGCCGTGCGCCGTCGTGCGCTTCCAGAACATACCGAGCAGGAACGTGGCGAACAGCGGCGCATTCACGCAGCCGAAGACCAACTGCAGAAGATCCATGATGTTGTTGTAGCGGGTGGCCAGATACGCGGCCGCAATCGACAACAGAACACCCACAACCGTGGTGACCCGGCCCACCGTCAGGTAATGACGGTCGGGCGCTCCGGGGCGGATATAGCTCTGATAGATATCGTAGGTGAACACCGTATTGAAGGCCGTCACATTCCCCGCCATGCCGGACATAAAGGACGCCATCAGACCGGTCATCCCCACGCCCAACAATCCGGCGGGATAGAACTGCGCCATCAGCGTAGTCAGGGCCTGGTCGTAGTCGGGGCCTCCTGTGGCTTTCAGGGGGAAGGCGTAACCGAGGTTCATCTTCGAAAGCACCAGCGCGGCGATACCGGGCAGGATCACGATGAACGGTAGAAACATTTTGGGCACGGTGCCGATCAGCGGAGTGCGGCGGGCGGCGGACATGGAATCGGCGGCCATGGCGCGCTGCACCACCAGAAAGTTGGTGCACCAGTATCCGAACGAGAGCACGAAGCCCAGTCCGGCAACCATACCGAAGATCTCGACACCCATGGGATTTTCAGTCGGGCTGCCCATGTAGCGCCAGGCGTGCGTCATATTCGGTGGCAGGCGCGACACCATGCCCTGCCATCCACCGGCCTTGTTCACCGAGAGGATCGCCAGCGGCGCGAAGCCCATCACGATGAGGAGAAACTGCAGCACCTCATTGTATATCGCGCTGGTCAGGCCGCCCAGGAATGTATACGCCAGTACGATAGCCGCCGAGGCCAACACGGAAACATCGAAGCTCCACCCCAACACCAGGTGCAGGAGCAGCCCCAGCGCATACATGGAGATGCCCGAGGAGAAGATGGTCATCACCGCGAAGGAGAAGGCATTGAAGGCGCGGGTCTTCTCGTCGAAGCGCATCTTCAGGTACTCGGGCACCGATCGCGCCTTGCTGCCGTAATAAAAAGGCATCATGAAAATGCCCATGAACAGCATCGCGGGGATCGCCCCGAGCCAATAGAAATGCGCGGTCATAATGCCGTACTTGGCGCCTGAAGCGGCCATGCCGATAAGTTCCACCGCGCCGAGATTGGCCGCGATAAAGGCCAGGCTGGTGATCCAGACGGGGACGGACCGTCCGGACATGAGGAAGTCGCCACTGGAGGAGATCCGCTTCCGGAGCCTCCAACCGATGCCTAAGACGAAGGCGAAATACAGGGCGAGAATCACGTAGTCTACAGGAGCAAGTTTCACGTATTGGGCCTCTTGCAGGTCTCCGAGCGAGTTTAGGATTTGAAACACCTGAGTTTAGCGCGGGGGATAGGCAAATGCAATCGTGGGCATTGGAATTGGAGGGCCGCTCGCGACTGACGATCAAAGCCT
>JBEKIM010000599.1:0-3328 GCA_050011755.1 Bryobacteraceae bacterium | reverse complement strand
GTAACGCAATACCGTAAATAGGAGATAACTATCTGCTTGCCGAAGTTAATTGTCTGTCGTTTCCCTAAGAATACGGTGCCGCGCTCTCCAAGGCGGGGGCTGCGGCTGTTTAAATTAACTGACGATAGCGTACAAAAGTAATTTTGATAACCATTCTTACTCCAAAACGCCTCGAAGCGCGGTCGGAAAACCCTCCAGAGGCCTCTCAGAAGCCCCTTCCGGTGGATCTTGGCCCTCCGGTACGGTGCTCTAAAAAAAAACTAACTTTTTTTTCGATTTCAATTGACAACTGGCTAAGGTAAACGTAACAATTCATAATCAGGGACGTTCCTTACGAGGAGTCCCGCCGCCGGTGCACACCGGTGGAATCCTTTGAGCGCAGTGGCCGCGAGGCAAAACGAGGCGGTATGACCCGGGTCTACTTATATAGCGATCAACCCATCCTGGCCAAGGGCCTGGAAGCGGTCTTGACGGCTACAGGCCGGTTTCTATTGGAGAGTTCATACTCCGGAATTCCGGAATTGGTGGAGCGCTTGCAAACCGAGGCCCCCGACATTCTCCTGTTGGACGTCACGCCGGAAGTCACGTTCGGCGTTCTCAGCGATATCAAACGCGTGGTTCAGGAATCCAAGCTGGTCTTGTGGGTCAACGTTATCTCCACGGAGCTGGCGTTTCAGGCCATGGGTTTGGGCGTGCGCGGCATCTTGCGCAAGACCTTGCCGGCCGACCTGCAGGTCAAGTGCCTGCAAAAGGTCAACGAAGGCGAACTTTGGTTTGAAAAGGCCCTCACCGACAGCTTCCTGGCCGCCAAGCGCGTGGTGTTGAGCCAACGCGAAGGACAACTGATCACCCTGTTGTCCCACGGCCTCAAGAATAAGGAGATCGCCTCCACCCTGCAGATCTCCGAAGGCACCGTGAAGGTCTATTTGTCCCGTCTGTTTCAGAAGGTGGGCGTGAAGGATCGCTTCGAGCTGGCTCTGTTCGGCCTCAAGAACCTCACCGCCGGGCATGCCCAGCCCACGGAGAAGCCCAGCCATCTCAATAACGCGCCCATCCCCCATTTGCGGTCGCTGGTGTTGGACAGGCCGGTGGACCGGCCGGCCCCTCCGCCGCCGGTGGCCGCATTCCCTCCCGTGCGCCGGACCTTCGGCCCCGGCGAACTGTAGGACAGGCCTCCCGGCCTGTACCGGGAGTTTGGACATTTCCAAGCACCGTGGCGCACGCACTCTGCGTGCCGTGTCGGCACTCGTGCCGACGCTGTTCCGCCGCCAGCCTGTCGCGCTCCAAGCAGTATACTTTGAACTGGCGATGAAGTTCCTTTCGATTCTCGGCGGTTCACGGGCCACGCCGCCGGAAGCGGCCAACAACTCCTGGGTGGTTTACCGATCCACGGGAACTGTGTTCGTCTTCGTTCACGGAGTACAATCCAGCGCGAAAGAATGCTGGTTCAATTCCAATACCGGGGCGTTTTGGCCAAACCTGGTGCGGGATGACCGCGCTCTTGCTCAAGCGTCCATCTTCTTGGGAGGTTACTACACTCAGGTCGATGCCGGCGAATATGGCATGCGCGATTGCGCGAAGGAATTGCTGGAGGGGCTCGCCCGCGGAGCCTCCGGGAATCCGGCCGTCCTCGACCACGAGCGCCTGGTATTCGTCTGCCACAGCCTGGGTGGAATCGTTAGCCGCTACATGCTGGAGTGCTGGCGCGAGATCTTCCAGACCAAGTCGATTCTGCTCGTTCTGATCGCCTCCCCGTCCATCGGCTCCCAGTGGGCCAACTCGCTCGAAGGCGTCATCGAGCTCTTCCGCAACCGTACCGGCCGCGAGCTGCGTTGGAAATCCGATTCGCTCGACGATCTCGACCGCCGATTCAAGGATATGCGCGACCGGCAGATCATTCCGCACTTGGCCGGATGCGAGTGGAGTGAGCAGAAATTTCCGAAGGTGCCGGGGTTCGTCGGCTTTCGTCCGATCGTCCCAGTGGATTCCGCGGCGCGTTATTTCGGCGATTATCACCTGATCCCCGGCAGCGATCACATCAGTATCGTCAAGCCCGCCAGCGCGGAGGAGCGCGTACACCTTCTTTTGCGCGACGGCTATGGCAGATTCGACCAGGCTTACCCCACGCTCCTGCCGCCGCCTCCCAAACCCGAGACTCCCGGACTTCTGCGCGCGCCTGCGCGCGACTTGTTCCAATGTGAACGGATGGCGTTGACCATCCGCATCTACGACGACGGCGACGGCCACAATCAGATGGCATTCGAAGGCATACGCGCTTTGCACGGCGCTGAAGGCGCTGTCTATCGGTTGCATCGCCAGTGGACGGACGCCGGCCGGACCACCGATTATGTGCTGCAACCTGCGGGAACCTCGGCGGGGGTTTCACTGGGACAGGATCGAGCGTCTGCTAATTTCGACCCGCCTCCATCGCCGGAACGGCCGCAGAAGCTTCTGATCGAGAGCCTGGACGCCCACTGCTACGCCATGGATCGGGAAGAACTATCTCAATCCGGGGCGCCCCGGGCGGACCAGGATTTCGCGCAGTTCAGCCTGCGCTGGGAAGCGGCGGACACGCTAGTTTTCCAAGTGGCCTTCCCGGACTCCATGTCGCTCACGGACGAGCCGCCCTTTGTGCTTGCCTACCAGGTCTTCGCCGACGGCGGTCAGGAGCGGGAAGTCTTCGATTCGGCGCTGACGCGCGTGGCGTCCGAGGGATTCTCCTATGCCCCCCTGCTACGGACGGCTTCTCTGAACGTCCGTCGGCCTCCGCAACGTAGCGCCTATCGGATCTGCTGGCGTTTGGGCGATCCCATGGCCGGCGCGGTTCCCGCCACGCCCGACCAGCTCGCGCGCCTGTCGGTCAGGCGGACTACGCTCCTCTCGGTGCGGGACTGCTTCGCCACCAGCGGCGCCGCTCCTGAGGCCGCAGCTCGCAAAGCGAAGATTGTGGACCTGGTGGCCACCATCGGCGACTATGTCGCGAGTTTGCTCAAGAAAACCGTCGCCAAGACCCAAGCGGACGAGGCGGCGCTCAGTGATCTGCTCCCGCATATCGAAATAACCCTTATGGCCGTGGATCCCGCCGGAGGGCGGATGTTGAGGTTCGTAGCCAGCACTTCCGTGGTGGTCCCCGGTTTCTGGGACGTAAAAATACCGCTCGGGGACGGCGTTGCCGGCAGGGCGGCGCGGCTCTTGTACGCCATGACGTACGACGATGAGGAGGTCGCCGGAACCGTCTTCGCCGGCGTATATAAGCAACTGGATCCCGCGAAGCGTCACGCCTGGCTCCTCGCCGTTCCATTGGGCAGCGAGGACTGCGGCCGTGCCG
>JBEKIM010000598.1:0-3340 GCA_050011755.1 Bryobacteraceae bacterium | reverse complement strand
ACGAAGGCCCTAAGAAGTCCGTCCTCGCACAACCGGTAGTGGGCAAGAATCGATTCGAGCGCCTCTACCAGAGGCAAAAGTGCGTGCTGTGATGAGTATAGGACTGCGCGTACATGGCCAATTATTACGAAGCCATTCCACAGATAGCCGCTCTGATTCAAGGCCGGGGATTGGGGCGAGGGCGTTTCGTTACCGAGACAGGCGCGAAACTGCGTGGGCCGGTCGGCACCGATGATTCTGCGAGTGCGCGGGAACAATCGCATGCCGACATCTCTGGCCGGAAGCGCCCGCCAGCAGTGGCGGCGGGTATTGCGTTCGTCGTGTCTCATCGCCTGCACCTCTGGCCGCATTGCACAATCGGCGGTATTGCACTCAGTATTGGCAAAACCGTGGCGGAAGTGCTTCCCCAAGGCCGACTTCGGCTTTGATCGAGTTCAAGCTCTACCAGGCATCATGGGACCTCGACAATGCGAGAAAGACACTGAGGCCAACATTACCAACGCAAACGCCATGCTTGCAATCTAACGTAGAAAATGTCAAAACGCCGTCAAAAAGGGTCGATCGAGAAGGAGGTAATGTCCCGTCCAAATCTCAATGCCTTTTGACGGCCCTTTGACCTTTTTCCTCCTACACTGGGCGTGGGATAGCCGGAGTGCGGCCGTGTCGCCAGCACAAGAAGTTGGTTCCAGAAGAGAAATGAGTGTCGCAAAAGACACAGCTGGCGGCTTTGAGCGCTTCAAGTGTGAGAGGCGGTCTTTAGGCCAACGATTCGCACCTCCTTCTATTTATATGCGCCATGTTCGTGAGATGCCGCGCCGAGTCCAATCTGCGCGTTCGCCGTCCCGGCTTCAGTTGCTCGTAACGTTCGCTCTTTTCGCCGCTGGCTCGAAGGCAGGTACTGAATTCCCGAGTGCCGTTCGGCAAGTAAGTCAAGCCAATCCAATCAGGAAATGAAATTCATGGACAGACCTAACCAGATTAAGGCTTTTGGGTGGCCGGGCATCGAGCCCAGATGGACGCATGGAGGAAAGGATGGGATAGGCACTGCTTATGCGGCGTCCAGCCGGGTCTGGTTTACCTTCTGGAACGGCATCCTCACCGAGGTTTACTATCCGACGGTGGACCGGCCGCAACTCCGAGACCTTCAGTATCTCATCACCGACGGCAAGACCTTCTTCCACGACGAAAAGCGGCATCTCAAATCCAAGCTCGAACAGTTACCGGGCCACGTTTTGGGATACCGCTGTACGAATTCGGACCCGGCCGGAAAGTATTCCATAGTCAAAGAAATCATCGCCGATCCGCACCTGGCCTGCGTTCTCCAGCACACCAGACTCACCGGCGACGAATCGTTCCTCTCCAGCCTGCGGCTTTACGCCCTGTGCGCACCTCATCTTGAGGTCGGAGGCTGGGGCAACAACGGCTCGGTGGTCCGCGTGGCGGGTCGAACGGTGCTGATTGCCGAACGTAAGGGAACATGGCTGGCACTGGCAGCCACGGTTCCTTTTTCGCGCGTTTCGTGCGGCTATGTTGGGAAGAGCGATGGCTGGACCGACCTGTCCGACAATTTCCAAATGGACTGGGAATTCGATCACGCACCCGACGGCAATATCGCACTCACCGGCGAGTTGGAACTGACCGGTAAACGGGAATTCACTTTGGGGCTGGCGTTCGGCAATAGCCAGCACCATGCCGTCTCTACCCTCTTTCAATCGCTGAGTACTCCTTTCGCAGAACACGGCAAGCGGTATGCGGAACAGTGGGGGCGAACGACTGCCGGCATTCTTCCACTGGAGAAGTCCTCACACGATGGGGGTAAGTTGTACTGTGCGAGCTGCAGTTTGCTCCTGGCTCACGAAGATAAGTCGTATCCAGGCGCCTTTATCGCTTCGCTTGCAATTCCTTGGGGAGAAGCCGTAGGCGATTCAGACCAGGGTGGCTACCACCTGGTATGGACGCGGGACATGGTTAACAGCGCGAACGCGATGCTGGCCGCTGGAGATCGTACTACTCCAATTAGAGCGCTGATCTACCTCGACGTCTCCCAGCAGGAGAACGGGGGCTTTGCCCAGAACTTCTGGGTTGATGGTGAGCCCTACTGGCGGGGGATACAACTCGATGAAGTCGCTTTCCCCATTCTGCTCGCCTGGCGGCTCAGGCGCGAGAACGCCTTACAAGACTTTGACCCATACCCCATGGTTTTGCGGGCCGCAGCCTATCTGGTCCGCCATGGTCCCGTTACTCCACAGGAACGATGGGAGGAAGTCAGCGGCTATTCCCCTTCCACGCTAGCGTCGAACATCGCGGCTTTGATCTGCGCCGCATGCTTTGCTCGCGAAAGGGGCGATGAGCCGACCGCGAAATACCTGGAGGAATACGCCGATTTCCTGGAATGTCATGTAGAGAGTTGGACTGTCACAACGCAGGGAACCCTGCTCCCAGGGGTGACCCGGCATTACCTTCGAATTCTTCCGGAGCGGGCAGACAATCCAACCCCGGAGGAGGATCCGAACCAGGGAAACATCACGATTGCGAATATACAGCCCGGCGCGCAGAACGTCTTTCCCGCCAAAGAAATCGTGGATCCAGGCTTTCTGGAACTGGTGCGTCATGGAATACGCAGACCCGACGATCCGATCATTGTGGACTCCCTCAAGGTGGTGGACGCGCTGTTGAAAGTAGAGACTCCATTCGGCCCCTGCTGGCACCGCTATAACCACGATGGATATGGACAGCGCGATGATGGCGGCCCCTTTGTAGGCTGGGGCCGGGGGCGTGTATGGCCGCTGCTCACAGGCGAACGGGGTCACTACGAGCTGGCCGCAGGGCACGACGCCAATCCATTCATCCGGGCGATGGAGACCTTGGCCTCAGCCACCGGCCTCTTGCCCGAGCAGTCATGGGATAGTCCGGATCAGCCTCAAGTCTACATGTACCTCGGACGGCCAACTGGCTCGGCCATGCCATTAATGTGGGCTCACGCTGAGTACATTAAGCTGCTCCGCTCCGCCGGCGACGGGAAAGTGTCCGATCTGATTGCCGACGTAGCGAAACGGTACCTCGGAGGGCGTGCCGGCCGGCAACTCTTCGAAGTCTGGAAGTTTACGCGGCAGATACGGAGCGTCAAACGCGGCTACGTGCTTCGCGTGCAGGCGCTGGCTTCTTTCCGGCTGCACTGGTCGGACGACGAATGGCGGACCGTGAAGGATACTGCTTCTTCATCTACCAAGCTAGGAGTGGATTTCGTGGACATTCCGATTCTTGCTGCGCAGCAGGCTCCCATTCGTTTTACTTTCCTTTGGATCGCAAGCAATTCCTGGGAAGGCCGCGACTTTCAGGT
>JBEKIM010000597.1:0-3347 GCA_050011755.1 Bryobacteraceae bacterium | reverse complement strand
CTGTATCCATATCTATGGCCTCGACACGGCCACGGCCAGGCTCACACCCGCCGGCACATACCAGGCCCGTCCCGGCGCGGGTTGCCGCACCCTGCATTTCCATCCCAATGGCCACACCGCTTATTGCGTTAATGAACTGGACTCGACCGTGGACGTGCTGGAATGGCATACGGCCGATGGCAGCCTGACCCTGGTCGCGCGCATCGAACTCCTGCCCGCCACACACACCGGTGTCAACACGGCCTGCGACACGGTCATCTCCAAAGATGGCCGGTCGGTGTACTTCGCCAATCGCGGCACCGATTTTCTCTTCACATGCAAAGCCGATCCTCACTCGGGCGCACTGACGCCAATGGGCCGCTCGAACTGCGGCGGAAAAACTCCACGCAACTTCACGCTCGATCCCACGGAGCGCTGGATGCTGGTGGCCAATCAGAATTCAAACCTGATCAGCGTTTTTGCGCGCGACCCGGAAACCGGGGCACTTGCGGAACAAGGCAAGAGCTTTGCGGCTGCTGCGCCCATGTGCATTGTTTTTGAGTGAAAAAGTGAAGAAGGGAAGAAGTGAAAAAGTGAAGAAGTGAATGAGTGACCTGAGCTTTTATGCACCCATTAGCGCAGGGCTTGAGAGAGCTTCGTTGTGCCTCTTCGCGGCAGCCGCATCCTCGACCGGCGGCGCAGCCACTGGTACGTGAGCCAACTCCCAGGCTGAGCGGTCCTTCATCAGCCGGGAAACCAGCGCCGTGTGCATGGCATGGCCGGCGCGTTCGGCTACCACGTGGCCTTCCATGCGACGCCCCGCCAGGGCAAGGTCGCCAATCAGGTCCAGCACTTTGTGCCGCACATACTCATCGTCAAAACGCAGCGGGCCGTTTTCCGGTCCATGGGCGCCCAGAATAATGGCATTTTCCGGCCCTGCGCCGCGGATCAGCCCCATATCGCGCAGCCGCTGCTCGTCAGCCTTGTAGCCGAAGGTGCGCGCGGGCGCTATCGAATTGCCATAAGTTTCGGCGGCTAGGTCGATGCAGGTCTTTTGATGCCCGATCGGCGCCGGGAAATCAATGGCATATTGGATCTTGTAGCCCGAGCCCGGATAGACGCCGATAAACTTTTCGCCCTCGCGTACTTCCACAGGCCGCAGCACGCGGATCGTCTCGCGGCGCCGACGCTGTGTGCGAATGCCCACGCGGAGAAACGCCTGCACATACGGCAGGGCGCTGCCGTCCAGGATAGGCAGTTCCAGATTGTCCACTTCGGCAATCGCGTTATCAACACCCATGCCGATCAGTGCGGAGAGGAGATGCTCGGTGGTGGAGATGAGCACGCCCTGGCGCATAAGGCTCGTGGCGTAGCTCACTTTGGCCACGTTGCGGCCAATGGCGGGAATCTCGAAGTTATCAAGATCGGTGCGGCGGAAAACGATGCCAGATCCGGCCGGCGCGGGTAATAACCGCATGGTCACTGGAGCGCCCGAATGAAGCCCTACCCCGGTAAACTCAAGGGGCGCTGCAATCGTTTGTTCCAGGTGTGCCGGGTAACCCAATATACGCTCTCCAACTGTGCAAAAACTGGACGCAATCGTTAGATTAGACGGGAATTCCCATCTCAGCACTGTGGCATTTTAGCCACACCGTGCGCCTTCCCGGTCATCCTTTAGGCCGGAATTCCTCCGTTTCATTTTCCCTTAACCATCGTAGAATCAGGGAGTCACTCTGCTTTGTACCCGCAACTTCATTGAAAGGCTCGCGGATGCCCGCCGATCTCGATTCTCCCGTTCCCATGCGCGCTCTTCTCGCCGGGGCCCGACGTAAGCAGTCCGCTCTCCTGGAGCTGACCCAGAAATTAGTTCGCCTGGAGTCCCCCTCTGACTACAAATCCGCTGTCGACGCCTGCTTGGCGCTGGCTGTGGCGCACGCCAAAGCTCTGGGCGGGCGGGTCAAGCTTCAACGCCAGCGAAAATTTGGCGATGGGTTCGAGGCACGCTTCGGGCCGAAATCCAAACCTGGCTCCGCAAAACCATTGCTCCTGCTCGGCCACCTCGATACGGTCTGGCCGCTCGGGACGCTGAAAACCATGCCTTGCCGGCTCGCCGAAGGACGGCTCTGGGGACCGGGAGCATTGGACATGAAAGCGGGCATCGCCATGGCATTCACCGCAATCGAGATGCTTGCGGAAGCCGGACTATTGCAGAGCGGGACCGGCCGCGAAATCATATTGCTGCTCAATTCCGACGAAGAAATCGGCAGTCCCGTTTCGCGGCCCATCACGGAGCGGTTGGCAGCCGAATGCGCCGCCGTTTATGTGCTGGAGCCGGCGCAAGGGCTTGCGTACAAAACCGCCCGCAAAGGCACAGGAAACTGGCGAATCGACGTGACCGGAGTCGCGGCTCTCGCTGGCATCGATTTCGAAAAGGGGGCACGCGCTCTTCGCGAACTGGCTCATGTGGTGGAAACAGTGAGCGCGTGGACCAACCTGAAACGCGGCTTGACGGTAAGTGTCGGGTTGGCCGGCGGCGGGACAAAAACCAATGTAATTCCCGCTCATGCATGGGCCGAGGTGGACGTCCGGATTGCGCGCAAAGCCGACGGCTCGCGCATCGAGCGCAATTTCGCCGGCCTCAATCCCGTCGATAGGCGTTGTGTCCTTGGCGTTGCCGGCGGTATCAATCGTCCGCCGATGGAGCGCACCCGCGGAACCGTCCGCCTTTATCGCCAGGCCAGCGCGCTTGCTGCGGAACTGGGCTTCGCATTGGACGAAGCCGCAACCGGCGGCGCTTCCGATGGCAATTTCACCTCAGCGCTGGGCATTCCCACGCTTGACGGCATGGGGGCAGTTGGAGACGGCGCCCATGCGCGCCACGAGTCCATCGTGGTGGAGCACCTGGCAGCCAGAACGGCGTTGCTGGCGGGGATGCTTTCCCGCTGAACCGCCTGCGTTGGGGCAGCCGGCGCTTGCGGGCCATGGATTCCATGGTCGCTGAATTCAAGCCGGAATACCGCTCTAAAGATGCTGAAGGTAATTCTGCAGGAAAAAATACCCTGCGGTGACAAATCCAATGATCGCTACAGTCCAGCGCATGGCCCGTTGATTCACCTTGCGGCTGTAGTGAGCGCCCAGGTATCCGCCTATCCCAGCCAGAATCGCCATCACCACGCAGAACTGCCAAGCCACGCGCCCCGCCAGCATGAACGTGACCGCCGGAATGCCAATTGACACCGCCGCAGTGAGCACCTTGAGCGCGTTCATCTCGTGAATGTCGTGGACGCCACAGATGCCGAACAGCGCCATCGCCAGAAACCCTCCGCCCGCCCCGAAATAGCCGACATACACGCTGACAATCACCATTC
>JBEKIM010000596.1:0-3355 GCA_050011755.1 Bryobacteraceae bacterium | reverse complement strand
AAGAAAGTCGACAGACGTTCCGTGGTGGAAAGAACCAACAAAGGACCAATGGTACGCCTATTGTGCCGCGTGGATGGGGTGGACGCTCGACGCCTTTGACTTCACCGTCTTCCTTCTGATCATGGCGCCGATTGCGCAGGAGTTCGGGGTTCCGCTGATCGATGTCACCGCGATCTTCTCGGTCACGCTGGTCATGCGCCTGGGTGGAGCGACGGCATCCGGCTGGCTGGCCGACCGGATGGGGCGCCGGGCGCCGCTGATGATCTCCATTCTTTGGTATTCCATCTGCAATTTCGCCGCGGGCTTCTCGCCCAGCTTTACCTTCCTGTTCGTGGTTCGGGCGCTGTTGGGCATCGGCATGGGGGCGGAATGGCCGGCCGGCGCGGCGCTGGCGATGGAATCCTGGCCGCCACGGTCGCGCGGGCTGATGTCCGGCGTGTTGCAGGGGTCCTGGGGGTTGGGCTTCGCGCTGTCCGCCCTGGCCTATGGCTTCCTGTACGCACCGTTGGAAGCGTGGCATAAGGGCTACGGGTGGCGCGGGATGCTGATTCTGGGCGTGCTGCCGGCTCTGGCCTGCGTCTGGATCCGCATGTACGTGAAAGAGCCCGAGGTTTGGGCGGAAAACAAGAAGATCCAGAACGCGACGAAACAGCAGGTCACCCTGCCGCTGTTCGCGATCTTCAAGCCCAAGTATCTGTACAACACCCTCACGGGTTGCGTGTGGATGGCCGCGAACTTCTGCGCCTACTACGCGGTGTGGGCCATGCTCGGCACCTATCTGACGAAGCAACTGGGGTGGACGCCGGCCCAGGCGGCGGTTCCGGTGTTCTGGGGCAACATCCTCACGTTCGCCGCCTGCAGTTTCTGGGGCGCCCTATCGGAACGCGTCGGACGGCGCTGGGCGCTCATGATCCCCTTGACCATCGCCGTGTTCATCTGTCCGATGTATCTCACGCAGGTCGACGGGACCTTGTTCCTCGGATTCTTCCTGCTGTTCATCTGTTTCTTCGGCGGCAAGGATGCCCTGAACCCCGGCTGGCTGTCGGAACGCTTCCCGACCGAGGTACGAGCCACCGCCGCCGGTTTCATCTATCACCAGGGCGCGGTTTGGGGTGCGGCCGTCGCGCCGATCCTGACTTACTTCGCGGTGAACCAGGGCATGGGATTCGCCAAACCGATGATGTACGGCACGATTGGTTCGCTGGTCGTGTATATCATCGCGGTCTATCTGGGGCCGGAAACCAAGGGTATGGTCATGACCGCCGAACTGGAAGTGATCGAGGCCGAAGTCACGCTCGGATAGCTCGTAACGGCACGGCCGGGGCGAGAGTCCCGGCCGTTTCCGCCCGGCATACGAAATCTCTCCACCTGTGACCGCCCCCCTGTACTACTAGCCCCAAAAATCCTCGCGGATCGCGGTGATTCTAATTTATGCAGCCATTTTCGTCAGCTCCTGGGTATTGGCATTGCGCGCGGTTATCAGTGCAGTGACCGAGACGCGCCCTGCATCGGTGAGGAGGTAGCGGTGAGTGTGTGGCACCTTGCGGATCAGGTGATGCGCCCGCAGCAACGCCAGCTTGCGTGTGACCGCGGCGGCGTGGCGGCGCTGCTGCGCTTTTGACACCGGCGCTGTGCCGAACAGCAGCGGCCGCAAATCCCGGTTGCGCAGGCCGTTGATGCAGAACTCCCCTCGGCTGATGGCTTCGAGCAGCGCGGCATCGGCGGCCGCGAGCGGGTTCATCGCGCGAACCCGGCGACCGTTGCGCCTGGTCGGCCGACATAGCCGTGTGGTGATCTCGCCCAGCGAGGTGGTGTCATCGACTGACGCCAGCGTGTTCAGATAACGCTCATTGGCAGCCTGCGAGACTTCCGCCCGGCGGTGCAGATCGGCGATCCCTTTGCGCATGCAGTGCCAACTCTGCGGCGCTTCTGGCTTGCCCTCCGGCCTGCGGAACGTCTTGAACCCGGCCGCATCGTTGATCGTGGTCTCGACCCGCAGCGCGGCACCTTCTCGTGGGTCGGGATGCGGCACCTTGCCCTTGTCGTACATCTTGACCGAGTTGTCCCCCAGCCGGTGCTTGATCCGAACGCCTTCCGGCCGCACCTTCACATCGCTGACCACCTCGGCCTGCAGGTTTGGAGGCAAGTTGCCGCTGGCGGGAATGTTGCGGCCCAGGAAGCGCATCACGTCCGTGCTGAGGAACGTGGTCAGGCCGTGCCGTACCAGCTTCGGATACAGCCGGTCCAGCGTGCGGGCGTCGCGGAACAGGATGTCGGTCGCCCATTCGCTCTGGTGGGTCGACCAGTAGTACTCGACCGGAAATGCCTGGAAGATTGGTGCATGCTCCGGGTTCAGGCTGCGTGCGACGCCATCGAGCAACTCGGGCCACGCCGCCTGCACCTGCTGGTCCATCAGCCGCTGTGCCTGCTCGGGCTGTTCCAGCCAGGTGAAGCAGTTGTCGCGCTGGATGTAGTGCAGACCGGCCAGGTCCATGCTGCGGGCCAGCCACTCCCGCCCGTTCAGGCAGATCTGCACCGAGAACGGCAGCCAGGTCTGGATGCGGGCGTGCATGAACCCGAACAGCGGGTGGAACTGGTAGTGATAGAGATGCAGGCACTTGCGGTGGCGCGGTGCCAGTTGCAGGCGCTTGGTCTTGCGGTCGCGCACGATCTCGTACGACACGCAAGGCTCGACGACTTCAAGGATGCAGATCAGTCCTTGCTCGATATGGTCCGCTGCGGCGATCTCGCGGGCCACCAATTCTTTGTTGGTCGCGCTTGAGGCAAGGTAGACGATCGGCCGGCCGGTTTGCCGCGCCAGTGTTTCCGAGCCTTGCCTCAACCGGCGGGTCAGCGCTTCGGCATGCGCGCCGAAGTCCTTCAGCAGGACTTGCACCGCCCAGAGATACTTCATCAGTCCCGCAGGATACGCCAGCATCCGCAAAGTGCCGCGGAACACCAGCCGGTCGAACCCCGACAGCGTGCTGACGACAGATCCCGCGTGCTTCTGTAGAAATGCGTCCACGGCGTTCCTCCTTCTGGCTGGTCCACTGGTCCTCGCAAAACCAGTCTAGCCAGTTCAATGGTGGAACGCCGTGCTCTTGTTTGGTTGCGGCCGGATGGCTGCGCTAGGTTCAAATGCTTGCTTTGCTGCGCTGTCCCCCAGTCCTCGGCGAGGGCCCGTAATATTCCGACGTGATGGGATCGCGCGACTGCGATTGCGGTGGCTTGGGATGTGTGCCGTATTGCCATACCGTGGATCGGGGGTTTAGACGCCCAGCCTCCTCGCGTGACCCCAGCGTGGAACGCGAGAAAGGAGCGCAAAACGGCGATGAAGCATTGGCGGATCGACGAC
>JBEKIM010000595.1:0-3358 GCA_050011755.1 Bryobacteraceae bacterium | reverse complement strand
ATTGCCCGGGCGGGCGTTCCAGATTGCGGCGGAATTACCCAGCGCCGCGACGGCGGGTACGGTGTCATATGGTGTCCTGCACGGAGTCACGAAGGGGCCTGGCGGCCAAAGTGTGCTCGGTGTGCAAGTAACGGTGCAAAACGTGGACGAACCGTTTAAGCGAACCGTGTTGAGCGGCCGCGGCGGCAACTTCCTGATTGCCGATCTCAAGCCGGGACGGTACCGTCTGTCCGCGCGGGCTGAGGGGATCGGCGCGGCCGCCCCGGCTACCGTCGAGATTGCGCAAAATCAAGTTACTTACGCCAACGTCCAACTCGCCGCGGACGATGGGCCCGCCCAGCCGCCCGATTCGTCCGTACCGGACGCGGGCCTGAAGGCGCGCACTCCTCCCGTGACGGAATCGTCAGTGGTGGCCGAGTTGGCGGCTATGAAGGCGCGCATTGAGTTTCTCGAAGCGGAATTGCAGAAGCAGAGCGGCCGCCAAGATGGGCAGCGAGCGCCACTGGTGGCTGCGGCCAAGCCTGCGCCCGAAGCCGGGGCCGCGCCGGCTCCGCAGCAAGCCGCGGCCGCGCCGGCAGCCCCCGCGCCCCCTGCGCCAACCATTCCAGAGGCATTGCAGGCCCCCGAATCCACTCCCGGGGTGGACAACTTCACGCCGTTCGCGTACGGCGACTTTACTTGGCTCAATGGAACTCCGCGCAACAAGGACACTGTTCTGGATACGAAGTTCTTTACTCCGGAGGTGCGGTTCGACACTCACTACATGGAGGATTACAACCAGCCGATCGACCACACGATTATCGGGGCCACCGAGTCGTTCCGATCGGGCGAAGTCCAGGTTGAGCAGATCAGCGTCGGCGGCGATTTCCACTGGCAGAACGTGCGCGGCAGAGTCTTGTATATGGATGGCCTGTTTGCGACCACCACGCCGCGCAACGACGCCAGCGCGGGTGTTGGGCAGTGGGACCTCCGCGACGCCTACAAATACGTTTCCGAAGCTTATGGCGGTTACCACTTCAATGTGAACCATGGGCTTAACGTAGACGCCGGCATATTCGTGTCGTACATCGGCCTGTTCAGTTATTACAATTTCGATAACTGGACTTATCAGCCGTCGTACGTGTCGTCGAACACGCCCTGGTTCTTCAACGGCCTGCGCGTTCAGTGGTTCCCGACGAACAAGCTCAAAATCGAGCCCTGGTTCATCAACGGATGGCAATCCTACGCCAAGTATAACGGCCATCCGGGTTTGGGAGGACAGCTTCTTTGGGAGCCGAAGGAATGGTTCAAGCTGGTGGCGAACCAATACGGTTTTGGACAGGATAATCTCGGACTCCCCAAGACGGAGCGCATTCACACGGACGATAGCATCCTGGTCAGGTACTACAGCAAGCCGGAAAGCCTGGGTCTCTCCAAGATGGCATTCTCGCTCACCGCCGACGCGGGATGCCAATATGGCGGCGGATTGCAGTGTACGGGCGCACCCAGCAAAGGCAAGTCGACGTTCATAGGATGGATGCTCTATGACCGCATGTGGTTCCACAAGGATAAGTACGGGCTCACGCTGGGCGGCGGAGAGATGAGCAATTGGGGCCGTTATCTGACGCTGCTGCCGCCGATCGACGGCGCCGACGCCGTCTCGGGTACGCCTTACTTCACGGAGAATCCGGGGCAACGGGCCCACATGTGGGATAGCACAATCACTTTCCAGTACATGCCCAGACAGTACATTACCTGGTGGGCGGAAGCTGGATACCGTCACTCGGATGTTCCGTATTTCGCGGGGCGGGGCGGGGTCACTCCCCCGGGCGGTAACAACGGCGAGCCACAATACTATACTTGCGCCAGCGGCGCTACGTCGGGCACAAACAGCCTGGCGGGAGCGGAAGCCGCGTGCGGCGGCGGGCTCAGCAGTGTCTGGTTCCCCGACCTACGCCGCAGCGAGTTTAAGACCTCTGTTGGGGTGATGGTGAAGTTTTAGCGGTACTGATGCGAACGGAGTCACGAAAATGCGTTGTTTCGCGATACCGCCGGTTTGCGTGATGGCAGCCGCGGTGATACTCATGGGCGCGGATCCCGCCTGGAAGAGCAAGCCTGGCGATCAGTGGACAGAAGAGGACGCCAGGCAGATCCTCGCCAGGTCACCTTGGGTGAAGGAGAATAGAGCCACGGTTACGCGCCGGCTGACGGAGGACCAACTAAGGGAGGCCGGTCAAATGGGACAACCCCGCGGCCTCGGCAACGAGGGGATAGACGCGAAGATCAGCGGAGAAAAAGTGTCACCGAATGTTTTCAACGGCCCTGGCGGCGATGACCGCAGCTCGAGGTCTCTCCCGCGGCCCATGACGTTACAAGTGCGTTGGGAGAGTGCGCTCCCGGTCCGGCTAGCGGAGATTAAGGCGCACGAGATGGAGCCTCCCACGCTGGAGGGTGATGGCTATCAAGTGGCGGTCTATGGCGTCCCCGGGGGCGATTTCAAGGGCGATCCTGGAGAATTGGGCAAGCCTCTGAAGAACCTGGCGGCCTTGAAGCGCGAGGGAAAGAAGGATGTGAAGCCGGTCAGGGTCGAGGTCTTCCTGCGGGAGAAGGACGTGGTAGTAGTCTATCTGTTTCCTCTGTCTGCCGAAGTCGTCAAGAGAGACGGACAGGTCCGATTCGAGGCGCAGATCGGCCGGATTGTTGTCGCGCAAACATTTGACCTGAACGAAATGGAGTTTATGGGCAAGCTGGAACTTTGACGTTGAGACGTGCGATGGAGCCTGAGATGTCCCGCGAACGCACTCCTGTGTTCCGAGATTGGCCCGCGGTAACCGCGGCGCGGAAGCTTGGACTCGGCTTATCATTCTGCTTCTGCCTCGCCGCCCTGGCCACATCTACTTACTTGTCGTTTCGTTGGGGACAGAGTTTTGCGTTCACCGGATTTCTTCACCTCGTCATCGTAGTATTTGCCGCCGTGTACGGCGGGTTTTGGCAGGCAACCGCGATCTCGGTGGCGGCGGCTACCTGCCTGAACTATTTCTTTGTGCCACCCATATTCAGCTTTGTGAACAGTCCGGCCAACTGGGCCGCGCTGGGGGCATTTGAGTTCACCGCGCTGGTCATCAGCAGGCTTTCGCTGGATGCCCGGCTTCAAGCCATCGACGCTATCGCGCGCCGGCGCGACATGGAACGCCTTTACGAAGCGTCGCGACGGATACTGCTGCTGGACAATCGCGGGGAGTGCGGGGAACCGATCGCATCGCTGATACGCGAGATGTTCGATCTGCAGGCGGTTCGTTTGTTCGATGCTCTCTCCGGTACCACCTATCAAAGCGGCGAGATGCCGGCGGGGGCGGAACAGCAAACGCGGGATGCCTAT
>JBEKIM010000594.1:0-3373 GCA_050011755.1 Bryobacteraceae bacterium | reverse complement strand
CAGCACATCGCCCAGTTGCAGAATGATCGGCTGCCACCCGATCTCGCCCTCCTGCACAGCCCGCAAGGCTTCGTCCCTCTTCATTCTGTGCGTGCAGGCCGCAATCTCCATGGGACCGTTTTCCGCTGTGATGTCGATTAGGCCGAAGCTGACCACCATCATGTAGACGGGTAGCGCCATCTCCGGGGCCTCCGCGAACAGAGGGTGCCGGTAATCGACATGCGGCTGCTGATGCGTCGATCCCAACAATGGCGTGTCGCAACCCCATTGATCCGCTACGATCCTTTTGCCCATTACGCCGCGGGCGATCTCCAGGATCCCGGCGTCGAAGAAGAACTCCGGCGCAAAGCAGGGCGATTCGAAAGGCATTGGCAGAAAGTGCCGGTGTTCGCCGCGGTTTGGCTTGTCCCGGTTTTTCTCTACGTAGTCCAACAGAACCGGCCAAAAGGCTTCCCGGCAATGTTGGATTGGAGGCTTGGCTAAATGCGCTCTGAGCACGCAGAAGCCCTGGTCTTCGAGTTCGCGGATGGCTTCGCGCATTTGCACCGAATGAGGTCATCCCTCCGTAATCGAGCGGACCCATGCCTCAAACCGATCCGCCATCTGATCAAACGAGAATTCCATGGCGCGCGCGGCAGCCATACGGCGGTCCAGCTTGACGGCCTCCCGCACGCCCGCGATCAGCCCGGCTACGCTGGATTCGTAAGGGACGAGAATGCCGCTCCGGCCCTGCTCGACGATCTCCGCCGGGCCGCCCCTGTCGTACGCGACCACGGGCGTGCCGCACGCCAGCGATTCGATGACGGTGTTGCCGAAAGCCTCGATCCAGTGCGGCGTCACCAGTGCGGCGCGCGCATCCCCGTAGCGCTTCTGCAACTCCGCCGGCGGCAGGAATCCGTGATAAACAACGTGCTCTCCGGCATCCTGGATCAGCGCCTGCCAATACGCTTCGTCCTGGACTTTGCCGCAAACATCCAGCGGCATGTGGAGCGCGCGCGCCACCGCAATGGCATCCTCCAGGCCCTTCTCGCGCGAGATACGTCCCGCCCAGCAGAGCCGGTTGCAGGGCTGCGCCTGGTATTTAAAGACCGCGGTGTCCACGCCTCCATAGAGCAAATGTACCCGCTCCGACTGCAGGAACGGATAGGTCCGTCCCTGCGTGCCGGTATACATGGCCAGCCTCAGCCCGCCTTCCCGCCAGCGCCGTTCGATGATGCCGTCCACCTCGTCGATGGCGGAACCGATGGTAATCCAATGCGCCAACGGTGTCGTGAACCAGGGCGTCAGGTAGAACGGCAGCCAATCGTAGCTCATGCCGATGACGATGTCGTAATGGCTCTGCAGGCGCTGTGCCTGGTCCCACATGTTCTCCAGCACGCCGCGCGTGTTCACTACGGTGCGTGCGGCGCGCGCGGCACGCGTGGCGCTGGCGCTCATCTCGCCCGCCACGGGATAGAGTTTGACATCCGCGGCAGGCGCCGCGCTCCCGGCTGGCGCGATAATCGCGATCTCGTGCCCGCGCGCCGCGAGGATCGGGGACAGGTTCAGCAGGTGAGTTTCGACGCCGCCGGCTTCCCCCGATCCCAGGGGGCCCACGGGAGGCGCGACGATGAGAATGCGGGAGCGCAAATGTTTTATACGCCGTGAAACAGCGGCGAGACCCCTTCGAGGCACCGTCGAAAACTCACCGTGGGGCGGGCAATCATGCCCAATGCCGCCTTTTCAGGCGGCTAGGCCGGCTGGAAAGGCGGCTGCGGCCAAGATTGGCCGCCCCACTACTCTTGGTTTTCGTCATCTTGCAGCTCCGAAAAACAACCGCTAACTTGTTGAGCGGCAATGGGGTCTCAGATGATTAAGTCCCGCTGCCGGCCTTCTCTTACTGTACAGCCGTCACGATCAGCGTGGCGTCGTCCTGGAACGCCCCGCCGCTGTGTTCCACGATCGCCGCCATCACGCGCTTTTGCATGGCTTCCGCATCGAGCGCGCGGTTCGCGCGCAGCACATCGATGAGCCGTTCCTCGCCGAACTCTTCATTCTCCGCGTTGGCGATTTCGGTGATCCCGTCGGTGAACAGTACCAACCGGTCGCCCGGCTCCAGTTCCACGTGCCCCTCTTCGTACGGCCAGTCGGGGAACACGCCCAGCACCACGCCGCCATGATTCACGCGCAGGCATTCTCCGTCCTGCCGCACCAGGATCGGTTCACAATGTCCGGCGTTGGTGTAGCTGAACCGGCGCCGCGCGCTGTCCAGCACACCGTAAAAAAATGTGATGAACTTGCCGCTGCCCAGGTTGGCGGCCACAATCCGGTTGATGCGCGCGCAAAGCTCGCTGGTCGACAGCATATCCCCGGCCAGCGCGTGTACCGCCGCCTGCACATTGGACATCAGCAGCGCGGCGGGCACGCCCTTGCCGATCACATCCGCCACGCAAAGCGCCATGTGGGTGGCATCCAGCCGCAGCAGATCCAGATAATCGCCGCTCACCGCCCCGGCCGGCCGCCATGCAGCCGAGATTTCGTAACCGGGAAAATGCGGGATCGACTGCGGCAAAAGGCCCCGCTGCGTCGCGCTGGCTGCCTCGATTTCGCCCGATTCGCGCGTCGCCCCGTTGCGCCGCTCGTTGCGCGCTTCCACTTGGGTCCGCAGAGTCAGGAGCAGCTTCGAATTATCCCAGGGCTTCTCCACGAAATCCGCCGCCCCGCGCTGCATGGCTTCCACGGCCAGCTTGATGCTTCCCCAAGCCGTCATCACGATCACCGGCAGTGTGCGGTCGAGCTTCTGCACTTGCGCCAGCAGGTCCAGGCCTTCCTGGCCGGAAGTCGTGTCCAGGGCGTAGTTCAGGTCCATCAACAGGACGTCGTATTCGCGGTTGTGCAATTGGTCCAGCACGGCTTTCGGCGAGTTGACCGTTTCGATCTGATAACCTTCCCGCTTCAGCAGGAGGCGCAACGCTTCCAGAACATCCGGCTGGTCGTCGGCGATTAACGTCCGGGGTGCACTTGATTCGGGCCGCAACATGACTTGCCTCTCAGGTAGGACGGTATCCCCATAGAACAGTTAGCGTGCCAATGCATCCGCGGCGCTAAAGCCTTTCCTGTCAAATAAATAGTGAGTCTTGGTTCGCTGGTCGCGTCCCGCGCGCGCGACACGTCGTCCCACAACCAGACACTTACGCCCGTGGCGCGCGCTTTAGCGTGCCGGCGGGACTTTTAAGTCCCGCTCTGGAGTTTGGACTTTCAGCCCGCCCTACAAAACCGAAAAGCCGGATCATTATTCGTCATTGTTCGTCATTGTTTGTCGATGGGGGCGCCTGGCGGGTGACGTAGCCGGGCGGAGTGGGGGAAGATTGCGCCATTGTGGGGTCTTCTGGGT
>JBEKIM010000593.1:0-3373 GCA_050011755.1 Bryobacteraceae bacterium | reverse complement strand
GCCACCGCCTGCCGCAGCGCCTCGGGATCGAGCAGCGCGGTGACCGCGCCGAAGAACCCGACCACCACGATGTTCAACACCATCTTGCGGCCCAACTCTTCGGCCAGCCGGGTCGCCGGCACGCTGTAAACCCGGATGCCGCTGGGCACGCCGTTCACCCGCACCAGGTCGCGCTCCACGATCAGCGTCCCGCCCGGTTTCAGCTCCGGCAGGAAGCGCGTGTAAGCCTCCTGCGAGAGCACCACCAGCACATCCGGCTGGGTGACGTAGGGATACGCGATCGGCTCCGGGGAAAGCACCACCGCGGCGCTCGATGACCCGCCGCGCGCCTCGGGTCCGAAATTCTGGGTCATGGTGGCGTGCGCGCCCTGGTAGATGGACGCCGCCTTGCCAATCACGGTCGCCGCCAGGATCACGCCCTGGCCGCCGAAGCCCGCCACGCGAATCTCCGTCAGCCGCATACGGCCACCTCCGGCTCCTGGTACCGATCGCCAAGTTGCTCGGTATATTGATGCCGCATCAGCTCCAGGTAATCGGGACGGTCGCGGTCCACAAACTTGCCCACGATGATTTCTCCCTTCATGGTGAGCGCCGTTTCACTGGTGGGCGCGCCATTCCGAATCTTGCTGGCCGCCTTGTAGTATTTCATCGTTTCGAGCGCGTCGCCCAGCTTGTTGCGCCGCTGGTAAAGCGTTGGGCACGGCGACAGAACTTCGATAAAACAGAAGCCTTTCTTGTGCAGCACCTCGGTCATCGAACGGCTGAGCTGCTTCACGTGAAAAGTGGTCCAGCGCGCCACATAGGATGCGCCCGCGGAGTCGGCCCGTTGCGCGAGGTTGAAGGACGGCTCGAAAGCTCCGTACGGATTAGTGGCCGTAACGGCGCTGGCCGGCGTAGTGGGCGCGGTCTGCCCGCCGGTCATGGCGTAGATCATGTTGTTGACGCAGATCACCTTCAGGTCGATGTTGCGCCGCGCCGCGTGGATCAGATGATTGCCCCCGATCGCCGAGAGATCGCCGTCGCCCGAGTACACCACCACCTGCAGCGATGGATTGGCCAGCTTCAATCCGGTGGCGAACGGAATGGCGCGGCCGTGCGTAGTATGGAAAGAATCCAGGTGCGCGTATCCCGCCACGCGCCCGGTGCATCCGATCCCCGATACCACCGCCACTTTGTCCAGATCGGCCTTCGATTCGAGCAGCGCGCGCGTAAAGCAATTGACCGTGGTTCCGATGCCGCAGCCGGGGCACCAGATGTGCGGCATGCGGTCCATGCGCAGGAACGGTTCCACGGGATTTGGCGGATGCGTTTCTATCGTGATCGGGTTCATCGGTTGGCCTCGAGGATGGCTGCCAGGATCTGTTCGGGTGGATGCACGCTGCCTCCGGCATGGGTCACAGGCAAGATGCGGCGGGCTGCCCCTGGAGGACCCGCGCAGACTTGCGGGTCTGTTCCCCAAACCGCCCGCTGGACTTCGTGGACCATCTGGCCCAGGTTCAACTCCGGCACCACAAAAGCTTTGGCATGCCGTGTCCGCTCGACCAGTGGACCGGCGGGGAACGGCCAGGCGCTGATCAAGCGGAATTTCCCCGTGCGCACGCCCTTGGCGCGCGCCATTTTGACGGCCTTCTCCGCCACGCGCGAGGTGATCCCGTAGGACACCACCACCACATCGGCGTCCTCCAGCGCTTCCGCCTCGAACAACGCTTCTTCCGCCGCCACGGGAGCCGATTTCGAAAACAGCCGCCGCACCAGGCGATCCTGGGTTTCCACCGTCATCGCTGGATACCCGCGCTCGTCGTGCGTCAGACCCGTGACATGGAAGCGGTAGCCTTCGCCCGCATGCGCCATCTCGGGCACCTGGTCGGCCATCGGCTCGTATGGCAGGTAGTCTTGCGGCGCTCGCCGGGTGTGGCGGCGCGGATAGACCTCGATCTCGCCGGCCTCGGGAATCACCACTTTCTCCGTCATGTGCCCTACACATTCGTCCATCATTAGAAAAACCGGCTGCCGGTATTGCTCGGAAAGATTGAAAGCCTTGATGGTCAGATCGAAGCACTCTTGCGGCGAATTGGGGCAGAGCGCCAACACGCCGTAATCGCCGTGCGATCCCCAGCGCACCTGCATCATGTCGGCCTGGGCCGGCAGCGTGGGCAGTCCCGTCGAGGGTCCGCCGCGCTGCACGTTCACGAAGACGCAGGGCGTTTCGGTCATGGCCGCGTAGCCGATGTGTTCCATCATGAGCGAGAAGCCCGGCCCCGAGGTGACCGTAAAGGCCTTGGCGCCCCCCCAAACCGCGCCCTGAATCGCGATGGATGCCGCCAATTCGTCTTCCATCTGAATAAAGGTGCCGCCTACTGTGGGAATACGCGCGGCAAACCTTTCGACGACCTCGGTGGAGGGTGTGATTGGGTAGCCTGCGGCAAATCGCGCACCCGCCGCGAGTGCGCCTTCGCAGCAGGCATGGTCGCCATTCAGGAAGTGCGCGCCCGTAAGGACTCCTTTTGGATCAGCTTGCATGGCGGGCTCCGTATATCGCGAAGTCCGGGCAATACAAGCCGCACAGGTCGCAACCGCTACATTTTTCAGCAGCTACGACATGCGGTGGGTGATATCCCTTAGCGTTGAACGCGGAGGAGAGCGATAACACTCGGGTGGGGCAAAACTCGACGCAGAAACCACAGCCTTTACAGCGTTCAATCGTGATGAATACAGAACCTTTAGCCATTCGCGCCAAGAACTGCACGCTAGTGGCCAGAGTTGTGGCAGCTTGCCCGTGGGGACGCTTCAGCGGACGCCCCCGCGGATGCCGGTGAAACAGCGGCGAGACCCCCTGCGGGCATCGTCGAAAACTCACCGTGGGGCGGGCAATCATGCCCGCAGCCGCCTTTTCAGGCGGCTAAGCCGGCTGGAAAGCCGCCCCCAGCGGGGACCCCGGGCCAAGATTGGCCGCCCCACGACTCTTGGTTTTCATCATCTTTGCGGCTCCGAAAAACAACCGCTAACTTCTTGAGCGGCAATGGGGTCTCAGCGGAGCGTGCCGGCGGGACTATTAAGTCCTGCATGGGCGGGCTCGTAGCCCGCTTAGTCAGATCCCGCATTTAGTTTACGGAAACTCCCAGGCACCCTCACTTGACAGCAGCGGCGCCAGCAGAGATACTGGCAGACGCCGGAGGCTCACAGGGGGGAAGATCATCCGGAGTTCAACCGGCCACTTCGCAATTCCACATGGAGGAATCAGTATCACAATGACGAAAACTCGTTTGTTTATTTTCGCCGCTGTCGCCGTTATTGGGGCTTTCGGCGTTTGCGGGCAGCAAGCATTCGCACAGGAATCGGTTTTGAATCCGCACCTTCATAGCGTAGTCATCGC
>JBEKIM010000592.1:0-3386 GCA_050011755.1 Bryobacteraceae bacterium | reverse complement strand
CGCACCGTGGTCGATCGGCGGCAGCAGATGATGCTGCTGGGCGCGTTCGCGGCGCTGGCGCTGGCGCTCGCGTCGATTGGATTATATGGCGTGTTGTCGTACGGCGTGACGCAGAGGGCTCGCGAGATCGGGTTGCGGATGGCGCTCGGCGCAAGCGGTTCGAGCGTGGTTGTGATGGTAGTGCGTCACGGATTGGCGCTGACGGGGATCGGGATTGTGATCGGGCTGGCGGGATCGTGGTCGGCCACACGCTCGCTCAAGAATTTGCTCTATGGCGTGACGGCGACCGATCCGGCGACGTTCGCCGAGGTCGCGGCACTGTTGACGCTGATCGCCTTCGTGGCATGCTGGATCCCGGCGCGCCGAGCATCGAAAGTCGATCCGATCAAGGTATTACGCGAAGAGTAGGCCGGGGGCTCTTGTCGTCGAGGGTTTCGGCAATATCCGCATGTCTACGGTGCGGTCTTGTGCGCCTCGCCTGGTGGCGGTTACAAGCCGCCTGGCGTTATGCCGAGTCCGCTTTTGGGCCTCTCCCGGTTCGCCCGAGGCGCTGTCGATCGGTTATTTGAATTTTGCCTCGTCGGAGAAATCTGTGGGTCACCGATACGCTCCAATGGTCGCCGGAAGCTTGCCACGCGCCGCGCGAACCCGGTGTTGGATAGCGCGGCTTAAGCTTTTCCTGTTCGTAGCCGGTTGCCTTTCGAACTAGTCTGCCCTCTCCGGTAAACGCCACGCCCTTACTCAGTAGTTTGAGGCAAAGCGCTCCGCATCCGCGAAGTGCCCCGCGATCAACCGCCGATAGGTTTCGAATGCAGGCTTCGGAGTGTAGTCCGATCGCATCAGTCCGAAATTATAGAAAATGTCTGCAACGTGTTCCGGCTTGAAGCTCTCCAAGTCCCGCAAGGAGAAAGCCGTGTACCGGCGGAGGTTCAGCCGCTCGCGAGCCTCCATCACAGTCCGGACGACTTCCTCGAACACCTGGGCCTGACGGTGTTCGGACCTATCCGGCCCGGTAGGCCAACCGTGCTCCGCAATGTGAATCGGTACCGACTCCGGAATGCCCGCCGTCGGGAGCCATGTTGACCGCATGGTTTCAATAACGCCCAAGGCCGCGGATCGGACGTCCGCGGCTGGCCGGAAGGTATCGGGAAAGAAGTCGAGGCCAACGTAGTCCAGCGCCCTGACGAAGTTCTTGCCGCCGAGATTTCCAATCGTTGTCCAGAACTCGGATGCCGCCCCGAAGGTCGGCGTAGTGTTGAATCCTATACGCAATTCCGGCAGGCCCAGACTCAGGGCCTCCTCCTTGGCAGCCTGCACGCCCTCAACGAGAGCTTCCAGTACGCGCGGCCAGGGGCCGTCGATGCAGTCCGGTCCGTGAGCGAAGTTGGCCTCTTCGGTGATCTGGATCGAGTAGAGCCGCGGCCCATGTTCTTGCAGGAGGTTCTTCATGAACTTCAGAAAGCCGTTGACGTCACCATTTTGCGACTGGAACATCACGACAAGATCCAAAAGACGTCCGTTGCGGGCGTACTGCGAGTAGTCTCTGGGCGTCCGCCGCGGCGACCGCTCCCCGAAGATTCAGTGGCTCATGAAGGAGCTGGCAGGGTACAACCTGAACGCCGCCTCCGACTTTCTCGCGACACTATCCGAATTCGAGGAGGAGAAGCGAGATAAGTGACGGCCGGTGAGCCGCCCGCGATTTCGTTCGGGGATTGGCCCGTTGGGCAGGGAGGACCTGGCGCGGCGTGAAAATGCCCTCGTCCGTCGCCCAGTAGGACGATTAGTCAAGTTTCGGCTGGCCGTGCGAAATCGCTCGGTCCGCCGTTTCCGATCGTCTGAAGCTGGTTCTTCCGTTTACCGGTTGCCGGGAAAGACGCTGGCCCATATCTGTTGCACCTGCGGTGTTGTAGGCTGTGGCGACCAGCGTGACGCTCGCGGAAATCGCCGCCGGAAGGTGCACCGCGTGAGTTATCGAATCTGGTTAATTGTCGCCGTAACTGTCGCGTTGTCTTCGGCGGACGTGCTGGTGTATGCCCCCGCGAAGTCAATCGTGGTTCCGGCCGCCAGAGTGATCGTTGAAATATCGAAATTTAGAAGATCGCCGAAGAAGCTCAAGCTCTCGGAGTACAGGACCGTGTCGCCGTTTTCGTAAATACCCACGTCTACCACGGGCAAATGCAGGTCGATCCCCTGGAAGGAGCCGGTAATCGAATAAGTCCCCGCCGCCGGCGCCGTCCAACGCAGCAGAATCGCGTTTTGCTGAATTCCCAGGGCCAGAACTCCCACCGGGATCACGATCGTGTTGCTGTTGAACAGCGTGTACGGCGTGTTATCGATTGCAATGCCGGCATAGTTCGGGTACGAACCGTTGTTGTTCCAGCCGACCGTGGTGCCGGACGTGACGTTGGTGGTAAACGGCAGAAAGGCGCCTTCCAGCTTCGAGGCGTACCCGTAGCTCCAGGCGCCGTTCGGGTTCGCGGTATCCGAGAAGTCCGTTACCGCGTCCCAGGTTTGCACGATCGTGTAGAATGTCCCGCTGCTGGCGGCCACTTTCTTAGTGTCCAGGTATATCTGGATGTGCCCGGCGGGGGCATGTGGCGGAACGATCGCTGTGATTTGGGTTGCGGAGACGGTCTGCGACACGGCCTCTACGCCGTTGAAATACACAATGTCTTGCCCCACGAAGCCGGTGCCCGTGATGGAGACCGCCGCGCCTACGGGAGCCATGGCGGGCGAGAAAGCGGTGACGGTTTGGGCCTCGGGCGTCACATCCTGGGCCAGGCAGACGGCGGCGGCAATCGAAAAGATAACGACGATCTTCAAATTAATCTTCATCTGGTTCTTCTCCGTTTTGAGTTTTGCGTAAGGCGCGAAACTGTCCCACACTCGTGTGCATGTTGCGCCTGCTAGAGAGTTTCAGGCCTACGGCAAAACGAAATCAAGCCGCAACAAGCTCGAACAAGCTCTGCAACGTTGCAAGCCCGTGTTTTGAATCTGTTAGACTGGTGATTCCAGCCCGGCAGCGCATGGGGACATTACCAAAAGACGGCCTGGGTGCGCCCGTTCCCGATGCATCGCGCGAGGCCGAAATCCGCCTTTACGTACGGCATTTGCTAGCCACGCCCGGGTTCGCTTTAAGCACCCGGCGAGCGAGGTTGCTTGCGTATCTCTGCGAGCAGACGCTGAGCGGACAGGGCGCCCGGATTACCGAATACGCGCTGGCGTTCGACGTTTTCGATAAGCCCCCTTCGTTCGATCCCCGAACCGAATCGACTGTCCGCGCGGAGCTAACTCGTGTTCGCCAGAAGTTGAAGGAGTACTACGAGGGCGATGGCAAGGCGGACCCGATCGTGGTCGAACTGCCGCTCCGCAGCTACGTTCCCAAA
>JBEKIM010000591.1:0-3392 GCA_050011755.1 Bryobacteraceae bacterium | reverse complement strand
TCCGTCGAGACCAGACCTTTGCAGATCATGCGCAGTTCACGAACTCGCAGGCGCGCCGCCCGCCATCTTCCGTGCAGCGTACCTCGCGACGACTTGACCCCTTCCAGCATCCCCAAATTGCCATTAAACCACACAAACAGGAGGAGTTCTGCGCCGTGGGTTCGATTGGCCGCTTTTGCGGGCTGAATGGCATCTGAAAGACGCCGAGTGTCGCCGGACGAAGGTCGCGCCAAAATCGGATGCGACATTTTCGTCTCCACCGCACTAAGTATGTACCACCATGCGGCTACCGATATTCGTTCTGGCGGCCGGCTATGCGGCCTCGCTGGCCGGCGCGCCGACCGTCGACCCTTCGTACGAACCTCTCGGCAAGGCGTACGAAGCCTTGCGCGCCCGCGACTACGATGAGGCCATCGCCCTTTTTCTGAAGGCCATTGACGCCGCCCCCGCGCGCCCGGCCATGCGCAAGGATCTTGCCTACACCTATCTTAAGATCGGTGAAAACACCGCCGCCCGCGATCAGTTCCGCGAAGCCATGTTACTGGACCCCAAAGACTTCCACGTGGCTCTGGAATATGCGTTCCTATGCGATGAAACCAAGGAGCCAGCCCAGGCACGCCGGGTTTTCGATCGTCTGCGCCGCTCCGCCGATCCCGAATCCCGCGCCACGGCCGAGCGCGCCTTCCAGAACATCGACGGTCCGCTGGCCGAGGGCATTGCCCGCTGGACCCGGGCGATCCAGCTCGGCGCGGACAATTTCAGCGGCCATTTCGAGCTGGCCACCCTGGCCGAACAGCGCGACGAGCTGGAACTGGCCGCCGAACATTATGAAAAGGCATGGCGGCTGATTCCCGATCGGCGATCCGTGCTGGTGGATCTCGGCCGTGTGCTCCAGTCCCTCAACCGCACGGAACAAGCCAATGCCGCCTTGCTGGCCGCCTCCCGCGGCGGCGAACCGCGCGCCGCGGAATCCGCCCGGGAGCTGCTTCCCGTCCGTTATCCCTATGTCTCCGAGTTCCAGCGGGCCCTGGATCTCGATCCCAAAAACCTGGATCTGCGCCGCGAATTGGCGTATCTGTTGCTGCGCATGGGGCGCCAGGCCGATGCCGAGCGGGAATTCCGCCGCCTGACCACCCTATCGCAAACCGATTTCCTGTCCGCCGCGCAGCTCGGCTTTCTGCTCCTGGCGCGCGGCGAAACCGCGGAGGCCATGCCGTTGCTCGAGCGCGTGATGAAGGGCGGCGACGAAGATCTGGCCAACCGCGTCCGCGCCGTCCTGCGCCTGCCCCAAACCCTGCACACGCGTGCCGCGCAGCCCGCGCCGGCTTCGATTGACGCAAAAGTGATGGCCGAGCGCAGCCTTCAGGCCGGCTTCATCCGCGATGCGCTGAAGTATCTGCAACTTGCGCAGGAGGACGATCCGGCGGACTTCGCCGTGATGCTCAAACTCGGCTGGACCTACAACCTGCTGCATAACGACCGCCAGGCGATCCGCTGGTTCGACCTCGCCCGCAAGAGCTCCGATCCCAAGATCGCCAAGGAAGCGAACACCGCTTTCCGCAACCTGCGGCCGGCATTCGAGACTTTCCGCACTACCGTTTGGACCTTTCCCATGTACTCCTCCCGCTGGAGCGATTTCTTTTCGTATGCGCAGATCAAAACCGAACTGCACGTCGATTTCCCGATTCATCCGTATGTGAGCCTTCGTTTTGTGGGAGACACGCGCGGCACGATCGGCGCCGAGAGCGGCGGCGTGGCGCCGCAATACCTATCCGAAAGCGCTCTCATTCCGGCCCTGGGTGTGGCGACGAATGTCTGGCATGGGCTGATGGGCTGGGCCGAAGCCGGTTCGGCCGTGGGATATCTGACGCATCACATGATGCCCGACTACCGCGGCGGCGCTTCGTTCACCAAAGGCTTCGGCCACCTGCTGAAATCCAAGACCGGCGGCCTGTTTTTCGAGACCAACGAAGACGCCATCTTCGTCAGCCGGTTCGACAACGATTTCCTGCTCTATGCGCAGAATCGCGCCGGCTACACACCATCGTGGGGAGCCGTCCAGACGCAGTTTTACTGGAACTTCAACCTCACCATGGATCAAAAGCGCGAGCCCTGGGCCAACTTCTTCGAGACCGGGCCGGGGCTGCGCTTCCGGTTAGCCTCCATGCCCCCGGCCTTCTACCTGACCGTCAACTACCTGCGCGGCAACTATACCGTGCCGGGAGACCCGTATGGCCCGGCCTTTAACGACTTCCGCGCTGGCTTCTGGTATGCATTCACTTACTGATATTGCCATGCACAACCCTCAAATACCCGCCCCCCGTCACCTACGGGCAGCGCTCCCGGCCCTGGCGCTCCTGCTGGCGCCGCTCCTGCCCGCCGCGTCGCTCCCGACCTTTGCGGTGCTCTCCGACGACCAGGGCGGCTGGCCCCTCCTCCTGCAGTCGGTCGGATTCATGCCACAGCCCGCAGTCTCCGCTGGCATCTTCGTTCTGCGAGCCGGATCCGCGGGCTCGCAGGAATGGCCCGCGCGGGTGGACGCCGGCGCATACCTTATTCTTGAAGGCGAATCTTCCACCGCCGAATTGTTCGGTTTTCGCGCCACGAAGGAGAATGTGCGCATCACCAGCCTGGAGGATGTGCACCTGCCGAAGCTGCGCATCGTCTGGGAGAAAGGCCTTGAGTTGCCGCGCTACGAAGTTCCCGCCGGGGCCAAAGTGTTCGCCAAAGAGCGCTGGACCGGTGCGCCGCTGCTGGCCGGCTTCCGCCGCGGTGCGGGCGCCGTTCTTTGGGTAGAAGTCTCGCCCGGGGAGCGCGGCTATGAACGCTTCCCCTATCTGCCGCAGGCACTCGGCGACCTCGGCCTAAATCCGGTGTTCCGTACAAACCGGCTGTGGGCCTTCTTCGATTCCGCATACCGCTTGCGCGTGGATCTCGACTACTTCGCGGCCCGCTGGCGCAACGCCGGGATCGCCGCCCTGCATGTCGCCGCCTGGCATTTCTACGATCCCGATCCGGCCGGCGATGCCTACCTGAAGCGCCTGATCGCCGCATGCCATGCCAACGGCATCCTGGTTTATGCCTGGCTCGAATTGCCGCACGTCAGCGAAAAGTTCTGGGACGATCATCCTCTTTGGCGCGAGAAAACCGCCGTCCTGCAAGACGCGCAGCTCGATTGGCGGAAGCTGATGAATCTCGCCAACCGCGATTGCTTCCAGGCTGCCGCTGCCGGTGTCCAGGATCTGATCGGCCGCTTCGATTGGGATGGCGTGAATCTGGCCGAGCTGTATTTCGAATCGCTCGAAGGCCTCCAGAATCCGTCGCGATTTACGCCCATGAACGACGACGTGCGCGCGCGCTTTCGAGCCGCCGGCGGTTTCGATCCGATCGAA
>JBEKIM010000590.1:0-3409 GCA_050011755.1 Bryobacteraceae bacterium | reverse complement strand
CGTCTTCCGGGCGGGCCTCCCGGGGGCGGACCCTCCTGCCCGAAGGCTGCAAACGATAGGAACAGTACCAGCATTGTGAGTTTCATAGGGCTTATTATGACACGTCGCGGATGGCTCTCAGGTGCGCCGCTATTCAGTCCGGCACTTGCTATTCGGCCGCGGCCAGGACCTCGGCGGGATCGGGCTTGCCGCGCCGGGCATAGCGGATGACACCGTCAGGTCCTATCAAGTAGACCGTCCGCTTTACGAAGAGTCCGTTCGCATGATAGAGTTCCGCCACTTTCTGCCCCGCGTCGACCAGCAAGGGAAACGGAAAGTGATATTTGTCTTGAAATTTGGAGTGACTCGCGGCGCTGCCGGGATTGACGCCGAACACCTGCGCGCCGCGCTGGCGCGCCGCGGCCCATTGGTCGCGGAACTCACACAGTTGCTTGCGGCAGGTGGGCGTATCGTCTCCGGGATAAAAGACCAGGATCACGTTCTTGCCGCGCAGCTTGGAGAGGCTCACGGTTTTTCCGTCGGGCTTGGACAGCGTGAAATCCGGGGCTGGAGAGCCGGTGGGCAGCGGATCGGAAAAGAGCCAGTCGAGCAATGGTTTACTCCTTAAAGACGGATCAAAAACCCTCCCACACATACGCGCAGAACTTACGGATGGTGGTGAAACCTACGTCCTCATATAACTTGACGGCTTCCCGATTCGAGGCGGTGACCGTGAGACTGGTCTTGCGGCAGCCGGCTTCGCGCAGCAACGCGAGGGACTGCCGTAACAGTTCGTAGCCCACGCCGGAGCCGCGCACCCACGGAGCCACGCAGATCTGCGTGATATGGCCGCAATAAGGCATCACCAGGCTGGCCAGGCAGATGCCGCAAATGCGTCCGGTGAGGCGGTCGAAGGCCGCCACCGACGCAGGCTTGAAGAATGTCCCACATCCCGGATACTGCACGATGTTGAAGAGGAAGCGGCGCGCGCCGGCAACGGACCGGTATTGGTCGTTGATGAGGCTATCCACGTGGCCCTGGTAGGCGGTGGCGATCAACTGGGCGGCCGGCTCCTGGTATTGGTCCGACCAGCGCTCCACATAAACGCGGCTGGGCGAAAGCACAGAGGAGCGCCCCCAGCGCCGCCCGGGTCCCAGCGCCGCGGTGGGCATTTCAAGCATCATGAAATTCCGTTCGAAGCTGCTGAGAAGCTGGGGAAGGGGCAGCACGGCGCCGGAGTGCCACATCATGAGCTGCGATTCAATGCGGCCGATGTGGGGCGCCGCGGTGAGGGACGCCAGAATGGACTGCAATAGGCGGCTTTCGTTGACGGGCGTGCAGTACTCTTCGCGCACGAACAGGTCGCCGATCAGTCCTTTGTGCTCCTCCAGGACGTAGTAGGCATAGCCGGCAGCCTCTCCATCGTCGACCAGGGCGCATCCGTTCAGGGCCCGCATATCCACGAAACGGCGCACAAGGTCGGCCGACTTGCCGAAATCCCAGTCGAGGAGCTGCCGCCAGGTCTCGACTTCTTCGTCGAGCAAGGCGTCGAGATCTTCGCTCCGCAGATGCCGCAGATCGACGAGGCCTGGGCTAGGCGCTCTGGGAGCGGGTTCTAGGCGCGCAGCCATTCTGCCGACATTGTAGCATCCGTCCCGCGGGAAGCAGCCTGCGAAACTGGCGGCCGGCTGAGGCCGGGGCTGGGCCTGACCCCACCCCGCAAAAGATCTGCAATTGGCCTATTGACACGGCCCGCTACTACAGTACAATCCAGAATGGCGGCTATTTTTCCTAAACCGAAAGCGGAGCGAAATGTTCAAAACAAAAAAACTGCGGCCTGCTGCTCTGCCCAACAGCGACCAATACACGAGTACCGACGTGGCCCGAATCTGCGGCGTCAGCCTGCGCCAGTTGCAGTGGTGGGACGAGCGGAGCGTGGTTTCGCCTCGCCAGGACGGCCATAAGCGCGTTTACCTGGCGCAGGAGGTCCTGGAAGTCTCCGTAATCGCCGAACTGCGGAGAAAGGGGTTTTCGCTTCAGAAAATCCGGCGGGTGCTGCGTTTCCTGCAAAAGGACATGGGCAAGCGCCTGAGCGACGCCCTGAAGAGCGAATCGGAGACTCACCTGCTGACCGACGGCAAATCCATCTACCTGGAAGAAGCGCCGGACCGGATCATCGATTTGCTGAAGAATGCCCGCCAGCCGATGTTTCTGGTGTGCGTCAGCGACCAGGTGCGGCGGCTGTCGCAAGCCATGAAAAAACCGGCGCGTTCCGAGGTGGGCCGGCCCGTTCGCAAGGCACGCGCCGTCTAAGGTAGCGGAAAGCGCGGGCGTCCACCGGCTTAACGCGGCGCCACCCGTTTGACCTGCGCCTATCCGGTTTCCTATACTGATAAGAGCGCGATGTTAATTCTCCTGACGATAATTCACGTAGTAGTCTGCATCTTCCTGATCATTGTGGTGCTTTTGCAGAGCGGGAAGGCCGCCGATCTGGCGGGTGCGTTCGGCGGTATGGGATCGCAAACCGCTTTTGGTCCGCGCGGTTCGGCGACGCTGCTGTCGAAGGCCACGACGGCGTCGGCCATCGTATTCATGATCACGTCGCTTTCGCTTTCGATTCTGGCGACGCGCGGTTCGACGGCAGCCAAGACCGTTCTGGATTCGTCTTCGGGCAGCACGCAGACGGCTCCGGCCAAGGCGCCGGCTCCGGCGAAGGGGCCGACCCTGCAGTTCCCGAGCGGCAAGACGGCGCCATTGCAGATCCCGGTGCGGCCGCAGGGCCAGCCCGCGCCGGCCCAACCGAAAAAGTAGCGCCCCCTGCGGAGGTGGCGGAATTGGCAGACGCACTAGCTTGAGGTGCTAGCGGGAGCAATCTCGTGGGGGTTCAAGTCCCCCTCTCCGCACCACATTTTAAATAGCTTAGCTGATTTGGTATGGACCCTATTTAGCTAGCCAGACCTCGTTTTGGACCTTATGTTGTTCCGGGCCGCTTGATCGTACAGCCGAGTTGACCAAGAAATATAAGGCATTTTGCCGCTATGGAAACCCTTCCGAGCTTTAAACCGAACACGCCGACTAGCCACAAAAGCTAGTGGGGTTGAGACGGAGGCCTCTTATGAAGTGGAACGCCCACTTCAAATGCACACTTCCCGGACCCTGCAGCCAACGGCCTCGATAACTTGTTAGGATCAATCACCTTGATCTCGGTCTCGCTGCATACGAAGGTCGTGATGCGAATGTTCGTTAGAGTCTGGCGATCCGTGTCGCGCGAACGCGACGCCGGTCTCTTGAGCTATTTCGCTTATCGGCTGCGGATTCCGGTCGAAGTGGGGCACTGATTCCATTTGAAGTGGGGCAGCGTTCCGTTGCGATGTGGGGCAGGATTCCGCTGGGAAGTGGGGCACTTTTTCGGTTGTAGCGGAATCGTGCC
>JBEKIM010000589.1:0-3429 GCA_050011755.1 Bryobacteraceae bacterium | reverse complement strand
GGCATTGCTTTCGGCTGGAAACTTGGAAGACGCGGCCGGATTATTCGCGCGCGCGCTAAAAGCGAATCCCCGTTACACCAACGCGCGCTATAACCTGGCCAGCGCCCAAGCCGAACAGCAACGCTGGGAACAGGCGGCAGCGGAATTCCGCAAAGTGCTCGCGGAGAATCCTGAAGACGCGGGAGCGCGGCAGCACCTGGGCGAAGTGCTACGCCTGTGGGGCGACCAGAACGCTAAGGCCGGCAGTCTCGAAGAAGCTGCCGCGCATTTGCGCGAGTCGCTGCAGTTCAGGGAGGACGATGCCCTGCTGCATAGCGATCTGGGCACGCTGCTGGCTCGCCTCGGCCGCATCCGGGAAGCCGTTCCCGAATTCGAAGCCGCGCTGCGCCTGGATCCGAATCTGGAGACGGCCAGGCACAATCTGCAGGCCGCGCGCGCCCGGCTGGAGCAGCCGGAGCGCTGACATGGGCCCGCTGCTGCTATTGTTTCTGCAGGTGAGCGCATACCAGTCGGGTGTGCAGGCTTATAGCGAGCACCGCTTCGCGGAGGCCATTCCATTTTTCGAGAAGGCCGCGGCCGGCGGTTCGCAGGCGCTGGTCGCGCAGTTCATGCTCGGGAATGCCTGTTTGCAGGCGCACCAGAACGATCGGGCCGTGCAGGCCTTCGGTAAACTGATGCAAGCCGCACCCGATTCAGCGGCGGCGCATCTGGTGACCGCCGGCATGATGCTGCGCGCGAAGATGCCGCGGGACGCCGCCATCGAAGCCGGCCGCGCCCTGGCGCTCGATTCGCATACGCCGCAGGCACACTACATTCTCGGCCTGGCGGCTCTGAGCCTGGGCGACGACGGCAAGGCGGCCGCCGAGTTTCAACAGGAAATCGCGGGCAATCCCAGCTTCTTTCTGGCTTATTATCGTCTCGGGGACGCGCTTGCGAATCGCGGCGCTTGGGATGATGCGATTCCGGTTCTGGAGCGCGCTATCTGGTTGAATCCCAATCACAGCGGGCCCTACGCGCTGATCGGTAAGGCATACCTGAAGCGCGGCGACCTGGGTGACGCGGAGGCCGCCCTGCGCCATGCACTCCAGATGGACCCGCAAGACCAGGCCATCCGCCAACTGCTCGAACAGGTTTCCAAGCCGTTGGCAGTCCCGGATCCCAAGCCGCCCGCTCCCCCGGTGAGCGGGCGTAAGGAGTACCTGGCGGGCCAGATCCAGCAAGCCATTCCGCTGCTCGAGAAAGCCCGGACCGCCGGCGCCCACGGCAACGAGTTCTTTTTCATGCTGGGGAACAGCTACCTGCAAGCGCATCAAATCCCCAAGGCCCGTGCCGCATTTGCCGATCTGTACGGCGTGCCGCGCGAATCCGGTGCGGCCCGTTTATTCACCGCCCAGATGCTGATGCGTTTGGAATTCGAAGACGATGCCCAAGCCGAGTTGGAAGCCGCCCTGGCGCACGAGCCGAAGCTCCCGGAAGCGCATTTCATGCTGGGCGAAATCGCCATCTACCGCGCCCAGATTGAACGCGCCGTGGACGAACTCAACCGCGAAATCGCGCTCAACCCCGGTTTTGCGATGGCCTACTACCGATTGGGCGACGCTTACACGCGGCGCGAGGATTGGGAACATGCCGTGCCTCCGCTACAGCGCGCCGTATGGCTCGATCCCACGTACAGCGGGCCATACATCCTGTTGGGCAAGACCTATCAGAAGCAAGGCGACCTGCCGGAAGCCGAACGTATGCTGCGCCGCGCCCTGCAAATGGACCCCAAGAATGCTTCGGCGCACTATCTTCTGGGCCGCACTTTGATCCAGTCGGGTCACCCGGAAGAAGGCAAGAAGCTGCTGCAGCGATGGGAAGAGCTACGACGGGAATCGGGCCAATAATAAGAAATCACTAACCTTACGCGTACCCTGGCGTCTCACCATTGAGGATCTACAAATGCGTGTTTTGCTCCAGGACTCCATCTTCGCCTTCCGGCAGTTGCGCAAGAGTCCAGGCTTCGCGATCACCGCGATTCTCTCGCTGGCACTGGGCATTGGGGCCACCACGGCTGTCTTCAGCGTGGTTTACGGCGTCCTGATGAATCCGTATCCGTACAAGGACCCGGACCGCATGGTGCACCTGGTGCTCAAAGACAAAGCCGGCAATAAGCATTGGCCGGGATTGACCGGCCCCCAGATTCGCCAACTCCGCGAGGCCCGATCGATCGAAAGCGTGGTGGGCGAGAATGGGTGGAACCTCACCACCACCGATGAAGATCTTCCGGAAGATGTGTCCGCCGACTATTTGACGCCCAATGCCACTACGCATTTCGGCGTGCCGGCGTTGATCGGCCGCGGCTTCATCCCTTCCGACGCGCCTTTCGGCCAGGATCCACAGCCGGTGGTGGTGCTCGGCTTTAAGTACTGGCAGCGGCATTACGCCGCCAACCCTCAGGTGGTCGGTCGGACGCTGCAGCTTGTCCACAAGACCTACACCATAATCGGCGTGATGCCCTCGCGCTTCACCTGGGGCGATGGAGATGTCTACCTGCCGCTCAAGCTGAATAACGATCCGACGGCGGAATTCGGCGCACACTTGCGGCTCAAACCCGGCGTCAGCCGCGCCACCGCCAATGCCGAGCTGCAGTCGTTGCTCCAGCAGTTCGCCAAGGACACGCCTGCGCATTTTCCGGCGACGTTCCATGTCGCGCTGCAGGGGCTGAACGATCAGTTCGTGGAGCGGCTTGGCGCCACTCTTTTTCTGCTTTTCGGGGCCGTCGGGCTGCTGTTGGCGATCGGCTGCGGGAATGTCTCCATCCTGCTGCTGGCTCGCGGCACCGCGCGCCAGCACGAGCTGGCGGTTCGCGGAGCGATGGGCGCCGGCCGTGGCCGCATCGTGCGCCAATTGTTGACGGAGTCGCTGCAACTCGCGATCGCCGGAGCCGTGCTCGGCGCGCTGCTGGCTTACCAGGGCGTGCATCTGATCGTAAAATGGCTGCCCGAGAATTCTTTTCCTCACGAAGCCGCCATTGGGATCAACTTGCCGGTGCTGGCCTTCAGCGTCGCGCTGGCGCTTGCTACGGGCGTGCTCTTCGGCCTGTCGCCGGCGCTGCATTTGTCGCGTCCGGATCTGGCCGGCATTATGCAGGCCAGCACGCGCCGCATGACTGCCGGAGTGCGAGGCAAGCGCATCCATGGCCTCTTGGTCGCAGCCCAGGTGGCGCTCACGCTATTGCTGCTGGCGAGCGCGGGCGGCGCCATTCGCGGATTCGTCCGCCTGATGCATACCAGCCTCGGCTACGATCCGCACAACACCATGTCGGCCCCCATTCCCGTACACGACAACACCTACATGACCTGGGAAAGCCGGGCGCAATTCTTCGAGCAGCTCCGCGCGCGGATCGCCGCGATGCCGGAAGTCGTTTCCGCCGGTATATCCACTAAC
>JBEKIM010000588.1:0-5573 GCA_050011755.1 Bryobacteraceae bacterium | reverse complement strand
CGGGGCGCTGCGGCGCGTCGCCGTCGAATACTTCGGGAAGCTGGCCCAGTCCTTCCTCCGCCGCGTACCTCAGGAGCGGCGCGAGCCATTCCACGGCCTGCGCCCGAGCCTCGCGCGAATAGTTCCTGTGGCGCCATTTTCGCAGAGATTGCCGTAAGCGCACGACGGTTCTGGGGCCCTCGTCCGGTTGCCTCCGGCGACAGCGGGCGGGGTAGGGCGGCCAAGGGTGCCCGTGCTATAGAGACTGGCGGGGGGATTGGACGGCGCTACGAATCGCTCTGAGCAGATGGTGGAAGCTCCTGGATCGAGGCGATTCGAGGTCAAGGTGCCTGGCGATAGCGCGCGAGCCCGCTACCTTCTGATAGCGATGGCCAGTCAACTTTGCAAGCTCACGGGATGGAGATTGCAAGCGGTCAGGATCACGGTATTTGACCCGACCCTGCTTCGAAGCGAGACCGCTCACGCCTAGTCCTAACTCGACGGCCCGCAGGTCGCCAAGATAAAAGGCCTCCAATTCGCGGCAAGCGATACGCACCTTGGCTTCCGGCCGTAGAGCGCGTCTGCAGAGAGCGGCCAGTGTCCTCTTGATTTCCCGGCAGTTTCCCTTGTCCTGATCGCGCAGCACGATGAATCGCGCCTGTGGGTTCAGGTAGCCGCGTAACTTCCTCTCCAGTTGTTTTTCCAGATCCTGCTTGCCCTCAAACACAACGAAACGCGGGTGACACTGGCTCTCCGGCCCGAGCAGGAGAGGGAATAGATTTTCCAACAGCGCTTTGGCGGACTCCTTTTCCAGGAAGAAAACCAACTCTCTCATGCGGGATCGACTCCGGTAAAGAATCCTTGCTTCCAAAGGTACCCCATCTTGTCTCCGTCCTCCATGTACCTTTTGACCTGTACGTCGTCCTGAGCGCGCCGGATCTCAGAGAGTCCATCTTTTTTTACGAGCCAGAAAACCTCCTCCAGTCGAATCGCATTAAGGAGGTCGGGGGAATGTGTGGATACCATTACTTGGGCGCCCCTTTGGGCATAGTCTCGAAATTCCTCGGCGAGTTCACTCATCAAGGTCGGGTAGAGTTGATACTCCGGTTCCTCAATGCAAAGCAGTGGATGAGGCTTTGGGTCATGAAGCAACACCAAATACGCAAACATCTTTATGGTTCCGTCCGAAACATACCGGTCGAGGAAAGGGGTCTTGAATGTGCCGTCGCGAAATCGGAGGATGAGGTAACCGTCCTGGGTGAGCTCAGGCTCGACTCCGCTGATCCCAGGAACCCGCTGTTGCATCCGTTCAAGGATTTTTCTAAATACCGTCGGGTGGTTTACGTAAAGGTATTGCGCAACGCGGGGCAAATTCTCACCAGTCTCAGATAAGTGTTCAACCACGCCAGTAGCTTCCTTGCGGCCGCGGGCAGCGCTGATGTGGAAATCGGAGACATGCCAATTCTCGAGTAGTTGACGTAGCGCGCTGGCAGCCTTGAAGCGCTGGAACTGTCCGAGGCCCTTAATGGCCAGAATGTCTGGAGACTCCAGTTGCTGCTCCTCGCGCTCAAGGTCCTCGTCAGGCCTATCGAAATCTTCCTCGTTTCGGATCGCGAAGCCCGAACCTCTGCGGAAATCGAGAAAGTAAAAGGGTGCACCGTAGCGGCCGCGCTTGTAGCGAAGGAACTCGCGGAGGATGACTGGCCGCCCCTGCTCGCTCCCGATTTCCAGGCAATACGTAACGAGCCGGGATCTGCCTGCAATGTCGAGTCCAACTTGGAGTTCCACGACAATTGACTCCGCATCGTGCCCCCGTGTAACGACCTCCGGAAAGCGCCCGCGCGCGTCGAGTGCTTGACGGACATTCCCGGTTAAGGCATCGCGCAGAAAACCGAACACATCGAAGAGAGTGGATTTTCCGGTACCATTTGCGCCGACCAGAACGATAAAGCTCGGGATGTCGTTAATGTGAATATTCTGAAGAGCTTTGAAGTTTCGAATTGTAACGGACTTCAGTTCTATGGGGCAGCCTCCCTCTCACGCGTGGCCGGTGTTGCGCGGCGGCGAGTCATTTCAGCAAGGGCGCGGAGAGACATCGCTTCGAACCTCAGCCGCAAATAGCAGTATAACGTTCTGCCAGACGCCTCCCGCCCGGGGCGCTGCGGCGCGTCGCCGTCGAATACTTCGGGAAGCTGGCCCAGTCCTTCCTCCGCCGCGTACCTCAGGAGCGGCGCGAGCCATTCCACGGCCTGCGCCCGAGCCTCGCGCGAATAGCCGTTCACGTACAGATACGCGGAGATGAACGGGCCCATCAACCAGGGCCAAGCCGTACCCTGATGATAGGCGCTGTCGCGGCTCAGCGGATTGCCCTCGTACCGCCCGCGGTAGCGCGCATCGCCGGGCGCCAGGGTGCGCAGTCCGTAAGGCGTCCAGAGATGGCGCTCGACCGCGTCCACCACGGCTTTGGTTTTTTCGGGCGGCAGCATCTGGTGGTAAAGGCTCACGGCGAAAATCTGGTTGGGCCGGATGGAGGCATCCCGGACGGCGCCATCCACCACGTCGTAGAGGCAGCCGGCCGCCGCATTCCAGAACAGCGGGGCGAAACTGTCGCGCGCGCGATTCGCCAGCGCGTGGTAGTGCAGGCTTTCGGCGGGGCGGCCAAACTGGCGGGCCAGGCCTTCCATCACGCGCAAGGCGTTATACCAAAGCGCCTGGATCTCGACAGCCTTCCCCTGCCGCGGCGTCACCACCCAATCGCCGGCCTTGGCATCCATCCAGGTCAACTGCACGCCCGGTGAGCCGGCATACAGCAGCCCGTCGCGATCCATGTGGATACCGTACCGCGTTCCACGCTCGTGCCACGCCACGATACCGGCCAGAACCGCGTAGAGGTTGCCGCGCACGAAATCGTAATCTCCGGTACGAGCTGCGAGCGCCCGCACCGCTTCGAAGAACCAGAGCGTGGCGTCCACGGTGTTATATTCCGGCTTTTCCCCGGCGTCCGGGAAGCGGTTGGGCAGCATGCCGCAGTCCACGTATCCGGCAAACGCCAGCAGAATACTCTTTGCGTCATCGTGCCGGCCGGTAGCCAGGGTCAACCCGGGAAGGGCGATCATGGTGTCGCGGCCCCAATCGCCGAACCACGGATACCCGGCGATTACCGTGGTCCGGTTGCCGCGCGCGACCAGAAATTGATCGGCGGCACGCGCCAATAGAGGACCGCCAAAAGGCGTGGGGGCCGGCACTTCGGCCGGGCGATCCTCAGTCGAAGCCGCCACCGAGACGCCCGCATCGCCATGTAGATCGAAAACCAGGACCAGCGGGTTAAACAGATCTTCGCGGAAGTCGAGTCCCCGCTCCCGTTCACGGTCATATTCGAAATTGCGAAACCAGATTCCCGCCGGTTGAATCTCCGCTCCGGAGTGATTCAGATAAAGCGACGGCAGCCCCGCATACGGCGTCACCTTCACGAAGTTCTGTCCGGTCTCGAAGCGCGGGTCGAGCGCGCTATTCTCGCAGGTAGTGGCATGGTAATCGCGGAAGGCGATCAGCGGCCGCAGCTCCAGTGTGCACGCCGCGGGCGCCGCACCGGCCGCGGAGCGCACTCGATATTGAATGACGCAGGTGTTCTCGCCGCGCACCATGAAGACCCACTTTTCAAGCTCCAGGCCCGCGATACGATAAATAAAGACGGGAAAGGGGTCCTGCCGGAATTCCTGCAGATACAAGTACCCCGTCGGATGCACCACGCCCGGATAGCGGTTCGCCGATAGGTCGTAGCGGCGCCCATCGGCGACCAGGGTCTCTTCCAACTTCGAGAGCAGGACCATGCGGCCCACCGGAGGCCTGGTGGCGGCCACCAGCAAGCCATGATAACGGCGGGTGTTCACGCCGGCAATCGTGGAGGACGCGAAGCCGCCCAGCCCGTTGGTCTCCAGCCATTCGCGGCGCAGAGCAACATCCAGATTTTGGCAAACCGCGCGATCGAGACGAATCATCGGCGGTTAGACGCTTTGCCCGTAAACCGGGATCGCGGCGCCGGTGATCTCCGCGCCCGCATCCGACACCAGGAACGCCGCAATGCGCGCGACATACTCCGTCCGCACCCACTTCGAGGCGTCCGCGTCGGGGCTGGATTTGCGATTCGCCGCCGTGTTCATGGTACCGGGCAGCAGGGTGTTCGCGGTGATGCCGGCGTCTTCGTTTTCGAGCGCCGCCGTACGGATCAGCGTCACCAGCGCGGCTTTCGAGCTATTGTAGGCGCATAGATTCGCAGCCGGCTCGGCGGCCTGGCGGCTGGAAATCGCCACAATCCGCCCGCGCCGGGCTTGCCGCATGGGCGGAATTACCGCCCGCAAAATGTTGAATGCCGCCCGCAGATTCAGATTCATCATCAGGTCCCATGTGTCGTCGGTCGTGTCCTGGATAGGCTGTCCGCCCGCGAATCCGCCCATCACGTGTACCAGCGCATCGATCTTTCCGAAGCGCGCCAGGGTCGCCTGCACGAGCCGGCGCGCGGATTCCGCCAGGGTCAGATCCGCCGGGAAGGCGGCGAAGAGCGGGCTCGAGAAATCGGAGTCCTGGATGGTTTTCGAAGATCCGGCTACCATCGCGCCGGCCGCCAGGAAAGCTTGCGTCACGGAAGTCCCCAGACCGCCCTTCGCGCCGGTGATCAGGACGACGCGATTCTCGAACTCGTTCATGCTTTCTCTCCCGCCTTACTTCGGAATGGAATACATCGCCGCGCCCAAGACGCGCCCGGCGCCGGATTCCTGCACAAAGGCGATCAGTCGCGAGCCGGCCGGATTATCGGCGGCGCGGATGGGCACCTGCTTCTTAAACATCTCCCGCCCGCTTACGCTTCCCACCCGCTGGATGTTCCGCACGATCGATACGTAGCGCAACTGGCGGCCCTTGTTTTCGCCGCGCAGCACGTCCGAGGTCGCACTGTCGGCGGCAAAAGCCACCAGAACATCCGCCTTGTGGATCTTTCCCGCCGGCAAGGGATCCACCTCAAGCGTCACGGCCGCCGCATCCGCCGCGGGTTGGATCCGAATACCCACCTTCGGTTCGCCGATCGCTTCCTTGATGGCGGCTTCGATTTTCCGGCCGTCGCTGCCATTTAACTCGGCGCTCCCGTCTACGATCATTTGCGGCGTGTACGGTTCTTTGAGACCCAGGCGCCGCACATAATCCAACTGCCTCGTAGTGAACGACGACGACGAGAACGGATCGGTCCACCCGTCGTGGTTCCAATAGTCCACGTGCTCGCTCAGCACGATGATCTGCGCGCCCGCGATGGGCTGGCCCCGATCCAGCTTTTCGAGCAGCGCGTCGGCCGGCGGACAGCTCGAACAGCCCTCCGAGGTAAATAGTTCCACCAGCACCGGCTGGCGCCGATTCATGGTAACGTCTTCTGGTCCCGCGGCCCCCGCTTCGGACAGCATTGCCGCGGCCAATCCTACCCACAAAATTTTCGTTCGCATTCGATGTTGCCCCCCTTTCGGTCTATGATCCAATTCTCGCGCATTCCGGCCCGGATGGAGTGACCCGCTACACTAATACTTATGCAATTCGAACCGCCGCGCGGCATG
>JBEKIM010000587.1:0-3443 GCA_050011755.1 Bryobacteraceae bacterium | reverse complement strand
TATGAACGACTTTCCTCGCTCACCTGGAAGTCGACGCCGACGCCTTCTGCCAGGCGGTCTCCGATGGCTTTGAGATACGTCGCGTGGTAGCCGCAACCGAGGTCCAAGACGCGCAATCCGCCACTCTTAGGGAGGCGTTTGAGGATTTCGTGCTGCACCAGGCGCGTGCGCATGCGGTCGACGAACGTACTCCCGTGCTGAAGGTAGGATTCCTCCCGGGGCGTTCGATCGAGATCAACGATAATAGGGCTGCTCATCGGCGCTCTCCCTTTGGCTTGGCGTATGCAGGTATTCCTCGATAGCGCGGAGGCGTTCCGGGGTTCCTATGTCATAGAAGCGCTGGGCGGTGGGCAGCGCCGCCAGTTTGCGCCGGTCGATCAGCCGCGGAAAGCAGCACTGCTCGAAGGAGACCGGGCCGGCGGCGGGCAGCAGGTCGAGCACCTCGCGGCGGAAGCAGGAAACGCCTGCCTCCACGTATTCGAGGGCAGGGTCCGCGGCGGCGGTTTTGTCGTAGCGCGTCACCAGGCCGCTGCGATCGAGCGCCACGTTGGGCTGGACGGCGGTTTCCCCGGCCGGATCGCGATACACCACGATCGCGCCGAGGGCGGCGGAATCTTTCAGGCGGCGCGCGGCGGCCGCGTATTCAATTGGGAGAAGCGAATCCCCGTAAAGCAGCAGAAAGCTCTCGGCCAGGTGCGGGCGGGCGTCGCGCAATGCGCCGCCGGTGCCCTGCGGTTGGGCTTCACGCGCATAGCGCAGGCGCAGGCCCAGGCGCGCTCCGTTGCCGAAGTAAGCTTCGATCTGATCGCCGAGATAGCCGGTCAGCAGCAGCACGTCGCGGAACGACTGGCGCGCCAGGAGCCGGAGTTGGTGCTCCAGGTACGGCGCGCCGGCCACCGGGACCATAGGCTTGGGGATTTTGCGAGTGAGCGGGCCGAGCCGGGTGCCCAGTCCGCCGGCCAGGATTACGGCCTGCATACGGCCTCGGCGTCGCTTACCCGGGCGCCGGCCTGCCCCGCGAGCGAGATTTCGATGGCCAGGGCCACGGCTTCTTCAGAGTTATAGCGGGCGCGCCAGCCGAGCCGGTTGATGGCGGAGACATCCAGGCGGAAGCGGGGAACGTCGCCCAGCCAGCCGCCCTCGCCGCCGGTATATTCGAAGGCCACTCCGGATAGCCCCATGGCGGCGGTGACCATTTCCGCGATACGGTTCACGCTGAGCGAATCGTCGCAGCCCAGGTTGAAGATGTGCAGGCCGCCGGGCGCGCTCTCCACGGCGAAAAGCATGGCTTCCACGCATTCCTCGGCGAGCAGATAAGATTTGGCCTGCCGGCCATTGCCCAAAATCCGGAGGCGCGTGGGATCCTGCCGCAGATTGTGGATGAAGTCGCCGATCACGGTGCGCCCGCGCTTGCGGACCTTGGGCCCCACCACGTTGGCAAAGCGGAAGATCCAGCAATCCAGGTCGAAGAGATGCTGGAAAGCGCCGATCATGGCTTCGCAGCTCAGCTTGGTGGCGCCATAAAGCGAGATGGGATGCGGGGCCTGTTCTTCCGCGATGGGCTGGCGTTCGCAGATGCCGTAGATCGCCGAGGTGGAAGAGAAGGCCAGCCGGCGCACGCCGTGGCGGCGCATGCTCTCCAGCACGTTGTAAGTGCAGAGGGTATTCTGCCGCAGGTCTTTATCGGTGGGGTCGCCAGGGAGAAACTTGACGTCTGGATTGGCGGCCAGGTGAAAGACCATATCGACGCCACGCAGGGCCGCGTCCAGAGCGGCGGAGTCCAGCAGGTCGCCTTCTATGAAGCGGAAGCCGGAGTGGCCGCGGAGGTCCGCGATGTGCTCGATCTTGCCGCTGCTCAGGTTGTCCAGCACCGTGACGCGATAGCCTCGGCCGAGCAGAGCGGCTGCCAGGTCCGAGCCGATACAGCCGGCGCCGCCGGTGACCAGTGCGTGCGAGATCGGGCGGATCATAACGCCTGGAACCTGGGCCTTCGGGCGGGGAGGTTGGCGGCATGCAGCACCAGCGTGCAACTGAAGGTGTGGAAGGCGGCTACCAGGAAGAACAGCCCTAGCACCGCCAGGTGCACTTGCGGTGTGGCCGCGGACGGCAGACGCAAGCCTCCGGCCAGGTATTGATGCACCAGGGGACGGCCGAGCGCGCAGCCCGCCAGCCCGGCGAGTCCGCTGGCAATCATCGCCCGATCGTAAGAAAAAAGGCGCAGCCAGCGTTCCGTACGGGCCGCGGAGTAGCGGTACATTACTTGCACGATGCAGCCCAGGTAAAAGCACTGTAGCCCGACTACCGAGATGGTCAGGCCCAGCAGCATCCAGTTGAGCGATAGCGTGATAGGACCGAGCGGCAGCGGACCCAAACTGACGGGCACCATGAGCAGCAGGCCGAGCGCCAGCAGGGCCAGGCCCGGACGCAGCAGAAAGAAATCGGCGCCGAACAGCAGCATGGCGCGCAAATTGATCCAGCCGGCGCGCCAGGGCTCCAGCCATCCATTGCGCTTCATGTGGCTGATGCGGCCGGCGGGGTCCTTCAGGAAATGCACCGGAACTTCGGCGGTCTTCAATTTCAGGCAGACCGCCTTCAACACCATTTCCGAGGCGTATTCCCAGGATTGCGATTCCAGATCCAGCCGCACCAGGGCGTCGCGCGTGATGCCCCGCATGCCGCAATGGATGTCGGAGAAATTCGTAGAGTATAAAATGTTCAGAATCGAGGTCGTTACCGGCGTACCGAAGTAGCGGTGCAGCGCGGGCATGGAGTGCGGGGCGATGGACCCGCGAAACCGCGAACCCATGATGAATTCGCAGCCGGCGCGGAATTGTTCGACGAAGCCGGATAACTCGCGGAAGTCATAAGTACAATCGGCGTCGCCCATTAGGACATACTTACCGCGGATATAAGGAATCGCATCGATATAGGCGCGGCCGAGCCCCCGCTTGGGGGTATGCAGCACACGCGCGCCATTGGCCAGTGCGATCTCGGGGGTATCGTCCGTGGAGCTATCGACAATCAGGATCTCTCCGCTGATGCCGGCGCTGGCCAGCCCCGCTTTGCACCATTGCACGAATTCGGCGATCGTAATGCGCTCGTTGAGCGCGGGCACCACAATCGAAAGCAACGGATCCGCGACGTCGTCATCCGGGACCAGAAGTTCGATTTCGTTTGCGTTGGCGACCGGGTGAAGACACTCAGCCGGGTAGACTGCGGCTGCCATCGCAAGGTAGGATAACATGCGCCCCCCGTTCTTATCGGCAATTTAACCCACTCTCTTTAGTTAGTCGGGGAGTTATCTAATGGTAAAGCCAAGCCGTGGCGCACGCTTTAAGACGTTGGTGAAAAAGTAAGTCGTTCGCCCGGAAGCGCCCAATAAAGCGGTTGATTAAGATCTTCTTGGCTTGTTTTATGCCGGATTCTGGGGGGTTTTGGTGCCC
>JBEKIM010000586.1:0-3454 GCA_050011755.1 Bryobacteraceae bacterium | reverse complement strand
TGCGCGGGCACCCAATCGACCAGCACGCCGATGCCTTCCTGGTGGCAGCGATCCACGAAGTACATGAAGTCTTCGGGCGTGCCGAAGCGCGAGGTAGGCGAGAAGTAGCCGATCACCTGGTATCCCCATGAGCCGGAAAACGGATGCTCCATCACCGGCAGCAGCTCGATATGGGTGTAGCCCATGCGCTTCATGTACTCGACCAGGTTGACGGCCAGTTCGCGATAGCTGAGAAACTGCCCCTGCGGACCGCGCATCCAGGATTCGATGTGCAATTCGTAGATTGAGACAGGCGCTTTCAGCAAGTCCGTGCGCGCGCGCTCGGCCATCCACGCCGCATCCTGCCACTGATATTTCTCGATATCCCAAACCACCGACGCAGATTTGGGTGGAACCTCGCTCTCAAAGGCGTATGGATCGGCTTTGAGCTGCTGGTAGGCGGCGAAGCGCGAGCGGACGTTGTACTTATACGCGCTGCCCGCGCCCAATTCCGGAATGAAGATTTCCCAGACTCCGCCATTGCGCCGGCGCATGGGATGGCGGCGGGTATCCCATTGGTTGAACTCGCCGGCTAGCGTGACACTTTCGGCGTTCGGCGCCCAGACCGCGAAGCGCACGCCGGTCACGCCGTCCACCTCGGCCATGTGCGCGCCCAGCATGCGATAGGCTTCGTAGTGCGTACCTTCGGTGTGCAGATGCAGCTCAAAGTCGGTGATCAGGGGTCCGAAGCGGTAAGGGTCTTCGAACTCGATCACGGGGCCGGCAAAGAGCTTGGCCTGAATCAGATACCTGGCGGGGTTGCCGGAGAGCGCGGTGCAGAAGAAGCCGCCATCGTGGGTCTTCTCCATGGGATGGACCTGGTCGCCGAGACGCAGCGTGGCCGATTCGGCCTGAGGCAGGAAGGCGCGGACCTCCCAGCGGGCCTGCCCGCCGCGTTTCCGGACGGCGTGCGGGCCGAGGATGCGGAAGGGGTCGCCATGGTATCCGCCAACGATCGCTTCAATTTCTTCTGGGGTCATGCGAGCCTGTTCGTCATGGAATTGGGCCGGGGCGTGCGGGCCATGTATTACTGTAGCGCGGCGCGGACGATTGAATGATGCCGGCGTGGTGCCGCGGGCGCGACACATAAATGTGGAAGCGTACCCATGTCTGAACCCCGATTGTGGAGGAGCATCTTGCGCGTGCCGAAGAACGCATGGACGGCCGCGATACAACATGGACACGTCTTGGGACGCTCCCTAACGGTTGGCGGCTCGGCCGGTTGGCGGCTCGGCCGGTTGGCGGCTCGGCCGGTTGGCGGCTCGGCCGGTTGGCGGCTCGGCCGGTCAAGTCCGCGCACCCCGATGCCGCTGCGAGCGCAGACGGGCTGGCCACTGCCGTACAATGAATAAGAAGGCCTCCCCGCACTATGCCCCCTAAGACCGATCCGGAACTGGGTATCAATAGCTGGCTCGAAGACGAGCTCTATCAACAATATTTGAACGACCGCACGGCGGTCGACGCAAGCTGGAAGCGGGTATTCGAGGAAGCGCCTAACGGCCACTCGGAACGCGCGCCGCTGGCCACGCCGCAGGCGCCCGCAGTCTCCCGCGCACCGGCCGTGCCGGTGGCCGCTTCCGAAAACATTCAACCGCTGCGCGGCATCGCCGCCAAGATCGCCGAGAATATGAGCGCCAGCGTGACCATCCCCCTGGCCAGCTCACAGCGTGTCATTCCGGTGAAGGTGATGGACGAAAACCGCCGCATCATCAACCAGCACCGTACGCTGGTCGGCAAGAGCAAAGTTTCCTACACGCACCTGATCGGCTGGGCCATATTGAAAGCGCTCGAGGAATATCCCGGCTTGAACCACGCCTACGGCGAAATCAATGGCCAGCCCGCCCGTATCGTGCATCCGCGCATCAACCTGGGCATCGCAGTGGACGTGGCGGGCAAGGATGGTGGCCGCAACCTGCTGGTCCCCAACATCAAGAATGCCGGTGGGCTGGATTTCGCGCAATACGTCACCACCTTCGACGACCTGGTGGATCGCGCCCGCAAGGGCAAACTCGCGCCCGCGGATTTTCAGGAGACGACCATCTCGCTGACCAATCCGGGCACGGTCGGCACCATGGCATCCAGCCCGCGGCTGATGACCGGCCAGGGCGCCATTATCGCCGCCGGCGCCATCGACTATCCGGCCGAATATCAGGGCGCGGCGCCGGAAACGCGCGCCACGTTGGGCATCGGCAAGGTGATGTCGCTCTCCTGCACTTACGATCACCGCATCATTCAAGGCGCGGAGTCCGGCATGTTCCTGGGCAAAGTGCAAACCCTGCTGGATGGCCGGGACGGATTTTACGAAGAGATCTTCGCGCATTTGAAGATGCCGCACCAGCCGGTGATGTGGGAGCCGGATCGGCACGTGATGCTGCCCGGAGCCAGCGGCCGCACCGCCGAGATCGCCAAAGAAGCCGGCGTGCTCCAGCTAATCAATGCTTACCGGGTACGCGGCCACCTGATCGCCGATCTGGACCCGCTGGGCGGCGAGCCCACCAACCATCCCGAGCTCGACCCCGTTTCCTACGGCCTCACGATCTGGGATCTGGATCGCGAGTTTCTAACGGGGAGCCTGAGCGAGGCCATCGGCGAGCATTCCTCACAGCCGGGACCCAAGCCGGTCGCCACCCTGCGCGAAATCCTGGAGACGCTGCGCCAGACGTACTGCGGCAAAATCGGCTGCGAGTACATGAACATCCAGCATCCCGAGCAGAAGCGCTGGCTGCAGCATCGCATGGAGCCGCAGGCCAACAACTGGCCCCTCGACCGCGAAACCCGCCTGCGCATCCTGCGGGGCCTGCTGAAGGCCGAGGAGTTCGAGCATTTCCTGCATGCCCGCTTCGTGGGCCAGAAACGTTTTGCCCTGGAAGGCGCGGAAACCGCCATCCCCATCCTGGACGAACTGCTGGAGCGCGCCGCCGGACGCAGCGTGCATGAAATCGTCATTGGCATGGCGCATCGCGGGCGGCTGACGGTGCTTACAACGGTGGTAGGCAAGCCCGTGGCCGAGATCTTCGCGCAGTTCGAAGGCGAGCTCGATCCGGCCAGCACGCAGGGCTCCGGCGACGTGAAATATCATCTGGGCGCGCGCGGCGTTTATCGCTCGGCGGCGGGCCGCGAGGTCCTGGTTTCGGTGTCGCCCAATCCCAGCCACCTGGAGGCCGTCGATCCGGTGGTGGAGGGCATCGTGCGCCCCAAACAGGATCGCCTGGGCGATGTGCAGCGCGAGCGCGTGATCCCGCTGCTGATCCATGGCGACGCGGCCTTCGCCGGGCAGGGCGTGGTGGCCGAGACGCTCAACCTCTCGCAGCTCGACGGCTATTGCACGGGCGGCACCGTGCACCTGATCATCAACAACCAGATCGGCTTCACCACCCTGCCCGACGAAGCCCGTTCCACGCCTTATTCCACCGAT
>JBEKIM010000585.1:0-3470 GCA_050011755.1 Bryobacteraceae bacterium | reverse complement strand
GTTCATGGAAACCTCCAGCGTGGTCAGATACCTGGAAGCTTACCGCATGTGCGCCTTCTCGGGCCTCACCGTGTTGTACCGATTGTCCTGGGATATCAAGGCGAAGCCTTGGCTAGTTAGGTCCGATCCATTGACCTTGCAATCCGAGTAGACCACGTAGGCATGAGATCGGATACCTGCTGCTCGGCCCACACCACTGTTCAACTGGGATCATGCGGGCGGTTTGGGGTCCGGCCGAGTACCGCGAAATGGCCCAGCACTGGCTCGATTTCACTTCAACACAGGAAGAGGCTCTACGACAGGCAGTTCCCGTGGCGGGCGAGCGTCTGGCCCGCCTGCGGTGACCCGAGTATTCTGCAGCACGCTTGACCCGGTAGTCATGTCGGCGGTCGCCGTCACGCTGGCGGTAGTCGGACTGGCGGCTTGCCTGGTGCCCGCTCGGCGGGCCGCGCCCGTGGACCCCGTAACGGCGCTTCGGGAGCAGTAGTAAGACCCTGGCGGCCCCGGTTCCGGCTACTCCACCCGCAAGGCCACCATGGGATCGATCCGCGAAGCCCGTCGCGCCGGCAGGTAACCCGCGAGCCCTGCCACGGCCAGCATCACCAGCGCAGCCGCAACGAAGGTATACGGGTCCCCGTAGGTCACGCCGAACAGCAATCCGCTGATCGCGCGTGCCGCCACCACCGCGGTCACCGTCCCGATCGCCAGCCCGATGGATGCCCGCCGCAGCGTCTCCATTACGATCTGCCGCCTTACCCGCGTGCCCTGTGCGCCCAGCGCCATGCGAATGCCAATCTCCTGTGTTCGCTGCGTCACCGAGTACGAAACTACCCCGTAGATTCCCAGCGACACCAGCACCAGGGCGAACGTAGCGAAACCGGTCAGCAGCAGCACGATGAATCGGCGCGGAGATACCGCGCGATCGACCAGGCGTGTCAGCGGCCGCATGCTGCTCTTGGGCAAACTCGGAATCAACGGGCGCAGCGCCGCTTCCACGCGTTCGGAGAGTATCGGGAGAGGCAGCGTGGAACGTACCACCACATCCACCGATCCCCAGTCCTGGCATTGCCGGATCGGCATGTACATTTCGGAGCCGGAATTCTCCTCCAACGCCACGTGGCGAACGTCTCCCACCACGCCCACGACCTGCCGGTCTCCATTCACGCAATCGCCGACAATCGCCTTGCCGATGGGGTCCTGGCCCGGCCATAATTGGCGCGCGAGAGTCTCGTTAATCATCATGACGGGCGTGGCGCCGGTTACCGTATCTCGCTCCGTAAAATCCCGGCCCTTCTTCAGAGTCATACCCATGGCCTTCAAATAGCCGTCGCTGACCACGCGCACGAATGCGCTGGGATATTCACCGTCCTTGTAAGTCTGGCCCTTTGCTCCCGCGCCCCACGCGCGGTTATGGCCGAGCGGCAAAACGTCTGTCAAGCCGGCGGCCTGCACGCCGGAGATCCCTCTAACAGTGCGCAACAACTCGTCGAAATAAGCATTCTGTTGAGCTTGCGTCTTGTATTGCGACCCTGGATCGACGCGCCAGGCCGCCGCGTTCTCGGGCCGGAATCCCGGATCTACTTCGAGCACCCGCAATAAACTCCTCACCAACAGCCCCGCGCCCACCAGCAGCACGCAGGCGAAGGCGATCTCGGAAATCACGAGCGCCGCCCGCGCCCACATATGCCCCTTACTGCCGCTGGCTCCGCGCTGGCCAAGCAGCGTGCTCAGCGAGACCACGCCGATTTGCAATGCCGGCGCCACGCCCAGCACCAGACCGGCCGCCAGGGCCGCCACGACGGTGAAGCCCAGTACCGCGCCGTTCACGTGCACGCTGCTCAGCAGCGGAATGTTGAACGCGTCCAGGTGTGCCACGGCGCGGGTCGCGGCGATCGCCAGAGCCAGTCCCAGAATGGCTCCGGCCCCGGTCAGCACCAGGCTTTCGGTCAGCAATTGGCGGATCAGGCGCTTCCTGTCCGCCCCCAGGGCCATGCGAATGGCGACTTCCCTCTGCCGCGTGGCCGCGCGCGCCAGCAGGAGATTGGAAAGGTTGGCGCACACAATCAACATCACCACGCCCACCGCGGAAGCCAGCGCGGCCAGCGCCGGCCGGGTTCGTCCACTCACATGCTCCGGCAGAAAAGTCAGCTTCGGATCCAGGCCGTTGCTGCGTGGGTTCTCCTTTGTGATCTGCACCCCCAGCACATCTGCTTCCGCCTGCGCCGGCCCGATGCCCGCCCCTGGTTTCAGCCTTCCCACCACCGCCAGCGTGTTTCCCCACCGGTCCGTTTCCTTGGTCAGCGGAAAGGGTGCGAACAGATCGATATGCGTGCCGGGCGCAAAAATCGCCGCAAAATCAAACGACGCGGGCAGCACTCCCACCACCGTGGAATCCGCATCGTCCAGCCGGATCGTTTTGCCCACAATGTCCGGATCGGATCCGAAACGCCGCTCCCACAGTCCGTGGCTGAGCATCACCACGTGCGGGCCGTTCCATTTGCACTCGTCCGCGCTAAATTGTCTTCCCAACTGCGGCTGTACGCCCAGCAGCGGGAAGAAGTTCTGCGAGACCGGCACCGTGCTCAGCCGTTCCGGTTCGCCGTTGCCGGTCAGTTTGCTGTCGCCTACGCCATAAAACGCGAAATACCCCGCGACGTCCGCAAATGACGTGTTTCGTTGGCGAAAATCGAGAAGCCGTCCCACCTGCAGCGTAGCGCCCGATAAATCGCCATCGATCTTCGTCCGGTTTGCGATCCACACCAGCCTGCTGGGATCCTTAAACGGCAGCGGCTTCACCAAAAGCGCATCCAGGATGCTGAATACGGTCGAACTGGCGCCAATCCCCAGTGCAATAATCAGGATCGCAAACGCGGCGAATCCGCGGTCCTTTCGCAGCATGCGCACGGTGTAGCGCAAGTCTCGCAGCGTGCTCTCCATGGCCGGCAGGCCGCGCGCGTCTCGCCGTTCTTCTTTGTTTTGTTCCAGTCCGTCCATTGCAGTCGTCCTCTTCCGTCGCGCCCACGCACGTACGTGTGGTATCACAACATGAGGATGAGACGAACCGGCACGGCCTTTGGTTAGTTATGTGCCCGAATTCGCGGGTAGCGAACTGCACCGAAGCTCCGTAACTTGCGGCTATTTCGGAGTGGTGTTGATCAGGATTTCCACGCCGTTGGACTGGGCCACTGCCAGATCGAGACGGCCGTCGCCATTCAAATCCGCGACGGCGGCTGCCGACGGCTGATAGGTCGGGTAGGCCGGACCGCTCGAAAACGAGCCATCGCCATTGCCGATGGCAAAAGTAAGGACATTCGAGTTCAATCCGGTGCTGACGACATCCGGGAATCCATCACCGTCGAAATCGGCTGCGCCAAGTAAGGTAGGGCTTACGGGCGCCGCCGAATAAACCGGCGGACTCAATACCCCGCCCCCCCGATTCAGGCTTACGCCTATCCTGCTACTCGCTCCTG
>JBEKIM010000584.1:0-3497 GCA_050011755.1 Bryobacteraceae bacterium | reverse complement strand
ATTCGAGACCTTTCAGCCCCCGGACCCGGCCCACTTTGTGGTGGCCGGACTTGACGACGCCAGCCGCGTGATGGGTATTGTCTGCCGCAACATTCCCATTAACGAAGGATGCGAGACCGGCCCGATTCTCCTGCTGGAGTCCGGCCAGCCGCCCGTAGAGTATCAGGACGGCGCCAATGGCATCAGCCGCCCGAATAACACCGGCCAGGTGACTGGATATATGCTGGCCGGCCCGGGCAGCGATTCCATATTTTGGATCGGCCCCACATCGCCCATCGGCATTCCGCCTTCCGGTCCCCTGGCCTTCGAATCGTGTTGCTATACCAATCCGAACAATGCCGGATACGTAGTGTTCAGCAAGCCTGGAGGCGGACCCTATGCGATCATGCACGAGGGCGCCGTAGTCGCCGAGATTGCCGGCAATTTCTCCACGAATGGCGCGCCTTTTCTGTTGAACGATGCCCTGCAGTTCGTGGCCGGCGGCAACCTGTTTTCCCCGGCGCCGTCCGGTTCGGCGCGGGACGTCACTTCACAGATCGAAGTCTTCAAAGGAGAAGCCGTCCTGGATCTGTCCACGGGGAGATTCCGCCAGCAAGTCACCCTGACTAACCGCGGCCAGTCTCTTCCGGGGAAGGTGTCGCTGCTGCTCGGCCAACTCTCTCCCCGGGTGGCACTTTGCGGATTGAGCGGAGCCTCCCTGCAGTCGGCCCTCTCGGGCGCTCCTTTCTTGGATCTCCCTGCCGCTTTTGGGCCGGCCGGAAGCCAGGTCACGGTCTCGCTTGAATTCATCGATGGCGCGCACGCCGGAGTCGATTGGGTGGCGCGCGTTCTTGAAACCGCAGTAATGCATTGATAATAGATGTCGCCCTTGTAGGGTGGGCAATCATGCCCGGGCGAACAGGCTCGACACTGGCCCGACAGGACCGTATCCACGCCACCCAAGTCCAGGTCGCGATGAAGAGGCTTGTGCGTTCGCGAAGAGCCTTTAGGGTAAGCGGTACCGGCTCGTTTTGGAGTGGCATTGTGCGGCGAGATCGGGGCCATGGGCCCGTGCAGACGCGATAAGATATAAAGCAATGTTTAACAAGCTGCCGATCGCCTTGTCGTTGTGGTGTTTGCTCCTGCCCGCACAAACACCGCCGGATGATCCGCGGTTCGACGCCGACGGTCAGCTTATGCGGCCGGGCACGTATCGCGAGTGGATCTATTTGAGTTCGGGGCTGGGGATGACCTATGGCCCTGTCAACTCCGCCGCCCCGCCATCCTCCGAACGCTTCGACAATGTGTTTGTCACGCCTATGGCCTACAAAGCCTTTCTTCAAACGGGTTCATGGCCGGACAAGACCATGTTTGCCCTAGAGATCCGCTACGCCGGCAGCAAAGGCTCCATCAACAGCGGCGGCCACTATCAGGAAGGCTTCGCCGGGTTGGAGATCCACCTCAAAGACGTGGAGCGCTTCCCGACAAAATGGGCCTTCTTCGAATTCGGTAGCACTCAACGGACAGCCAAACCCTTTCCGGCCAATTCAAGCTGCCAGGCATGCCATGCCAAGAACGGCGCAGTGGACGAGACGTTTGTACAGTTCTATCCGACCCTTCTCCCGGTGGCCAAAGCCAGAGGGACCTGGAAGCCATAAGAGGTAGGCGAAGTCAGTCCTTCGCCGATTGTTAAGCCGATTGGCGCGCCACACAGAACCGGTCGAACGCTTCTGTGAGGATGGCGGCGATTTCCACGGGCTCACGGCGCTCGATCTCGCTCCGGTGCAGCATGTAGACCGGCTTTCCATCCTGGAATAGCGCCATTGACGGCGAGGAAGGCGGGTAGTCCGATAACCGTGCGCGCAAATGAGCTACCGCCGCTTCGTCGCCACCGGCGAACACGGTAGCCACCTTCGAAGGACGCACCGCATGTCGCAGAGCGAGCGCCACGGCCGGCCGGGCTCTCCCGGCGGCGCAGCCGCAAACGGAATTCACGATCATCAACACCGCACCGCTATCCGGCCCGAGCAGGCGGTCCACATCTTGAGGAGTTCTCGCCTCTTCTACTCCGTGCCGGGTGAGATCTTGGCGCATTGCGGCGATCAGTGGTTCAGGATAGGGCATTTTCCGATTGTACCGCCCGTTCGGCAGGCGCGGGCAAACTGGGAACAGCCGAAGCTCCTTTCAGAAGAGCTCCGCGCAGGCTTCAGATCGCTGCGGCAGGGTTCCTTACACGAGCGGGTTATGTGCCGGCCCTCGCGCGTCGCGCGGAGAACGCGAGGGCGGAGATCTCGCCGTGAACGAACGAATCGATCTGCTGAGCATAGTCCGATAACTCGTGCTGAGATCCCGTATTCCAGTTGACGACCGTCACCGTCGTGCCGTGCGCAACGCCATGTCGTTCCCGGCGATTACGATGGCGCATCCGCGGCGCGTCTTCCGCGGTCGTGGACGCGTTCGGCTCTGGCTTGGTCCGCGTAGACCAGGCGGTCGTGCAGGTCGCGTCGCGGCGGGATAGCCGAATAACGCGCAAGGCGCCCATTCTCCGAGCGGCCGACGAACCGCTCGGGGCCCCATAGACGCACTCCGGGGATAACGCGTGAAACAATCAGTAGGTGCCGCAAATGAACTCCCAGGAGCGCGAATTGGCGCTGGAAGACTGAGATATGCAAAAAGGATTTACGAGAAGACCGCAGGGTGACCAGCCTGCGACGCAAGGCAAGAACTATATAACCCCGAACGGCCTGCAGCGCCTCAAAGATGAGCACCGGTTTCTGCTCACCAGGGAACGCCCGGCCGTGACCGAGGTGGTGGCGTGGGCTGCGAGCAACGGCGATCGCAGTGAAAACGCCGACTATCAGTACGGCAAGCGGCGGCTGCGCCAGATCGATGGGCGGATTCGCTTTCTCACGAAGCGAATCGAGGCTGCGGAAGTGATCGACCCGGAAACTCCGAAAGCGGGGCAGGCGGCGACGAGGGCATTCTTCGGAGCGACCGTGCGCTATGCCAATGCCGCAGGAGCGGAGCGCGTGGTGAGCATCGTGGGCGCCGACGAGGTCGATCTCAACCGCAACCACATCAGTTGGGTGTCGCCTTTGGGGTGCGCGTTGATGAAGTCGGCAGCCGGCGATCGCGTGGTTCTCCACGCCCCGCGCGGCACAGAATACCTGACCGTGCTTGAAGTGTGCTACGAGCGCATTTCGGTGGAACCGTTCCGTGAACCAGCCGGAGCCGAGGCCTCGGCAAAAGGATTCCCTCGCCGGCGCAAATGCACTTGACGAAGGTGCCATCACTGCAAGTAGAGGGGCAACAAGGCATCAATGTGCAGCTCGGACGCACCCGGTGCACTCTCCGTTTATTCATTGCCAGGGGGATAGCGGTGGGGACGGTGCTCTGCTGCCCCTCGCGGGTAGGCAGACATCGATCGCGTCCACCGCTACGGTACCATGGCTTTGTCCGAAAAGAGCCGTGTGGCCTCCGCCAGCCGCCTCGCGCTCGCCGACCAAGCCGGACCGCAT
>JBEKIM010000583.1:0-3513 GCA_050011755.1 Bryobacteraceae bacterium | reverse complement strand
CTCCGGCAGCTCCTCCAGCGCGGCGTTGAGCTCCTGCAGCAGCACGCTGCGCGCGTAGGCGGCTTCCGGTCCGGCGTCCGGCGACGGCAACAGGTCCGCCAGCGTGAGCGAGCCCTCATCGTCCGCGCTTTCCGCCAGGGCATCTGCGAGGGCCGCCAACCGCTTCTTCCGAAAGAGGTCGACGATCCGGTTCCGCGCTACCCGGTACAGCCACGCGGTGGTGTGTTCGAGCGGCTGCGTCAACCGGTAGGCCTGCACCAACTCGTAAAGCACATCCTGCAGAATATCCTCGGCTTCGCCCGCGTCGGGCACGCGTTTTCGGACAAAGTTACCGAGACGGGCGCGCTCGCGCTGAACCACGTCGGAGATCTGCCGGTTTTGCTCCGCGGTCAGTCGCGGAATGTTCAACGCTTCCTCCATCCATTGTTATAGACGAATCGCGGGGCAGGAATATTGTGGGTTAGGCGCAATACTGTTCACTGGCGCAGACGATCGTTTTGGCGTCGTCTGCCTTATGCGCGCCAGAGTGGCAGACCACAAAGGAGATGGTCTGCCCACAAAGTTAACAGTATTGGGGTCAGGCGGGTGACGATCGGGAGATATGGAACAGCACTTCTGGGCTTGATTCTCGGTTGTTTATGGAGCGTTGTTCCCGCGAAAGGGAATCCCAATTTTGGTCCAATGGGGCGTGCATGTCCATTGTTTGGGGCTTCCCTCTGTGTGGAATGCTGGTCCTATGGCCTCTTGATGCCCGCGGCGGTTATGTTGAAGCCGGGGGTGCTCACGACGATGTCCATTTGCTGGCCGAGCTTTGTTAAGACGAAAAAGTAAGTAAGCCCCGGCGACTCACCGTCGGGATAGGTGAAGCTAGCCTGGCCGATGCAATTCGAACTCACGGAGTAAGTACCCACCGAGGCCCTCCAGTCGACACCCGGCCCCCCTAGTACGCCGTCGATGATGACGTGATCCACCGCAGTCAGGTTCCCCGCGCCATCAAAGTGGGTCAGATTCACGCCGTTAACGGGGCCGGTGACTGGCCCAGCCACGATCGCCCCTGTGATCGTAATCGCGTAGTCCCCGGAGAGGTTGGAGTTGGCGCAAGTCGTTTGCGCGTGAGCCGGGAGCGCCGAAACGGCTCCCAGAACCAATAGAACAGCTTCCAGATGTGTTACGAGTTTCATATGTGAGTTTCCTTTTCCGGGCGGCCTGTGCCTTTCTTGGCTGGGCTGCCCGAGTCGATCATCGCCTTTGCGAGCAAGACACTCAATGCCCCCGGTGTGGAATCTGGCTTCCCTGGTAATGCGTTGGGTGCAGGAGGTTTACGCCGCTGGATTCCCCGTCCGCCCCGCGACTCGCGTTTTTGTCGCGCCGTATAATAGAAGCGGCCCGCATTCCCTGCGCGGCAGTGGAGAAAATACGTGGAGATGGCGGGAGATTCGCCGACGATTCGTTTCGGAGTCTTCGAACTCGACCTCCATACCCGTGAATTGCGGAAGGCTGGCGGGAAGGTCAGAATCCAGGAACAGCCTTTGTGCGTGTTGGTTTCGCTCCTCGAACGGCCCGGCGAGTTGGTGACGCGCGACGAATTGCGCCAGAAAGTCTGGCAATCCGACACTTTCGTCGACTTCGACACGGCTCTGAACAAGGCGATCACCAAGCTTCGCGACGTTCTCGGCGACTCCGCGGCGTCGCCACGTTTCGTCGAGACCCTGCCCAAGCGGGGGTACCGCTTCATTGCGCCGGTCGAAAAGCTGGCTCCGGAGCGGGGTGCGCCAGGTCCGGCCGCGCCGGAAGCGATACCACCGGATACCGGTCACGGCTGGGCGAAGCTGGCCGGGGCCGCACTGGCCGTCCTCCTGCTTCTGGCCGGAATCGCGTGGCTGCGCTGGTCACGAGAAAGCGCGCCTGCCCGAATACGATCCATTGCGGTGCTCCCCCTCGATAACCTCTCCGGCGATTCCAATCAGGAATACTTCGCCGACGGAATGACCGACGAGTTGATCACGGACCTGGCGCAGATCCACACGCTGCGGGTTATTTCGCGGACGTCTGTGATGCAGCTTAAGCACACGAAGAAAAACTTGCCCCAGATTGCCGCCGAACTCAACGTCGATGCAGTCGTCGAGGGTTCGGTGGTGCGCTCGGGTATTCACGTGCGCGTCACGGCTCAGCTTCTCGATGCCCGCCAGGATCGTCACCTCTGGGCAGCCAGCTACGAACGCGACATGACCGACATCATCGGGTTACAGGGACAAGTGGCGAAGGCCATCGCCGATCAGGTGAAGGTGAAACTTACGCCGGAAGAGGATGCCAGGCTCGCCAAACGGCAGCCGGCCAATCCGGAGGCGTACGATGCCTTGTTGAAAGGCCGGTTCCTTTGGAACAAGAGGAATGCCGCGGCGGCGGAGAAGGCTATCGACTATTTCCGTGAGGCGACCGGAAAAGATCCCGGCAATGCCGAGGCATGGGCGGCGCTGGCGGGTTGCTACGCATCGCTAGGCTCGGATATTGGCTCCATAGACCCTGCCAAGGCAGCGCCCGAGGCCCGCGCAGCGGTCGCAAAGGCACTCGAACTCGATCCCCACCTCGCGGAGGCGCATGGCACTCTTGCCAAAATCAAGCTTTGGTACGACTGGGATTGGACTGGGGCGGAACGGGAGTTCCGCCGGGCAATCGAGCTGAACCCCAATGACTCCAGGAATCACATGGGGTATTCCCAGTACCTTCAGGTGCGGAAGCGCTTCGCTGAGGCCCTTGAAGAAAACAGACGCGCTATCGATCTCGCTCCGCTCGATATTCTGGGATCCATGCATCTGGCATGGCTCTACTTCGACGCTCGCGAGGCGGATAAGACACTCGCGCAAAGCAAGCGCGTACTGGAGATGGATCCGGCTTTCACCGGCGCGTACCTTTACATCGCGCGCGGTTATGAACTCGAAGGCAAGTGGCCCGAAGCGATCGCGGCTTTTGAACAAGCGAGGGACTCGTATGGAGCGGCGTATCTGGCAGGCGTCGCCCATGCTTGGGCCGCTTCTGGAAACAGGCGGCAAGCTGAAGCGGCCTTGGCCAAACTCCAGGAATTCTCGAAACTGCACTACGTCTCTCCGCTCAGGTTCGCGGGTTACTACGCAGCACTCCCAGATCGAAATCGGGCGTTCGGGTGGCTGGAAGAAGGCTATCGGCAGCGCGCGCCGGGCCTGATCGAACTGGAAGTCGGCTACGTCTGGGACCCTTTGCGGACGGACCCGCGATTCCAATCGCTGGAGCGGCGGGTCGCGTTCTGATCCCTGGCGGAAAAGTCCAGCCCGTAAAACAGGAGGGGTTCAGAAGAACAACTTTAACGTAATCTGCTCGACTAGCATATACGGCATGGCTCATTTTGTAAGGTTGAGCAGCACCATCACTCCGCCGCTCGCATCAGGCGCAACCAGATCCGGCAAGCCAGCATTCGGCGACTGGCCATGGAGGTTCTGCAAGAATATTTGACCCTCCGCCGGGCCCGCACCAATAACA
>JBEKIM010000582.1:0-3525 GCA_050011755.1 Bryobacteraceae bacterium | reverse complement strand
GTGAGTTCGAGAGGATCGTCACGGAGAGCCCGTTTCAATTCGCCTCTCTTGAACCCGTGCCGATCCGGAAACTGCGCTGGTTGCACAACCGCCTCACACGCGAGTTCACAACCGCCGTTGTGCGCTGCCGGTTAGTAAAGAGGGCCGGTGCGTACCGGTAGCGCCTCGGCCGCACTGGCGTACCCGTTTTTCCAAGCCCATGGTAACGTTGAGTTAAGAGGATTCCCGATGCTCGGCCCCAGTAAGCCGCCCGGCCTCCCCGCAAAACCTTTCAAGCCGCTCAATCCTCCTGGCGGAAACTACGTTCCGCCTGCCGGATCGGCACAGGGCGGCGAAGCCGCCAATCCAGTGCGGAACATTGGGTTCAGGATGGCGCTAGTCCTGGTGTTTATATACTTCAGCAATATTCACCAGCTTTTGACTTACGTACTGCACATCAATTTATTCCTGCTCTACCTCTTCGGCATTCCCACGTTGCTGGGGGTTGTGCTTGCGGGTGGGATTCAGCGCACGTTACGCGGCCGGCCGGCGATCTATTGGACCATCTTTGTGATTTTGATGGTAGTGGGCGTGCCATTCAGTTCGTGGCGAGGCGGCTCTACTAAGGATCTCATTCTCTATTTCAGGACCGTGCTCCCCATGTTGTTTGTGATAGCGGGACTGACTTTCACATGGCAGGAGTGCCGGTCGATGATGTGGGCGATCGCGTCCGGTGGCGCGGTAATCATGTCGGCCGCTAAACTCTTCCGAGATACCGGCGGTCACTACGGGGAACGACTGGCTATTGAGTTCGGCGCGATCTCGAACGCGAACGATTATGCCATCCATTTAATCTTCGTGCTGCCGTTTATCATCTGGGTCGCGCTTTCCGTCAAGTCCAAAGCGCTCAAATTGGCGGCGTGGGGGGTGGCCTGCTTTGGCGTTCTCCTGGTTTTGCAGACCGCGTCCCGCGGCGCTCTGATAGCGCTAGTAGCCGGCGGCCTGTACTGGTTGTTTCGCGGGACGATGCGCCAGCGGATCTGTCTTCTGGCGCTTGGCCCGATCGCGGCCTTCGCGCTCATCGCCTTTGTGCCGCGAAGTTCGTTGATCCGCCTCGTTGCGTTTTCCGCCGATGAAACGGACGCGCCGTCGGAAGCCATTGTGTCCTCCGAAGCGCGGCGGTACCTGCTTGAGAAGAGCATCGAGTATACGCTGCAGCACCCGATTTTCGGAGTCGGCATGGCCCAGTTCGGCGCGTTCGAGGGAGAGCACAACGTGGTCGTCGGCGATCACGGAATGTGGCACGATACGCACAACTCGTACACCCAGATTTCGAGCGAGTGTGGAATACCCGCCCTGGCGATTTATATAGCCGCCATCATGTCCACGTTTCTGATGGTGAACCGGGCGTACCGGCGGGCCTGCCTGCGGCGGGATTGCGAAGACATCCGGGTGGCGACATTCTGCATCATGCTGTCTATAACGGCGTATTGCGCGGGGATACTCTTCGTGAATTTCGGCTACTTTTTCTACCTGCCTCTCATGTCCAGTTTAGTTATTGCAGTCTCCACAGCGGCGGACGCGGAGTTTGCCGGCCGGTCCTCCGGTTCCGTGGAAACACCGGCATACTTAGGGCCCCAGTGGCGCCGTGCGGCGGATTACGCGGGAGGGAGCGCGGGTCGGGGCGGAAGGACTATGGTTACAACGAAGCTCAGGCCCTAAACCGGCTGTGGGGGACTTTGATTCCGCTCGGCGGGCGTCGATCCGGTTTCAAGAGGCGGCGGAAGCCCCGCGCTGGCGTAACGGGCCGCAAACACATGCCAGGCTGGATTATCGTCAAGCTCCGTTCGGCCTAGCCGGCTGACCAGTGCAATCAGGAAGAGCGGGGCGAGCAGATCCCGCGAAATGTTCCAGCGCGCGAGAGTGCGGAAAGCGGCGGCCCTGGTCATAACCGTGAGCGGCGACGAACCGAGCAACACGTCCCAGATGACATCCGCGCCTTGCCGGGCGTCCAGCCCCCATTGATAGGCCGTCGCAATCGCAAAAGTGCACAGATCCTCCACGGGACTTCCATAGTGGAACCCGTCCCAATCCACCACGGAGACGCGGCCGGGGGATATCAGCACATTCCTGGCCCAAAAATCGCCATGCACCGCCACGGCGGGAACGGCGGCGAGGCGCGGCAGAGCCGCTCCAGCCGCGGAGAGCAGCAACTCGGGTAATTGCTCGGAAGCGCCGGCCAGCACTTGGCGGAAAGCCGCAGCGGAGTCTCCCGCGGGCGGCGCGAGCGTCTGGAACTTCTCCAACCACTTTTCCGCAATATCCATCTGGGCTAAGAGGAGCTTGCCGTCCGCGGGGGAAAGCTCGTTGCGCAGAGGCTTGCCGGGTACCCCGGATTGGAGATAAATGAAACCGCCGTGGGCATCGGTCCGGAACAGCACTTTGGGGATGCCGAGATGGTCCGCGAAGGGGCTGAGCGTCTCCAGCGTGGCGCACTCGCGCCGGCCGCCCTCGATCGCGCCGGGAAGGCGGCAGAACTTGCCGACATACGCCGGGACGTCCCGCCCCCTCCTAAAGATCCACCAGACTACGCCGGCGCCAGGCAACTGAAGCACATCCCACTCCGTCCAGCCGGCCCTGCGCAGGTAATCGGCGGCCACGTGGAACATCAGCCCTTCTCCATCAGGAAAATAAACTCGGGCGCGAGGTGAGCCCATAGTCCGGTGCGTGCGGCGGCATGCAGGGCAAGGCGCTTGATCCGTCCGCGCCAGCCCGACCTGGCGAAATCTTTGAATTCGATGTAATGGGCCAACGCCCCGCGATGGTCCAGCGGGAGCAGGATGCTGGGATGGTCGCATCCATCCCACGGATAAAAAGTGCGTACTGCGCCGAACCCGGCCTTTTGGAAGAGCTTGCGGTAACCGGCCAAAGAGCGCGTGAGTCCTCCTCCGAACCGGCTGCGGCCAGGACCGCGCATCCTGCCCCACCCCAGGCAATTCCCAATGCTCAGGCAGGCGAAGCCGGACGGTTTGAGAAGATTGCGGACAGAGCGGAGCAGGCGCAACTGGATTTCGCGAGCGCCGCCCTGCGCGGCCAGGCGAGACCATTCCAGGCCGCCATTCAGCACTACCGCATCGAATTGTTGCGGCGCCAGCGGGAGGCGGAGCAATTCCGCACAAATCACCTCGACGGGCGTCCCCATTTCTCTGGCGCGGATGTCGATAAAGCGGGCCCGTTCGAAATCGCGCTCGGTTGCCGTTACGCGGGAAAAGTTTTGGGCGAGAGCGGTTGCAACGGCGCCCCAGTGGTCCCCGGCGCTGAGAATGGAGGAATCCGGCGGAAGATCCCATAGGTACTGGAAATCCGCGCGGCTGGGGTCGCCGATCAAGTCCGCTTCCTGGGGAACAATCCGCTCTACGGCTGCCCGCCATCCGATCTCCCGCGCCAGGAGATTAGCCCGCCGCACGTCTTCGAGGGATGCCTGCCAGGGGCAATGGACGGGGCCGGCGAACTGCGCGATCACTTCTCCAGCATACCGAAGCGCTT
>JBEKIM010000581.1:0-3538 GCA_050011755.1 Bryobacteraceae bacterium | reverse complement strand
AAATTGTCCAAGCTAGCCTGTAGTCGAAAGGAAGGGTGCAACCGCGCCCGCAAATCGAATGCACACCGATAATCACCCGAAACTTTCCCAACAGCAGGCGGATTCCAACCGCCGCAACGCCCAGAAATCGACCGGCCCGCGCACCCCGGAAGGCAAAGCCGCCTCCAGCCGCAACGGCCTCACCCATGGCCTCTCCGGCGACAAACACTTCATCCTCGAAGGCGAGGATCCCGAAGCCTTCCTCCGCCTCCTCCAGGATCTCCACGATCACCTCCGCCCCGTTGGCGACAGCGAAGAACTGGTGGTCAAACGCATCGCCGCCGCCCAATGGCGTCTCGATCGCGCCTTTGCCCTCGAAACCGGCATCTACCGCGAGGAATCCACCATGCTGACCGGCCTGGACCGGCAAAAGAGGAAGTATCACGAATTCTACATGAACCGCGACGGGAAAGACTCCAACCCGGCCGATCCCCACGAACCGGACGACCTCCTCGCCCGCGCCTTCATGGCAGGTGGCAAAGGCCCCGACAACTTCACCCGCCTCGTCCGCTACGAAACCGCCATCGAACGCTCGATCGAACGCGGCATGAAGCACCTCAGAGCCCTCCAAGCCGCGCGCAACGCGCAGTGTCCCGCCGTCCCTGAAGCCTCGCACGCCCCCGAACCCCCGGCCCCCGAACAGCCAAATCTGCCATCAACCCATTTGGATTCAAAGAATTACGAAGCGAACCCAGAGCCCGGCGCATTTCCCCAATCTTCCCCCGTTCCGCCCAGCCCCGTCATCCACCACGAGCCCCCAACGACGAATAACGATGACGAATAACGTCAGTTACCGCTGGCTTAACCCGCCATCCACCGCCATAATCTGACCGGTGATGAAGTTACTCGCCCGCAGAAAGTAAGCCACCGCGTCCGCAATCTCATCCGGCGTGCCGCCCCGCCCCGCGGGCGTTGCCTTGATCATCCCGATGGCCTGCGCATCCAGTTCCCCGAAGGGAATCACGCCGGGCGCCACGGAATTCACCGTAATTTCGGGCGCGAATGCCTTGGCCAGCGCGCGCGTCAACATGATCACGCCGGCCTTCGACGCGCAGTAATGCGCGTGGTCCGCCCAGGGCCGCAAGCCGCCCAGGGAGCTGATGTTGACGATGCGTCCTCCGCCCGACTTGCGCATCAGGCGCGCGCCGTTCTGGCAGCAGAAGAACACCGCCTTCAGATTCACCGCATGGATGAAATCCCAATCGGCTTCGGTGACCTCCAGCGGATCGCGGCGCGTAAAGCGGGCGGCGTTGTTCACCAGGCCGTCCAACCGGCCGAGGGTGTCCTCGACCGCGCGGAACATGCGCTCGATCTCCGCCACGCTCTCCAGATTCGCGCGATAGAGCGGCGCTCCGCCGCACTCCGCCGCGGTCGCGCGCGCTTCGGCTTCCGAGTTTCCATAATGGATCGCCACGCGCGCGCCTGCCCGCGCCAAGTGCAGCGCGATGCCGCGTCCGATGCGCTTGGCCGCGCCAGTCACCAATACGACTTTGCCTTCGAAATCAGATGGTGGGTTCGCCATGCACTTCCACGTCCTCCGGCTCTACGCCCTCTTGCGCGGGTTCGGGCAGCCGCCCCGTCCAGTTCGCCCAGCCCCAGAAGATAGCCGTGGTGGAACTGAGTACGCCGGCAATCGCGCCAATGGCGCGCGGGTCGTAATACTGCGAAGCGATGCCCGCCAGCATCATCGAAACCATCATGGTAGACCAGACCATGGATTCCATGGTGGCAAACACGCGGCCGCGGAATTCGTTCGCGACATGCCGCAAGAGCTGGGAATAGTTCAGCACCGAGCTGACCGCCACCGCGGCGCGCGAGAGCGCGATGCAAACCAGGGCCGCACGGAAATTCCGCATCTGGCTGAAAAGGACGTACGCGCCGCCGTGAATCACGTAGCAGACTACCACCGCGCGCTTGTAGCCATCGAAGCTGAGCCGTTCGCCCAGCCGGTGCCCGATCACGCCGCCGATCAGCAGCCCGATGCCGGCGCATCCCCACACGATGCCGATACCGGCCGGCCCGCGGTTGAAAACAATCTCGCCGAAGATGCTGAACAGGATCTGCGCCGCGCCGCCGCCGGTGGCCCAGCCCACGCCAATCAGGGCGATGCCGAATATCAGGGGATGGTCGCGCATGTAACGCAAGCCCTGGGTATATTCGTGCCACGGCCGCACCACGTCCGCTTCCGTCAATGCGTGGCGCTTGGGGCGGAAGGCGTCACCGGGAAGAAACAGCCGGGAGATGCAGAACGCGGAGACCACGAACGAGAGCGCGTTGCCCACGAAGGCCCACTGATAACCAAAGCTGGCCACGCTGGCGCCGGCGAGAAAGGTGCCGATGGTCAGGGTGGTCCAGCCGGTGGTCTGCGTCAGTGAATTAGCGGTGTGCAACTCGTCCTTGGTGGCGATGCTGGGCAGAATCGCCGACCGTCCGCTGGTGAAAAATGGCGACGCGAACATCAGCAGCGCGCTAAAGAAATAGAGCAGCCAGGTGTCGCGCCGGTGGATGGTGAGGATGAATCCCAGCGCCAACACCGCGCGAACGACATCGCTGGCGATCATCACGTGCTTGCGGTTCAGGCGATCGAGCAGCACTCCCGCGATGGGCCCCGCCAGCACCGCCGGAATCGCGCGCGAAAGCATCACGCCGCTGACCACCAGGCCGGAGTGTGTGGTGGCCAAAGCCAGGCTGAACACGGCGATGTTGTTGAAGTGATCGCCGATTTCGCTGACCACCTGCCCAATCCAGGTATAGCGGTAGTTGCGATTGCCGCGCAGCAATTGAACGAACGAAACCATCAGCCGCGCTCCGCCAGATATACGCCGGCCAGGATCACCGTGCCGCCGGCGATCACCGGCGCGCCGAGGGTCTCGCCCAGTATGGCGACGCCCATGATGGAAGCGAATACGGGCTGCAAATAGGAGAACGCCGACACCCGTGAAGCGGTCATGTGGGCCAGTGCGTGGTAATAAATGAGGTAAGCGATCACCGAGGGGAACAGCGCCATGTAAATCGCCGCCAGCCAGGCTCCCGCGCCAATTTGCGCCAGCGGCTGGCGCGCGGCCTCCCACAGCGTAAGTGGCAGCAGCGCCAGCGCGCCTCCCACATAAGCGTAGGTGTTCATGACGATGGTGCTATAGCGCGCGGTAACCTCCTTGCCGAACACGGTGAACAGCGCGAAGCACAGCCCGGCGAGGAGGATGACGAAATCGCCGATCCAGGTGGCGCCCGTACCGGCCGCCGGCTCGAACCATTTCAGCACAGCTACGCCGGCCAGCGCGATCGCCATACCCACGGCTTTACGCACGGTGATCTTTTCCTGGCCGCGCAGGCGCGCGATGATGAGCACCTGTATGGGAGTAAGGCCGATGAGAATCGCGGCATGCGCGACGCTGGTGCGGCTCAGGCCGACGACAAAAAACACCTGATTCAGGGTCACGCCCAGTATGCCCAACAGGAGAAGCTGCAAGATTTCGCGCCATGTGCGTCCGGTTTCCGA
>JBEKIM010000580.1:0-3553 GCA_050011755.1 Bryobacteraceae bacterium | reverse complement strand
CGCCAGTCGGGAAAACGCAGGAACGCCTTGTTGGCCCCAAACGGCAATTCGTAGGTGCAAGTCAGTTCGAGCCGTTCGGGACGATTGCCCGCGGTTACGGACCATTCGTCCTGGCGATTGAAGAAATCCTGGGTGCCATAGGGGCCCGAATAGTCGTCCATCTGTTTGTTGAACTCGAAATAGGCGTTCACCGAAAGGCCGCTGGACGAGCGCTTTTCGACACGCACATAGCCGGCGTCGCGCTGGTAGCGCCCCACCGGATACTCACCGTACAGATTGAAGCCCTGATACTGCGGATACGGGCGCAGCGACTGGCTGAAGGCCAGATTGTTCAATTCGTCGCCATACTGCAGATCGGCCAGCGGAATGGCATTGGGATTGGCTGCTCCGTTGCCGACCAGCAGGTTCTTGCCGCCGGAATACGAGAAGCCGACGGTGACGATCGCCGATGCCGGGAGCTCGCGCTCGATCGAAAGCCCAGCCGATTGATAGGTGGGGACCCGATCCGACGTGTCGATCAGGTCGGCGATCGTGTTGTTGGCCGCATCCGGCTGGAGATCCGGGATGGGGGTGGCCGACGGAGGCACGCCGTTGCGCAGGGTCAGCGCGGGCTGCAACTGCGAGTCCGGCGAAAGAAACGTCTCGTATTGGTTGAACCCTTCGGTGCCGAACTGGCCGGAGTAGATCGGGATGCCCGAATAATCGCGCGAAAAACTGGCCCGGACAACGGTCTTGGCGTCGTTCATCGGATTCCAGGCGAAGCTGATGCTGGGCGCCAGGCGCACCAGGGTAGGCTGGAAAGCGCCGCCGAAACCGTTCTGGCCGGCGGCCACGAGCGCCCCCGGCAATCCGTTTGCGGGGTTGATGGCGCTCAGGTCGATATTCGACTGGCGGTCGTATTTCTCGGTGCGCGGCGTGAACAGGCGGGCGGTGAGCCCGATGTTGATGGTGAGGCCCTTGATCGCCTCGTAACGGTCGCGGAATGCCAGCGAACCCTCCGCGCGCCGGAAATACGAGGGCTGCGTATCGATGGTTTGTTCCGCGAAATAGGGGGTGCCGAGCAGGAAGGTGGCCAGCGCATCGCCGGTATCGACGATGCCGGGCAGACTGGTGAGTCCCTGGTCGAAGCTCAATAAACCTGCCGGATACTGCGGCCAGAAGCTGTTCACCTGTTGTCGAGTGTACTGTCCCACGACCCGCAGCGTGTGTTTGCCGCGCTTGGTGGACAAGCCGTCGGTCCACGTATAGACGTTGCGGGCATTGCGGGAGAAGGGGTAAGACTGGCCCATGCTTAGATAGGGCCCCAGTTGCATCACCGGGAAGCCTCCGCCGGCGATCCCGGACAGGCCGATTTGGGCGGCATAATCGGTCTGGTCTCCGGCGTCGCCGCTGGTCGAGACGTTGGAGTTCGCTTCAAAGGTGAGCGTGTTCACCGTGCGGCTGGAAGCGGTGAACACGTATTCGAGGGAGCCGCGGCGGGTCTGGAAATCGCGATTGGACGGGCCTGGATTGGCGGCAGTCGGGAACCACCGGGCCGCGCCTAGAGTCCCATCGGAAAAAGCCAGTTCCACGGTCACGCGATGGCGCTCGCGCAGGGATTGGTCCAGTTTGCCGATCATGCCGTTCGCCGTGTTGGTTTCCGGCGAATCGATGAAGTAGTTATTGTGAAAGAAGGGACCCACGTCGGCGTTGGGCGCCGGATAAAACTTCAGCGCGTTCAGGGCCACCGGATCGAGCCGGCTCGCGGGGATGATGTTACCCGGAAACGGCAGGCGCGAATATTGGAGATTGCTGGTGGAGACCGGCTGGGTGGGATCGTAAGCGGGATTGGCCACGGTGGTGGCGGGGTCGTAGATCGGGATCACGTTGCCGGCGTCGTCCACCACATCGGAGTTATCGCCGGTGCGCTGCGCCATGGTGGGGATGGTCTGGAGCGAAGTGCGGGCGATATCCTCGCGCACGCCTTCGTAGGAGAGGGAGAAGTAGGTATTGCGGCCGGCGATGAGATGCGGCAGCACGGCCGGCCCGGCGACGTTGAAACCGAACTGATTGCGGCGAAGCAAACCTTTGTCGCCGCCGTTCTGGCGGATTTCGTGCGGCACGGCGTCCAAGGCGTCGTTGCGGAAATTCTCGAAAAGGCGGCCGTGCCAGTCGAGCAACGGGTTGTGCCGGCCGGCTTTGGCCGGACTGTCGGCGCGCAGGCCCAAATTACGTGTCTGGACCTTAAACTCCTCTATCGCGCTGTTCATCTCGGCATCGGGCGCCGCCGGAGCCGGTTGCTGGGCCGCGTGCAGCGCCGCGGCGCATAGACACACTGCCAGCGCGGGTTGGCAGAGCGGCATAAACCTTATTTTAGCAAGTGCGCGGAAAGCCGCTGCCGCGACTTGCCGGGCGGCAATCCGGCCTGGTTGCGCTATGGTGTGCGAACGAAGCCGTGAGCGACGCTGCTCGCATCGGTGTAGAATCCCGCGACCGCGCCGCTCTGGTTAATGGAATGCGGAACCGTGCCCAGATAGTTCGACGTGCCGGCGCCGGTTGCCCCAAAGGTAGCGATGGAGCCGCTCGCCGCGCGCACGAATCCGCGATATCCCGAGCCTTTAGTGCCGTAATAGCCGGTTACGGCGCCGCCCTGGTTGATGGCCGTAGGATGGGTGCCGAGTGAACCCGCCGCGCTGACGCCGAATGTGGTGAATGCGCCGGCGGAGGTCATCAGGAAGCCGTGCGGGGCCGGGGTGGTGTAGTCTCCAGCGATGGCGCCCGCCGCATTGATGCCGGTGCCTTCCGTGCCCGCGTCGGGGCCGGTTCCGGCGCCCGGCACGTCGAATTCGGTCAGCGTTCCGCTGGAAGAAAGCTGGAATCCATGGTATTCGAAGAACTCGTCGGCGTAGTATCCGGCAATGGCGCCGCTGGTGTCGATGCTCTCGGCGTAGGTGCCGAGCGTGCCACCGCTGCCGGCATTGGGCGCGTCGAACGCGGTGATCGCACCGTTGGCGGCGCGCTCAAACCCGTGTATCGCGGCGTTGGCATCCTGGCAATATCCAGCGACGGCACCGGCATCGTTGAGGCTCTGCGGGACGGTGTTTTTGCCGGGCGCCGCGCCGGTACCGGGCGCGTCAAAAGTGGTGAAGACTCCCGCCGGAGAGCGCAGGAAGCCATGGTAAACCTCGGAGGAATCGGCATAATATCCCGCGACCGTGCCCGCGGTGTTGATGGTAAGGGCAAAGGTACCCAGTCCCGAGGTGGCGGCTGCGCCCGGAGCATCGAACGAGGTGATGACGCCGGCGGCCGTGCGCAGAAACCCGTGATAGACGTTTGTGGAATCCACCCAGTAGCCGGTGACCGAGCCCGCCTTGTTGATGCCGTAAGCAAACGTGGCCTGTGAGCCGGGCGCATCAAATGAAACGATTGTGGCCGCGCGATCGGCGGCGGCCGCGGAAAAAGCTAAGAGTACCAAAAACAGGCAAACCTTGAGCGCATTATAAAGATTCATGAAAGATCCCCCTCGCAACCCTACGGCTCAGTATACAACTTCGCGGTCACCCGATTTTTGCCG
>JBEKIM010000579.1:0-3558 GCA_050011755.1 Bryobacteraceae bacterium | reverse complement strand
GGAGGGCGCCCTCCTCACGGTACCCGGACTGCTGGTCCGCAGCGGGGCGGCCGATGACAAGCCCACCCGGATGGCTCGGATGCCGCCCACTTCGGCGGCCAATCTAAGGGCGGCGGTGCACGCCAGCCTGCCCGCGCCTACCATCGCCGGAGCGCATCCCGCGGCCGTGCGCGTTTCGTCCGCGCCCGACGCGCTGTGGAGCGGGCGCGATACTTACGCCATGTCCGTGCAGATGCCCAACATCACCAGCTACTCCGGAAGCTGGATGATCTGGTTTTCGGAACGGCGCGAGGACTCCCCGGCGGGCGGCGTCTTGAGTCCGCCGGTTCCCTTGCGCAAAGTGGATCCCAAATACTACCCCGCGGCCATGGCGGACGGCATCGAAGGAACCGTGCGCCTGGCCGCGGTGATCCGCAAGGATGGCCGCGTCGACACCGTGAAGCTTCTGCGGCACCTGGACGACCGCCTGGACCTGAGCGCCCAAGACGCCATCCGCAAGTGGGAGTTCGAGCCGGCCCTGCACGATGGCCAGCCCGTCGACGTGGACGCAGTCGTCGAGATCCCCTTCCACCTGGCGCCCAAGGTTACGAAATGACACGCCAATACCTGATGATCGACGCCGACGATACGCTGTGGGAGAACAACATCTACTTCGAGCGCGCATTCGACGAGTTCGTGGAATACCTGAATCACTCCACCTTGAGCGCGACGGAAATTCGCGCCGTGCTGGATGAAATCGAGCTGGCCAATTCCAAGATTCATGGGTACGGCTCCATGAATTTCGGGCGCAACCTGCGGCAATGCTACCAGCATCTGTGCGAACGGGACGTCAGCGAGGAGGATCTGGGCACCGTCATGTCGTTTGCCGAACGGATTCTGGATTGTCCCATGGAAGTGATTGCGGGTGTGGCCGAAACGCTGGAATATCTGGCCTCGCGGCACGATTTGACGTTGTTTACCAAGGGTCATCCCGATGAACAAAAGTTGAAGATCGATCGCTCGGGCCTGGGCACTTACTTCGGCCACACGGCCATCGTGAAGGAGAAGGACGTGTCAGCCTACCAGACGCTGGTGGAACAGCGCGGCATTCATCCGGAGAGCACGTGGATGGCGGGAAACAGCGCGAAATCCGACATCAATCCAGCGCTCGAAGCGGGCCTGAACGCGGTCTTCATTCCGCACGCCCACACGTGGACATTGGAGCGGCAGGATATCCGGCCGGGAAAAGGGCGGCTGTTGATCCTGGAACGATTTGCCGATTTGAAGGAACACTTTTGAGGAGAGCGACATGATGATATCGGCGGAACTTGTGCAATCTCACATCGCATACACAGCTTGGGCTAGCGCGTCTGAAGGGAGAACCCGCGACTACCTTCCTGGCGGAGACTGGGCTGCCGGATTGACGGACGAGGCGCAACTGGAAGTGTCGTACAAAGACATGCGCGGCTGCTTGCCCGTGGCGCACTGTTGAAAACCCAATTGGGGGGCGGGCAATCATGCCCGCAGCCGCCTTTCAGGCGGCCAAGCCGGCTGAAAAGCCGCTCCCAGCGGGGACCCCGGGCCAGGATTGGCCGCCCTCCAAATTGAGGTTTCATCACATTTGGTGGCCCGCAGGGCCCGCAGCGCCGGTCACTGATCCGGCCCAACATTTCTCTCCCCTCTTTTCAACCGCTTGCGCAAATCGTATCCCTTTATCCCAAATCCTGCCCGCTAGCCTGTAGTCGAAAGGTGGGGCGCACCCGCGCCCGCAAATCGATGAACAGAGATACGACAAACAATGATGAATATTGATGAATAACGATCCGGCTTAAGTGATGACTGGCCGCAGCCCGTGGCGCGGTTAATTCCAGAGCCGGTTGATGACCCGAATCAGTATCCCCGCGCTCACTACAAAAACGGCCAGGAGCGCGAAAGTGTAACCCATGCGTCCATACAGGAAATTGCCGACCGTAAACAGCGCCGACCAGATCATGACAACCCCCGTGCTCCACCCCAGCAGCGAAAGGGGCACGTTCTCGTGCTGCGACCATTCGGCGGCCTGGGCCGGCGAGATCCCAGCGGCTTCGCGCACGCGCCGCCAGCCGGGACCGAATGGGTGTACTTTCCTGTAGAACGCGATGAGCACCGCCGGATCGGTTTGCGGGCCGAAGTACGCGGTGGCGATCCAGCAGACCGTGGTGACGGCGATGGTGATCAGCAATTGCAGATAGGTGCTGACCGACACGCCGCTCCGGGTCAAGATGAGAAACAGGATGGAAACCCCGAATGAGCTGCTCATGGCTACGATCTCGCACCACGCCGTCACCCGCCACCAGAACCAACGCATGAGATACAGAAGCCCGGTGCCCGCGCCGATCTGCAAGATGATGTTGAAGCTCTCCTTGGCCGTATCGAGCGCAAAGACCAGGGCCGACGAGCACACGAACAGTAAGACGGTCGCCAGCCGGCCGGCCAGGACATAATGTTTCTCGCTCTCGCCAGGCTTGAGGAAGCGGCGGTAAAAATCATGGACCAGGTAAGATGCGCCCCAGTTCAAATGGGTCAGAATGGTCGACGAGTTGGCGGCCACCAGGCCACCCAGCATCAGGCCCATCCAACCTACGGGCAGGAACCGCAGCATGGCGGGAAATGCGATGTCGTGGCCGATCAGCCTCTGATCCAGGTTCGGGAAAGCCTTTTGGATATCGGACAACTCAGGATAGACAATCAACGAAGCGAGCCCTACCAGAATCCAGGGCCACGGCCGGCAAACGTAATGCGCCACATTGAAAAACAACGTAGCCCCCAGCGCGTCCTTCTCCGACTTAGAGGCCAGCATGCGCTGCGCGATGTAACTGCCCCCGCCGGGTTCCGCTCCCGGATACCATACGGCCCACCATTGCACGGCGATCGGCATGATGAAGATGGCCACGGCCAGGTCCCAGTTACTGCTGAAGTCCGGCAGCATGTTTAGATAATTCACACCGCCCGGCCCGCGCAGATGCGAAAGTTTCTGGACCAGTCCGTGCATGCCGCCCACCTGCGGCAGAGTCACCGCGAAGTAAGCCGCGGCGATCACCGCCGACATCTTGATGAAGAACTGGATCATGTCGATTACCAGCACGCCCCACAGGCCGGAATGCGCGGCGAATACCACGTTCAGCAAGCCCACGGCGAGCAGCGTTTGCCAGCGGTCGAAGCCAAAGAGGACGGCGGCAATCTTCACCGCGGCCAGATCCACCGTGGCCATGATCATGCAATTGAAGAAGAAGCCCAGATAGACGGCACGGAAGCCACGCACCGCACCGGCGGCCTTGCCTGAATAGCGCACCTCGTAGAATTCCAGGTCGGTGAGTACGCCCGAGCGCCGCCAGAGGCGCGCGTAAAAGAAGACCGTAGCCACGCCCGTGAGCGTGAACGCCCACCACTGCCAGTTCCCCGCGACACCCTGGGTGCGCACGAAATTGGCGACCAGATTTGGCGTGTCGCTGGAGAAAGTCGTAGCCACCATGGAGAGACCGGCCAGCCACCAGGGCACGGAGCGCCCGGAAGCGAAGAACTCCGACGTGCTCTTGCCCG
>JBEKIM010000578.1:0-3583 GCA_050011755.1 Bryobacteraceae bacterium | reverse complement strand
CGGTTCCATCGTATTGGAGCCCGCCGGAATGGTACCACAACGGTCCGAATCCTGTACCGCCCTGATGGACTTCGGCAATCTCGGGCCCAGAGACCGCCACAGATGGGAGGATGCCAGAGTCATAAGAAAAGGCGCTGGTTGCCCAAGCCAAAGTGCCGTTGGCCTGGATTTCGCCGGTGTGACAATACAACAAACCGACTCCTGTGCCCCCTTGATGTACCTCGAGGACTGTCGCACCGGCTACGGCCACCGAGGGTTGAATCCCCTGGTCGTAGACGAATGGAGATGCGTCCCATTTTACCGTGCCGTTGGTCTGGATTTCTCCGGCGTGATACCACAAAGGCCCCACGCCCGAGCCACCCTGATGCACTTCGACAATGGTTTGCCCCGATACGGCTACCGACGGCACAATGCCATTATCGTATTGAAACGCATTCTTGGACCAGGTCACCGTGCCGGTCGCGCTGATTTTACCCGTGCGGTACCACAAGGGTCCGACGCCGGTACCCGCCTGGTGTACCTCGATGACCGTGTCCCCACTGATCGCGACCGAGGGACTGATGCCATTTTCAAACTGAAAGACCTCCGCGGCCCAGACGACGGTCCCATTTTCCTGTATTTTGCCAGTGTGGTACCACAGCGGCCCAACGCCAGTGCCGGCCTGATGGACCTCCACCACGACCACCCCCGAAACTGCCACGGATGGCGCGAAGCCGGTGTCATATTGCGCCCCGCTGGAACTCCAGATCGTTGACGGTATCCCTTGCGCCGGGGCATTGGCCGGCACAAGAGCGATGATCCCAACCGCCAGGCCGCATGCCAAGCTCATCGGGTGGTGCCTACGCTTTCCCCCGCGGTATCCTTTTTGCGTCTCGTTACGATTCTGCATAAAGCATCTCCTCTTTTCTTTGAGTTGTGATGCGGCAGCCTGCGCTATCCGCTTTGTCCTTTTCAGTGAGGCTGGGGCGAGTTCGGCGTCGCTGCCCGCCTCCCTAGTGTGAGAAGCGCAGGTTGTGGGGAGAATTAGCAAAGAGTTTTTGCGGCCGGCTGCCGCGGGCGCGCAAATTACCGGAAGGAATCGGGAGGCGCGGCTAATTGCCGCTGTATATAAGGATTGTGAGGTAGTTTAGAATTCCAAAGATGCCAAAGTTCCAGGCGACGCGAGTCCATAGAATGGGCCTCCGGGATATCTCCTGTGTAAGTGGCGAGCGCGGCCATGGTCCGGTAAATCCGCGACAGATCATTGGCTTGGCGCAGATCCTCCTCAGGATTCGGTTTGGAGGCCTGCACCTCAGCCAAAAGCTGGCGGTAGCTTTCGAGGGCCCGCCGCGGCTGTCCGGTTGCGGCCTCGTGATCGGCGCGGGCGCGAATGGCGGCCTCCACTTCATCTCCCAAGGCAACCTGCGAGGCCGGATAGTCTCCGGTGGCGCGCAGCAGCAAGAAGGCAGCCTCGATGCGCGCGCCGGCCTCCTGGGCTCGGCCCAGACGGCGCAATGCGTACGAGGAACGCACCAGGGTCAGGGCTTCGTCGCGTTGACCCCGCACCGCGGCCTTTACCTCCCGTAGCCGCTGCAAAGAATGGTCGTATATACTTAAGGCCCGCTGTGCGTCCGTATGCACGAGAATATCCGCCATCGCCCTACCGACGGTGGCGATCCGGTCGCGGCTGTTGGAGTCATTCGGGTCCCGCGAGGCCTGCTGCTCCATCAAATCGTAGGCCTGTTGGAAAACCTCAATGGCATCGGCCGGGCGGTTGAGACTGATCGAATCTTCCGCGCCCAGAATCATGCCCTGCCGGTTGAGGACCGCATACAGCGACGCGGCCTTGTCGGGCGGGTCCAGGAAAACCGTGGTCTCCGCGAGGGTACGCGCTTCGGTGATCGATTGGAGAGCGCCCGCGACGTCTCCGGACAACCGCAGCGCGTTAGCCAGCACGCCGATTCCGCCGATCAAGTATTGGGGCGGCGCGCCCGCCGAGCGCGCGAGATCCACTTCGCGCCGGGCATAATGGACCGCATCCGCGTAACGGTCCATGTTCATATACCCAAGCGCCACATTGGCGAGGAACCGCGAGGACTGGCGGATTTGGTCCCTGGAGGCGGCCGGATCGCGGATCAATAATTCGACGCGAGCCGCGCACTTTTGGGCCTGCGCCATGGCATCCCCCCTCCGGTGTTCGGTGTCCGCGATGATCATGCGGTCCTGAGCCGCTTCGGCGGCAACCAGCAACGCTTCGCGGTTGCCCGCCTCCGCTCCGGCTCTACCGGCGAAGTCTTCCGCTTTGAGCAGGCTCTTGTCGGCTTTATCGTACTGGCCCAGGTTCGGGTAACCTGGCAAGCCCTGAACCTCGGCCAGTTGAAGATATCCGTTTGCCAGATCGAGATTCAGATCCCGGTCCTTGCCCGCCTCGCGGCTGAGGCCTTCCAGATATTGCATCGAGGCCGCGGCTACCTTGCGGCGGACCTCGGTCGCTCCCGGTAGCTTGTACAGATCCGTGTCGAGATTCAGAAGCGTAACCGAAAGCTGCCGGAGTTGCGAGAAGCGCCGCTGCGCGGCCGCCCGCTCGAGATTAGCGATGTAAAGCCCGGCGGACAGGCAGACTATGGCGGCCGCAATGGCGTGGGCCGGCAGCCAGTGCCGGCGCAGCATCTTTCGCGCCCGGTACCAGGCATTGCCGGAGCGCGCCCGAACCGACCGGCATTCGAGAAAGGCTGTTAAATCGTCCGCTAACGCGTCCACGCTTGCGTACCTTTCCTCCGGTTCCTTGCGCAGCGCCTTCGCCGCGATGAAATCGAGGTCGCGCGGGAGCGAAGGGTTCTTTTGGCTGGGCGGCGGCGGATCTACCGAGCATATGATGGTCTCGACCGGCTCGGAGGAACCCTCGGGCAGGGCATGCGGCGATTTCCCGGTAAGCAGCAGATAGAGCATCGCACCCAGCGAGTAGACATCCGTCGCGGTTGTGTGCGCCTGGCCGCGGACCTGCTCCGGGCTGGCATAGTCGGGTGTCAGCAGCCGTTCCATTGTGGCGCCGCGCGCTTCTTCATCCAGGATTCGGGCGATTCCGAAGTCCAGCAGCTTCGCCTGGCCGTGGGCGTCGACGAGAATATTCGAGGGTTTCAGATCGCGGTGAATCACCAGGTTGCGGTGCGCATACGCCAGCGCACCGCAGACCTGAATTAATAAACTCAGCTTGCCTCGCAGGTCGAGTTTAGCCGCGAATTCGTCCAGCGTGACGCCCTCGATATATTCCATCACCAGATAAGGCTGGCCTGCGTCGGAATGCCCGGCGTCGAACAGGCGCGCGATGCCTGGGTGGTTCAGAGACGCCAGGATCTGCCGCTCTCGCAGGAACTGGTCGCGGCGAGTGGGATGCGCGGAGGCGCCCCGGATGAATTTGATGGCCACAGTGCGATCGATCTCGCCATCCGAACGTTCGGCCAGAAAGACCGTTCCCATGCCGCCCTTGCCGAGCGGGCGAACCAGCTTGTATGGGCCGCACGCGGTTCCCGCTGCGGGCGCAAACTCGGGGCGCAAAACCTCGCTGGCGATCTCGGCGACACAGTTCGTCAAGGATACGTTGCGC
>JBEKIM010000577.1:0-3589 GCA_050011755.1 Bryobacteraceae bacterium | reverse complement strand
CGTAGCGAAACGGTACCTCGGAGGGCGTGCTGGCCGGCAACTGTTCGAAGTCTGGAAGTTTACCCGGCAGATGCGGAGCGTCAAACGCGGCTACGTGCTTCGCCTGCAGGCGCAGGCTTCTTTCCGGCTGCACTGGTCGGCCGACGAATGGCGGACCGTGAAGGATACTCCTTCTTCCGCTACCACCCTGGGAGTTGAATTTGCAGACATTCCGATCCCTGCGGCGCAGCAGGCTCCCATCTGTTTTACTTTCTTTTGGACCGCAAGCAATTCCTGGGAAGGCCGCGACTTTCTGGTTTCAGTCGTCTGAGCAATGTACACTCCCCACAGATACCTGGTTGCTCTCCTGATGATGCTGCTCAGCATGATGTGCTGGGGTAGTTGGGCCAATACGCAGAAAATCGACAAAGGGTGGCGATTCGAGTTGTACTACTGGGATTACGTGTGGGGCGTTGTGGTTTGCGCCCTTCTTTTCGGTCTGAGCCTCGGCCGGACGAATCCAGCGGCTCCCATAAGTTTCTTTCGCAATCTGGATAGCGCAAGTACTCGGTCTCTGGTGGAAGCGTTCGCTGGCGGAATGATTTTCAATCTCGGAAACCTGCTCTTGGTAGCCGCCATTTCGGTCGCCGGCATGGCGGTCGCCTTTCCGCTCGGAGCCGGCCTGGCGCTCGTAATCGGTGCGGTCCTCAATTACTTCATCTCGCCTACTGGCAATCCGCTGCTGCTCTTTGGCGGGATTCTCCTGGTTTGCGGGGCTATCGCCGCCAACGCAATGGCGTATCACGGACTGTCGAAGGGCGGTAAGGCCGGAACGAAAGGGATCGTCCTGAGTCTGGTGTGTGGCGTGGTCATTGGACTCTTCTATCCCTTCGTCGCGAAGGCCTTGACCGGAGAGAAACATCTCGGGCCGTACACGGTGTACTTTGTATTTGCGCTCGGCGCTCTGGTTTCCAACTTTCCCCTGAATTATGCGTTCATGCGCTGGCCGCTGAGTGGATCGCGGCTCTCGATCCGAGATTATTTCCGGGGCGGGGTCGCTGCACACACCTGGGGCGTTTTGGGCGGTCTCATCTGGGGAATCGGGACTGTCTGTAGCTTTGTTGCCGCCTATGCTCCCTTGGTCGGGCCAGCAACGTCGTTTTCGCTCGGCGAGGGCAATACCATGATTTCCGCGGTCTGGGGCGTTTTCGTATGGAACGAGTTTCGCGGCGCCAGCACCGAGGTGAAACGCTTGCTCGCCCTTATGTTCACTCTCTTTGTTCTGGGGCTGGTTTCAATTTCGTTAGCGCCGGTATTCCGATAGAGGCATATGACTTCGGACGTTCATCCGTCTAAAATGCCGCCACCCGCCAAGGGTGGCGGCATACCTTCCACGCTCGCTCGTTCAGGCGCCGCCCGCTTTTGGCTGGCGGTGTTGTTCACGGGTATCGGTACAGGCATAGGCGCGGCGGTATTGACCCGGCTGCTGGAGGTGGTGCAGCACTTCATGTGGAACGGCGCGGGAACCGACTTGTTGGACGCCACCGAGCATGCCAGTCCGTGGCGGCACATTCTTGTGCTGCTCGGCGCCGGTTTGGTAACCGGTGCGGGACAGATCGTTCTTAAGCACCTGTCCAGCGGTAACGGAATCGATACTACCGCCGCTATTTGGTTCCATGCCGGCCGGATGCCGGCTTGGCGTACTTTGGGTAGCGCTTTGCTTTCTGTGATCATCGTCGGTATGGGTGTGTCGCTGGGACGCGAGGGCGCACCGAAACAGGCCGGCTCTGTGATGGCCAACTTCTTTTCGGACAGAGCGCGCTTATCCGACGAACAACGCCAGCTCCTGGTGGCCTGCGGCGCGGGAGCTGGGATGGGCGCGGCTTACGGCGTGCCTTTGGGCGGCGCGCTTTTTTCCCTAGAGGTGATGCGGGGTGTGCTGGCGCTGAGGTACGTGCTACCCGCTCTCTTCGCTTCAGTGGTTGCCACGGCGGTCTCGTGGGTGGCCCTACCGGATGCGCCAACCTACCTCATCCCGGCTTATCCCACCTCCATTTCGTGCGTGGGATGGGCGCTCTTGGCTGGGCCGATCGCGGGTGTCGCTTCGGTCGGTTATGTTCGGCTTATTACTTGGGCCGATCGCAATAAGCCTGAAGGCTGGCTCCGGCTGGCGGCGCCAGTGCTGGCATTGGGGCTGCTGGGCGCGGTCTCCATCTGGTTCCCCCAATTGCTCGGCAACGGCAAAGACGTCTCGCAACTTGCGTTCACGAACCATGTAGCGCCAGCCTTGCTTCTGATGCTGCTTGCTCTGAAGCCCGCAGCCACCGCGCTGTGCGTACGCAGCGGCGCCCCTGGCGGTTTGTTCACACCTTCCTTAACGGTAGGTGCATTGCTCGGCGCTGTACTGGGATATGCCTGGTCCCGGTTCTGGCCCGGTGTGCCCCCGGGCCTGTTCGCCGTGCTGGGTGCGGCGGCGGTTCTCGCGGCCACCACGCAAGGCCCGATTTCAACCGTGGTATTGATGATGGAACTGACTGGCCGGGATCGATCGTTTATCGTGCCATTGTTGCTGGCGGTGGCAACCGCTACTCTCGTGGCGCGGACCATCGAACCTCGGTCGATCTATGACGCCCGCCTGACCGATGAGGAGGTCGCGGCGCGCCGGAAGTCACGCGAACTGCCACCTCGATAGCCATGCCGGTGTTCGGATCGAGGCATTATGACTATGGATAACTATTTCGACGTCATCATCATAGGGACGGGAGCTGGTGGTGGAACGCTCGCTTACCATCTGGCGCCCTCGGGCAAACGAATTCTCCTTCTCGAACGGGGCGGCTACTTGCCTCGTGAGAAAGATAACTGGGAGTCCAGCGCCGTCTTCGTCGAATCGAAGTACAGGGCCAAAGAGACGTGGCTCGATAAGGACGGCAAGCCGTTTTGTCCCGGCATTCAGTATTACGTAGGCGGCAACACGAAGGTCTATGGCGCGGCCTTACTGCGGTTCCGTAAAGAGGACTTCGGTGAAGTCAGACACCACGGCGGCATCTCGCCTGCCTGGCCGCTGAGCTATGAGGATTTTGAGCCCTATTACAGCAAGGCTGAATACCTTTACCATGTCCACGGGCAGCGCGGAGTCGATCCGACGGAGGGTCCGGCCAGCGCGCCCTATCGTTATCCACCGGTGAGCCACGAGCCGCGTATTCAGGAACTGTTCGACGATTTCCGGCGGCTTGGCCATCACCCGTTCCCTTTGCCGCTCGGCATCCTGCTTGACGAAGCGGAGGGAAAGCCCCTGCACACCAGTGCCTGCGTACGATGTGCCGCGTTCGATGGGTTTCCATGCCTGGTCAACGGCAAAGCGGACGCTCAGGTGATCTGCGTGGATCCTGCCCTGGAGCATTCCAATGTCGAACTCCTGACAGGCGCCTTTGTGGAGCGATTAGAAACAGACCTGTCCGGACGCGTCGTCACCAAAGTCATCGTCAAGCGCAAGGGCTCGGCGGAAGAATACTCCGCCGATATGGTCGTGGTCGCTTGCGGAGCGGTCAATTCGGCGGCGCTGCTTTTGCGCTCGGCCAACGAGAAGCACCCCGCTGGGCTGGCCAACAGG
>JBEKIM010000576.1:0-3602 GCA_050011755.1 Bryobacteraceae bacterium | reverse complement strand
CCGGATGGCGCGCTTTGGTTTACGGAGCTCAGCGGCGGCAATATCGGACGCATCACGACGGGCGGGACCGTCACCGAATATGCGATCCCTACACCGAACAGCCAACCCGAAGGGATCGCGGCATCAGGCCACCGTGGTCCCGGAGCCGGATTTATGGAACAATGTGAACAGGGAGTGGAGATGAACCCGGAGACGCCGGAGAAGGATATCGATCGGGTTTTCCGGGAAGGCACGGCGCTGGATGAAGCGATGACCCGGGCGTACCGCCGGGCTGTTCGCCAGCACCGCCAAAACGGCGTCCCGATGGTCTTCTGGGAGAACGGGAAAATCGTCGAAGTTCCCGCGGACCAGCTCCCTGATTTTTCCGTTGACTGACGTAAATTTCAGCACTGTTACACCCAGAACTATTTCCCAACCATCCGTGCACAAATCGCGCTAAACTCCGACTGATGACACCTATTCGCCATGTAGCGGTGCTGGGAGCAGGCACTATGGGCGCACGTATAGCGGCCCACTTCGCCAATGCGGGCATCCCGGCCCTATTGCTCGATATCGTGCTTCCCAATCAGCCCAACCGCAATGCCGCGGCGTTGGGTGGATTGGACGCAGCGCTCAAGCAGAAGCCCGCGGCCTTTTTTACACCGGAAACCAAGTCACTCGTCACCCCCGGCAACTTCGAAGACGACCTCGCCAAGATACGCACGTGCGATTGGATTATCGAAGCCGTCACCGAAAACCTGGAGATCAAACGCGCGCTGCTCGAGAAGGTGTTGAAACACCGGAAGCCGGGTTCCATTTTCTCCACCAATACCAGCGGCATTCCGCTGGTGAGCATTGCGGAAGGATTCCCCAGCGAGTTCCGACGACATTTCCTGGGAACGCATTTTTTCAACCCGCCGCGCTATCTGCACCTGCTCGAAATGATCCCGGGCCCGGAAACGCTGCCCGAAATACGCGATCACATCGCGGATTTCGCCGACCATCACCTGGGCAAAGGAGTGGTGCCGTGCAAGGACACGCCCAACTTCATCGCCAACCGCATCGGCAGTTTTCTGGGCGGAACGGTGCAGAACCTGACGGTGGAGATGGGGCTCACGATCGAAGAAGTGGACGCCTTGACCGGCCCCCTGATCGGACTTCCCAAGAGCGCCAGCTTCCGGCTGCTGGATATCGTCGGCCTGGATATCTGGGCGCACGTAACAAAGAACCTGTACGATCTTGTGCCCAACGATCCCTGGCGCGAGCGTTTCGTGCTGCCCCCGTTTTTCGCGCAGATGATCGAACGCGGATGGCTGGGCGACAAGCGCGGCCAGGGCTTTTACAAACGCATCGGCAAGGGCGACAAGAAGGAGATCCTGGCGCTGGATCTGCATACGCTCGAGTATCAGCCTTCGAAGAAAGCGCGTTTCGCTTCCGTCGAAGGCGTCCGCAATATCGAAGACCTGCCGCAGCGGCTGCGCGCCCTGATGGGGCTGACCGACCGCGCGGGCACGTTCCTGTGGCGTCTGTTCAGCGACCTGGTGCTGTACTCGGCCGGCATGATCCCGGAAATTTCGGATCGCGTGGTGGAGATCGATCGCGCCATGCGCTGGGGCTACGCCAATTCGCTGGGACCGTTCGAACTCTGGGACGCGCTGGGCGTGGAGGAAAGCGTGTCGCGCATGCGGAAGGAGCAGCGCCAGATTCCGGAGAACGTGGAGAAGATGCTGTGCACGGGCGCGAAATCCTTTTACGAGGCGCCCGACCACGATCGGCGGCCGCACCACGAATACTTCGATTTCCTCGCCAACTCGTATAAGTGGCTGGAAGACCGCCCGGGCATCACGGTCCTGAAAGACGTGAAGCACGCGCACGGCGTGGTGAAGAAAAACGGCGGCGCGTCGTTGATCGACATTGGCGACGGCGTGCTGTGCCTGGAGTTTCACAGCAAAATGAACTCGCTGGGCGACGACCAGGTTTCGCTGGTGCGGGCGGGGATCGAGGAAACCAGCAAGAATTTCGAGGCCATGATCATCGCCAACCAGGGCGACAACTTCAGCGTGGGCGCCAACCTGATGCTGGTGCTGCTGGCCGCGCAGGAAGAAGAGTGGGAAGAACTGGAGGCTGCCATCAACCGCTTCCAGCAAGCCACCATGATGATCAAGTACGCGCCCAAGCCGGTGGTCTCGGCGCCGTTCGGCATGACGTTGGGCGGAGGCTGCGAAATCGCGATCCACTCGGCGCGGGTGCAGGCGTCCGCGGAAACCTACATGGGCCTGGTGGAAGTGGGGGTGGGCGTGATCCCCGGGGCGGGCGGCACCAAGGAAATGCTGGTGCGGTTCGGAAACGCGCAGAAGGCCTTCGAACTGATCGCCTTCGCCAAGGTCGCCACCAGCGCGGCCGAAGCCCGCGGTTTCGGACTGCTGCGGCCGCAGGACCAGATCTCCATGAATCCGGAGCGGCTGATCGACGACGCCAAATCGCTGGCGCTTTCGATCGCGCCGGGCTATGCACCCGGGGTGCCGCGAACCGATGTGGAAGTGGGCGGCGCCGAAGATCTGGCGCTATTGAAGACCGGAATCTACCTGGCGCGGCAAGCCAATTACATCTCCGATTACGATACCGTAGTAGGAGAGAAGCTGGCATACGTATTGAGCGGCGGACCCCTGAGCGGGCGTCAGACTGTCTCCGAACAATACCTGCTGGACCTGGAGAGGGAAGCCTTCCTCAGCCTGTGCGGGCAGCGCAAGACGCAGGAGCGCATGCAGCATATGTTGAAGACGGGCAAACCGTTGAGGAACTAGGTTATAGGTTGTGGGTTGTAGGTTGTGGGTTATCTGGTTTTCCCATCACCTATCACCCATAACCCACGACCGCTTTTACAGGAGCATCATGCAAGAAGCCGTCATTATCGATTGTCTCCGCACCGCCGTCGGCAAGGCGCCGCGCGGCGCGCTGCGCACTTCGCGTCCGGACGATCTCGCGGGCGCGGTGATTAGCCGTCTGCTGAAGAAACATCCGCAGGTTCCGGTGGACGAGATCGAAGATATCGTTCTCGGCTGCGCCATGCCGGAAGCCGAATCGGGCAATAACATGGCCCGCTGCGTGGCGCTGCGCGCGGGACTGCCGGATACCGTCACCGGCGTCACGATCAACCGGTTTTGCAGCTCGGGGCTGCAGGCCATCGCCATGGCGGCGGACCGCATTCGTTCGGGCGGGGCGGACATCATCATCGCGGGCGGGGCCGAGACCATGAGCATGATGCCGCGCGGCGGCCACAAGGTGGCGCCCAGCCCGTGGTTCGTCGATCACCGGCCCGAGATTTACATGAACATGGGGCTCACCGCGGAGTGCGTGCAGCGCAAATACAATATCTCGCGGGAAGAGGCGGACGCGTTCTCTTACGGCAGCCACCAGAAAGCGTTGCGGGCGCAAGCGGAAGGCAAATTCGACGATGAGATTGTGCCTTTCGAAATCGAATGGGTCACTCCCAACGGACGGAAGCCGAAGGTGACCAAGACGGTTTTCGCGAAAGACGAAGGTCCGCGCGCGGATACTACGGTGGAGGCGCTGGCCAAGCTGAAGCCCGTTTTTCACGCTAACGGCACGGTGACCGCGGGCAA
>JBEKIM010000575.1:0-3637 GCA_050011755.1 Bryobacteraceae bacterium | reverse complement strand
CGACATCGATGCGTTGCGATCCAGGTTGGACCGGAGATCGTGAGGTGGCGATCAAGTTCAGGCTGATCCTGGGGCTGCTCGCGTATTCCATCGGGCCGCTGATGGCGGCGGGCGGTTCGAATCCGGACTTCGGACCCAACGTGCTCATCTTCAACTCCTCCCTGGCGGCTGCAACGATGCAGGAACGCATCGACAAGGTTTACGCCAGACAGCAGAATAATCAATTCGGTCCCGCGCGCAATGCCTTGCTGTTCGCGCCAGGGGACTACAAACTGGACATTCCGATTGGATACTACACGCAGGTTCTAGGGTTGGGGGCTTCTGCCGACAGCGTCCACATTACTGGCAATGTGCACTCAGACGCCACCCTGCCGAGGAACAACGCTACCTGTACGTTCTGGAAGGCTGCCGAGGGATTCTCCGTGACGCCCACGGGCGGCGCCATGAAGTGGGCCGTTTCACAGGCCGCACCGTTTCGCCGCATGCACATTCGAGGCGATATCGTACTTCACCAGGACGGCGGATGGGCGAGCGGCGGCTGGATGGCAGACGACCTGATCGACGGCAGCGTGGGCGCCGGCCCACAACAGCAATGGATCTCCAGGAACACCGAGTGGGGCAGTTGGACAGGCGCGAACTGGAACATGGTCTTTGTGGGCGTAGTCAGCCCGCCGGCAGGCGAATGGCCCAACCCGCCTTACACTAAAATTGCGCGGGTTCCGATCGTTCGCGAAAAGCCCTTCCTGGAAGTCGATCCATCGGGGAAGTACCAGGTCCGCGTTCCGGCACTGCGAGCCAACAGCTTGGGCATCACTTGGCGAGCCGGGTCCACACCGGGCGAATCGATACCGCTGAGCGAGTTCTACGTGGCCCGGCCGGACCTCGACACCGCCGCGACGATCAATGCCCAGTTGGCCAGGGGTAAGAACCTGCTGCTGACGCCCGGTATCTACGAACTGACGGACACCATCCGCGTGCGCCGGGCCAACACCGTTGTGTTGGGGCTTGGGTTCGCAACGATGCGGGCAAACAACGGCGTTACGGCCATGACCGTTGCCGATGTGGACGGAGTGATCCTCGCCGGACTGCTGTTCGACGCAGGAGAAGCCAATTCCCCCGTGCTGCTCGAAGTCGGTCCCAACGGAAGCAGCGCCAGCCACGTCAGCAACCCGACTTCTCTCCATGACGTCTTCTTTCGGGTTGGCGGCGCCGCGGTCGGCCGCGCGTCGGTTAACCTGAGGATCAACAGCAACAACACGATCGTGGATCACACGTGGATCTGGCGGGCGGATCATGGCGAGGGGGTGGGCTGGAAGAGCAATACCAGCGCGAACGGGCTGGTTGTGAATGGAAACGATGTCACCGTCTACGGCCTGTTCGTCGAGCATTACCAGGAATTCCAGGTTCTCTGGAACGGTAACGGTGGGCGCGTATACTTTTACCAGTCCGAGATTCCCTACGATCCTCCGGACCAGCCGAGCTACACCAGCGCACCTGGAACGAATGGATGGGCTTCGTACAAAGTGGCGGAGAATGTGACTAGCCACGAAGCCTGGGGGCTCGGAATCTACAGTGTCTTCCGGAATCGCGGCGTGGTGCTGAGCAGGGCCATCGAAGTTCCCAACAACCCGAACGTCAGGTTCCACAGTATGATCACAGTTCGCCTGGGCAATAACGGCGAGATCGGCAACGTCATCAATAACACGGGTGGTGCAACGGCGGGCAACCCGCGAGTCACACCCAAGGTCACGAACTTCCCATAGTCGGAAGGCGCCATGGGTTGCCTGCGCAGTCAATCAGGAGATCCTGCTCAGACAGACCGAAACCACTCTGCTGCCCGTCAATACCGCCATCGGAACACTCTCTATGAGAGATCCCGAGTCGCTGGTAAAGCCGCCACCATGCAGGCAGATGAGAAGGCGGTCCTGCTTCTTCGGCGCAAGACGCTTAGTGGTAACGGTCCAGACCTTCACGCCTCCGAACGTCGTTGCCTCAGCGTCTACGGGGTAAGTCGCGTTCATCCTCTCCATGAAGGAATCCCGTTCCTTCGTTCCCCCCCGGGGCATCCATGGCTCGCCGGAGGCCATGAGCGCCTGGGCCTCCGGGGAGATGGTTTTCGGAACCGGAATGGCACGCGTGATATGGGCGGTGCCGTCGCTGCCGAAGGTGGTATAGGCATCGACCGCGGCGGACTGTGACCGGGCCCGCATGACAAACGCGGCCGGCAGGGCAAACAGGGACGAGAGAGATCTTCTGGTCATAGATTGATCTGTGACTGAAAGACTTAGCTGCCTACATGACCTTCATACGCAGGTCCATTTACCTGGACCAGGAATCCATCGGGATCGCGGAACTTAAATGACTCATTGTTTCCGCCACCGAAACGTCGATTTACCGGCGGAATCCGCCGTGGAAGCCGTAGAATCCGCCGAACCCAAAGCCGAAGCCGACCCCGGGACCCCAGTAGGGATACGGATAACCCCAGCCATAATACGGGTAGGGATAGCCATAGTACCCGGGGCCATAAGCATAAGCCGGACGGGTCGCGACCTGCGTGTTCATCGTGGGACGGTTATAATCGTCCGGGCTGACATACCGGAATGCGGTGTTATTGCCCGTATCGATGGTGACGGCGTTTTCGTTCTGGAACGTCAGCAGAGTCCCAGGATAGATCACGCTGTCATGCCCCTTGGTGGCCAGCACCGCGACGGTGGCGCCGGCCGGCGGCGTCGAACCATCCGCGGTAGCGGTGGTGATGGCGCCCTCCTGCTGACGCCCATATGGCAGGATCGGTCCCTCGCGCGAGATCAACAGGGTATGGACCGTGGCCTGCGTGCCATCGGCGAGCATGATGCCGGTGACTTCAATTCCCAGCCGATGCACGCTCTTCACTTTTTGCGCCTCGATCACACGGCCGTAGACCATTTGGCCGCGTTGCGCCACCAGAATCCCATTGACTACCACCGGCTGCATCAAAGTGCCGGTGAACGTGTCGCCGACGGAATTCTTGTTGTCGGCCAGTTTTTGATTGATTCGCATGCTGAGGAAAGTGCCCGGCTTGAGCGTCACGTGCGCGGGTAGGCCATACGCGGGACGCGGCGTTTGCGCCGCCGGAACGTTTACGGAAGGTTGCTGCGCCTGGCCATAAGCATCGCGCGCTGCCGGCGCCGGATCGGTTTGTGCTGCTGGCGCGGATTGGGCTTGATCGTCGGCCCGCCGCCAGCCTGAATTGGAAACCGGCGCGTTCTGCGGATCGACGGGAGGTTGTTGCCCCAGGATCACGGCGGAAGCCGCCAGTAGAAGTGCTACCGAGCGAAGGGAAATGGGAGTCATATGTTTGCCTGCCTTATTGCTCATACCTACTCTACAGACGTATGACTCTGAAGCATGCGTTTCGCCATCTCTGTATATAATTGAAAACGAAGCAGACAGTCGCGTGCCGATGCTGGCCGGGAACCACCGGTCTGGTGGATTTCAGCCACCGGTTAGCGACCCGCGGACGCGAGAGAACGCATCGTGGTCCGAAGGGCCCGAGTGAGCTCCGCTCGGTCGGACAAACTTATCCCTCGAAATCGCCGGCCTTTACTGATGTGGGGTGAGCTTTGTCTCGAAAATAAAATGCTCGAACTATGCAGCG
>JBEKIM010000574.1:0-3644 GCA_050011755.1 Bryobacteraceae bacterium | reverse complement strand
GTGATAGATCAGTTGCAGGCGATTCTCGATGCCCGGTCCGCCGTTGGGAATCTTCGTGAAATCGTCTTTGCCCAGCACCTTCTGATCGGCGAAACAGAAAGGGCAATGGTCGGTGGAGACCACTTGCAGGTGATCGTGCTTGAGCCCGTCCCACAATTTCGGCTGGTGCTCTTTGGGCCGCAAGGGCGGCGTGAACACGTACTTGGCGCCTTCGAAATTGGGCCGCGCGAGGTCGTCGATAGAGAGCAACAGGTACTGCGGGCACGTCTCCGCGAACGCCGGAACGCCGCGGTCGCGCGCCTCGCGCACCTGGTTGAGCGCATCTTCGGAAGACAGGTGCACGATGTACACCGGGACGCCGGCGATCTCCGCCATGGCGATGGCGCGATGCACCGCTTCTGCCTCGGCGCGCGGCGGCCGGGTGAGGGCGTGGTAAATGGGCGCCGTCTTGCCTTCGGCCAGCGCGCGCGCAATCAGCACGTCGATCACGCTGCCGTTTTCGGCATGCATGCAAATGAGCGCGCCATTCTTCGCCGTCTGCGAAAGCGCCTTGAAAATGGTGCCGTCGTCCACCATCAGGACGTTCGGGTAGGCCATGAACAGCTTGAAGCTGGCCACCCCTTCGCGCACCATATCGTCCATGTCTTCCAGGCCGCAGGCGCCCAGGTCGGTGACGATCATGTGCAGGCCGTAATCGATGACGGCCCGCCCTTCGGCCTTCTTCCACCACGTGTCGAGCGCATCGCGCATGCGCGTGCCGCGCGCCTGGATGGCGAAATCCACGATGCTGGTGGTGCCGCCGAAGGCCGCCGCGCGCGTGCCGGTCTCGAAATCGTCGCTGGAGGTGGTGCCGCCGAAGGGCATATCGAGGTGCGTATGCACGTCGATGCCGCCGGGCAGCAGCAGCATGCCGGTGGCGTCGATGACGCGGTCCGCGGTGGCGGAAGGGATGTCCGCGGCGATCTCGCGAATGCGCTCGCCGTCGATCAGGATGTCGGCCGGAAACGTCTTTTCGGATGTCACCACCGTGCCGTTTCTAATGAGGGTAGTCAACGGGCCTCCTTGAGCCGGCTGAAAGCCGGCTGCGGGCAGAATTGCCCGCCCCACAAAACCAATCCCGAATATCACTATAGTGTAGAAGATATGAAGCTCTTGCTTTGTGCCGCGCTGGCCGCGGGCGCGGCGTGCGAGATGGCCGCGCAAACGTTTGCCGGGTCGCCGCCGCTCGACCGGGCCATCGAGCAGGCGATCCAGGAGGAGCGCATTCCGGGAGCGGTGCTGCTGATCGGCCACAAAGGCCAGATCGTGCACCGCAAGGCCTATGGCAACCGCGCCGTGGCGCCGACGGCCGAGCCGATGACCGTAGACACGATCTTCGACCTGGCCTCGCTGACCAAGGTGGTGGCCACGACATCCTCGCTGATGAAGCTTTTCGACGAGGGCAAGTTCCGCTTGAACGATCGCGTGACCGAATACCTGCCGGAATTCCAGGGCGGCAAGAGCGACATCACCATACGGAATCTGTTCACGCACTTCTCGGGCATGCCACCGGACCTGCCGCTGACGCCGGCATGGTCGGGATACCAGACGGGCATCCGCATGGCCATGATGGAGAAACCCAACACCGCGCCGTACGCGCATTTCGTTTATAGCGACATTAATTTCATCCTGCTGGGGGAACTGGTACACCGGTTGAGCGGACAGATGCTCAACGACTATGCCAGGGAACACGTATTCCTGCCGCTGGGCATGCGCGAGACCCAGTTTCTGCCGCCCGCATGGTGGATACCGCGCATCGCGCCCACCGAACGGGACGGCCCGCACGGCGCGCCGCTGCGAGGCGTGGTCCACGACCCGACCGCGCGCTACATGGGCGGCGTGGCGGGGCACGCAGGGGTGTTCTCCACCGCCGACGACCTGGCGCGCTTCTGCGAAATGCTGCTGGACCAGGGCACGCACGACGGCAGGCAGCTTTTCAGCGCGCTTACGGTGGAGAAGTTCACTACGCCCCAGAGCCCCGCGGACCAGCCGATTCTGCGCGGCCTCGGCTGGGATATCGATTCGCCATTCTCCGGCAACCGGGGGGATTTGTTCCCTATCGGCTCGTATGGGCACACCGGGTTCACGGGCACATCGATCTGGATCGATCCGGTCAGCGACACGTATGTGATCCTGCTGGCGAATAGCGTACACCCGGTGCGCAGGCCGGCTATCACGGGACTGCGGGGGAAAGTGGCGACCATCGCGGCGGCGGCCCTGGGCATCGACGCGCCCGGCGTGGCGCTGACGGGGTACAACGAAACCATCAACGGAGCGGGGCTGCGGCGGGAGGCGGAGCGGAATGCCCCCACGCTGACCGGGCTGGACGTGCTGGCCGCCGACGGGTTCCAGACGCTGAAGGGCAAGCGGGCCGGACTGATCACCAATTCGACCGGCGTGGATCGCGCGGGGCGGCGGAATATCGACCTGATGCGAGCCGCGGGCGTGAACCTGGTGGCGCTGTTTTCGCCGGAACATGGCTTCGCCATCGCGGAAGACAAGCCCGACGTGGCCGATACTACGGATCCCACTACCGGGCTTAAGATCTACAGTCTCTACGGCAAGAGGAACCGGCCTACGCCGGAGATCCTGGGGAACGAACTCGGCCTGCAGGCGCTGGTATTCGATATCGCGGACGTGGGGGCGCGCTTTTACACATACGAAACCACCATGGCTTACGCGATGGAAGACGCGGCCAAAGCACAAATCCCGTATTTTGTTTTGGACCGGCCGGACCCCATCACGGGGGTACACGTGGAAGGGCCGGTGCTCGATCGGGACCTGCTCTCGTTCGCCGGCTACTTTCCGCTGCCGCTGCGGCACGGCATGACCATGGGCGAACTGGCGAAGATGTTCAACGGGGAAAATCATATCGGTGCAAACCTGACGGTGGTGCCCATGAAGGACTGGCAGCGCGGCGACTGGTTCGACGCGAACGATCTGCCGTGGATCAATCCTTCGCCGAACATGCGCAGTTTGAACGCCGCGCTGCTTTATCCGGGCGTGGCCATGCTCGAATACTCCAAGAACTATTCGGTGGGCCGGGGCACGGACGCACCCTTTGAGCAGATCGGCGCGGACTTCGTGCGGGGGCCGGAACTGGCCGCCTATTTGAACGCGCGGCGGATACCCGGGGTGCGGGTGTACGCGACACGCTTCGACGGCAAGGAGGGCGTGCGGTTTGTGATCACGAGCCGCGACGATTTCGATTCCACGCGGCTGGGGCTGGAGATTGCCGCGGCGATGCAGAAGCTATATCCGGGCAAGATCGACTTCGGGACCGATAAGACGCTGATCGGCAACGCGGAGGCGATCCGGGCGCTGGTGGCGGGGGAAGATCCGCGGGATATTCAGCAGAAGATGGCGGATGGGGTGGCGGCGTTTGTCAGGCTGCGGGAGAAGTATTTGCTGTACCGGTGAGGTTAGGCAGCCCGGCGGACTGAAGTCCGCCGCAGCAGGCTGAAAGCGTGCGCCACGTTAGTTAGCGTTTTCTGTCCTCGCGCTTGACGTAGGGCGGATGAACATAGGCGGGATCGCTCCAATCATCCACGCCGACTCCATTTTCCGATTTGAAGAGGATCGTGTCGACACCGTTGTTAGGATTG
>JBEKIM010000573.1:0-3653 GCA_050011755.1 Bryobacteraceae bacterium | reverse complement strand
CCTGCACGCTCGCCAGAGCCTGCCCTTTGCCTGTGCCTTTCTGCACGATGTAAGTGTCCGCCGTGCTTTGCACCCAGGTCAGCCGGCCGCAGCCCGCGGGGTCGAGTACCGCCCGGACTTCCGCGTCCGCCAGTGGTTTCATGTATCCATCCTGGAAGCGATAGGCGCGTATCGAATAGCGGTTCTCCGGGTCGATGAACACGCCCGGCAATCGCTGTATCCGGTCGCGCAGGCCTTCGATCTGCGCGGCGGATTCCGCATCGATCAGCGGCACTTCCCAATCCCGGACCGCATCCCAGAAGACACTGCCCATTTCGGCCACGCCGCCCGCCAAGCCGTAAGCCGCACAATACTCGCGCACGTGCTCCAGGCTGCGCGCCGTGTTCAACACCACCGAGAAGCGGTTTCGCCGGAAGAGCTGCAGGGCATGCACGCCGCATGGCGAAGTGTGCGGGAATCCCAGCAGCCCCCAATCGAACACGCCGTCCAGATCCATGAAACACAGGCGCCGTTCCCAGGTGGGCGGCGAGGTTCCCAACGTCCGGCCGCAGTAGCGCGCCAGATGGAAAGCTGCAAAGCTACGCGTGGCGATGAACTGTTGGTTCCATTCCTGGCGGCGATCGCCGTCCGGTTTGCGGGCGAGCCAGTATTTCGCCGCGCGCAGCGCGGTCATGGCATACAGAATCTTATAGAGCGGCAGGCGCTTGGCGACGCCGATATCTGCGGTTTCCGCGACGTAGGTATCGAGCAAAGTCCGCTCGCCGGCGGGAGACAACTTGAATTCAAAGATGGCGGAAGCTATATCCCAAGCGGGGTCCACGATGTCCGGCTCGCCGCCGCCGAAGTTATGATGCTCGAAATCGGTCTTCAGCAATCTGCCTCCGGAGCCTACCCAATCCGCGGGTTTCATCCGGCCATCGATCAGTGTGGGGTTGGGCGCGACGTAGGCACGCAGGCGTTGCCGTATCGCGTTCTTCTTCAGACGCCCGAGGTAAGGTCCGTAGACGCGGCTGAGGGCGGCTGCCAGATCGTCCCATCCGCACCAGCGATATCCGGGACTGGAAGAGGCAGGGTCTTCGCCAAGAACCAGTGTATTAACGCGCCGCGCGATATAGGCGCCACAAGCTTCCGCCTGTTCGGTAGCGGAAGCATCCGCCGGCGACTCGGCAAACTCCGAATAAAGTATCCCCTGCCGCAAAGAAATCGTTCGCGGGACGAAGCCCTCCAAGGCGGCGCCCGCCAGCCAGGCATGATATCCGAGCCAGCCCCAGCCGACGCTCTTGGCCATTACCCGCCCGTTGCCCGTTTCGAGCACCCGCTTGAGCCGTACCTGGAAACCGTCGGCATAATGCGCGGCGAGTTCCCGGTTTCGCGCGGCCGTGGCTTCGTTCGGCATATTCTCCGCCGCGTCCAGCAGTCGCGCTTTGTGCCGGTCCTCGGGCCGAAGCAGGCAAAGCCGTACGCCGCGGGCGATCTCGCCGGCGACGGTGAAATCGGGAATCGAAGGGTGGCCGGGAAGGGCGACGATGGTGCCGGCCGAAGCCGATCCCAGTTCGCGCAGCGCCTCCAACAGCAGCCGCAAGGTGTGGCCGGAATTCGGATGATCGTCGATGACGAGCAGTTGCGCGTGTTCGCCAATCGCCGCGCGGATGGCACGGGACTCGGCGCGCGTCAGGCCGTTTTTGGGCCGCACCGTGGTCCACGTCACTTGCGCGTAGCCCAGCGCGCGCAGCCGCGCGGCAGCCAGCGGCGCGAAGTATGCCCCAGCCGTGCGCGGGCCAAGGATGCGGATCGGCCGATCCTTTTGCGCGAGCGCGGGCAGGCACAGGTCGACCATCGCGCAGACGTCCTGGTGCGTGAGATCCTGGCAGCGGAATGCCTCCGGAATCCGCATGCGCTGGCGCAGAGCGGCTTCGCCGAGGGCGCCAGGCGCGGCGGCCAACAACTGGCGCGCGGCTGCGCAGAATCCTTTGTTCCCGGTGTCGAGCAGGAGTTCGCAAGCGGCGTCCACGCATTCGGTCCAGTCGCGCCGCCAGGCGGCCGCGCGCGGCGACGCCGTCACGCCTTCCCCGATTTGCAGGGCCAACCGGGCCGGCGGAAACCGTTTCGCCACCGCTGCCAGGCTGCGCGGACGCGCGGCGGAGCGATCGTCGAGCGTGCACGCGATGGCGCAAGCGAACAAATAGAGATTGATGCGCCGCTCTTCGCCTTGCCAACCCGCCGCGCCGTCCGCCTGATAACTCTCGATCTCCTCGCCGAGGTGCTGCAAGAGATCCCGCAGGCTTAGCATGGGATTCAGGCACCACGCATAGCGCGCGTAAAAACGATCTTCGGCGGCCAATCGGTTCTCTGCGCCGGCTCTTAGAATTTCAGTCGCCACGATGACACTTGCCTGGCTCATGCCGCACTCGAGTTTCTGGACGCGTCGCGTAACAACCACCACAGGATCCGCGGATCGCGGCGGGCCTGGCGCAATGCGTAAGGCAGCCACGCGTGCCCGTAGGGCAGGTAATACCGGACCGCCACGCCGAGTTCGCGCGCCACCTTCAACACAGCCCGGCTGGGCAGCCCATAGAGCAATTCCAATTCGCAAGGGGTCCCGGCGGCCTGCAGTTTTCGAAGGGCCGCGGCTGCTAGTCCGGGGTGGTGCGTGGCCACCGCTACGGGAGTCTCGCCGCCTGCCAGGGCGCCTATCGCGTTCAGAAAACCGGCGTGCGCATCGATGTTCGCCGCGGGATCGGGCCACTGTCCTTTGACCACGCGTACTCTCAGGCCCATTTGACCGGCTTTTTCGGCGTCAGCGGGACTACGGCGCCAGCGCCCCGGAATGGTACACCCGGCCTGCGCGCCATGCGTGCGGGCCTGCGCGATCAATTCGAAAGTGCGATCGGCGGCATCCACGCCGAGAGAGTCGAAGTGTACCCGAATGCCCGCCGCGCCGGCGGCTTCCGCGATTTCCGCCACCAGGCCATGGCTGAACGCCAGCGAGGGCGCCTTGATCGAGACATACGAATCCAGGCGCGCGGCTTGAATAGCCTGTACGGCCGCCAGATACATGTCCGCGACATGCCGCGGGATATCGTCCTGTGCATCCCAGAAACAAAGCGTGGTAGCGGACACGCCGCTCGCCGCGAATTTCCGCGCCAGCCGCAGAGCATCCGGCAATTCAGGGCCGGCAACGTAGCTTTGCGCCGCCCTCCGGAGTAGCGGCAGCCAGGGCGCGGCGATCATGCTTTGAACCTCTCACGCAGCTTTCTTACCGCCGCCTGCCGGCCATCGTCGAACATCGCCCAAGCGCCGCGCGGACTGAACGGATAGGCGCGCAGCGAACAGCAGGCGTGTTCGTGCTGGGTCCAGACCTTGGTCCATGGCTCCACATCGCCGTTAAATTCGTAGGAGCGCAAGCCACGGCGCGCGGCATAGCGGATGCTCTCCACGGTGAGCAGCATGCCCGGAGAGCAGCGCGCGAATTGTTCGTCGTAGCCCGCCCGCAACAGATCGAATCGGGTGCCGCTCTCAATCGCGATCTGGGCGGCGGCTGGGCGTCCGCCGATGCGCAGCATACACATTCGCAGAATGCCATGGGTGCAGGCTTGCTCCGTATAGCGCCGGAAGAAATCCCCGCGCACGGGATCGCTCGCCAAGGCCGTTCC
>JBEKIM010000572.1:0-3672 GCA_050011755.1 Bryobacteraceae bacterium | reverse complement strand
TCCTTCGTTCGTAACTTCGATGCGTGATCCCGCAAAGTAACGGGCCGGTCGAATTCGCGAACAGCTCATGCTTGCGCCGAACTGGCGCTTGTGTGGAAATGCTCTTTCCGCCGGCGAGGAAGAGCGTGACCATTTGGACGGTCACAGCGAACTATCCACCGGAGCATCCCAAAGAATGCAGCTTGAGGCGCAGCCCTCAGCGTTTCCAAACGCCGAGTTCGAACAATTAATGGCTCGTTACCAGCAAGCGGACCCTGGGGCGGTGGCGGTTCTGGTCGAGCGGCTGAGCCCGCAACTCTACCGGTTTTTCGCCAGCCAGTTAGGCAATAGAGCGGATGCCGAAGATATGCTGCAGGACACGTGGATGCGCATCCACCGCGTACGGCACACTTACCGCGCCGGCGATCCGGTGCTCCCGTGGGTGTACACGATCGCGCGGCGCGTGCGCGTGGACAACTATCGCAAGCGCATCCGCATCTCGTCGCGCGAGACGAGCGTAGACGTGTTGCCTGAAGTTCCGACGCGCAACGATGAGACGAGTTCGCTTCCGTCGTTCGAGGAACTGGTGGCGGTTCTCCCAGAGAGCCAGCGCGAGGTGGTAACCATGCTGAAAGTTGATGGATTAAGCCTCGAAGAGATTGCCCGTGTCACCTCGTCGACCACGGGGGCTGTCAAGCAAAAGGCCCACCGGGCGTATGAGCGGTTGCGAAAGATCCTGGAACGGGCAACGAAAGGGCCAGAGCGGACGCCGCCTCCGCAGTCGGCCTCCAAAGGAGTCGCACAATGAGGAGTCAGACAATGACCCGCCGGGAAATGGATGGTGTCATCGGATCACATTCAGGAGATTCGACCCTTTCACGCGAAGCCGCTGAGCACGTGGCCGAGTGCGAGAGCTGCCGCCGTCTGGTGAAGGCGCTTGACAGGCGTCATACCAGCTTGGAACCTACCGAGAGCCGGTTAAGACAGATTCAGGCGGCGATAAAAGAAGATTTGAGGCCCGTGCGCCCCCTGGCTTCCTCGGGCGTCTTTCTCCTCGCGTTCATGCTCATCAGTCTGGCAGTCGTGGCGATCGGCTCTCTGCTGCTAGGGGTGAACGGTTGGAATGCGCTCAGCACTATCCAGAGGATGACTATCTTTGCCGCGCTAACGGCCAGCGTTTTTCTACTCGCCAATTCCGTAGTCCGGCAGATGGCCCCTGGAGGGAAACCCTCGATCTCTCCCCGGCTACTGCCCATCGGAATTCTGGCGGGCCTGATTCTTGCGACGGCCGTCATATTTCAGGCCCGGCACGAAACCGCGTTCGTGCCGGACGGGCTGGCGTGCCTGAGAACCGGCATGACCTATTCGATCCCGGTAGCGCTTCTATTCTGGATTCTCCTGAGCCGCGGCGCCGTTCTATATCCCAAGCTCACGGGCGCGGCTGCGGGCGGATTCGCCGGCCTGATCGGGGTCAGTGTACTTGAAGTGGGGTGCCCCAATCTGGACCTGTATCACATCCTGGTGTGGCATTTGGGGGTAGTCCTGCTCTGCGCCATCGGAGGCCTGTCACTCGGAGCCGCCGTGGACCACTTTCGCCGGCGGAGCATTCGCGGACATTCCCGAATTTGAGCACGACTGAAGTTCCGCAGCGCCTGGTTCGCCGCTAAGGTTACTGGTAATGAATGACTCCACGTCCGCGAGATTTGAATAAGGAGCCAACGTGCAGTTCGGGTGCGTGTTTCCGGTTATAAGGAGAGATATCTTCTTCTCAAGGTCACGTCGATAAAACAGAATGACCTTCTTCGCGGTTGCGCCGAGCACGTAGCCGGTCTCGAACCCCAGGCCGAAAGAGGAACCAGAAACCTCGGCGATCAGGACCTCGCACTGCTGAAGCCACGTTATGTCGCGTCGGTACACGTCCTGCGGGCTGATCAGCCGGTCCCTCTCCCAGGCGTCATCGTTGACCAGATGACGGGTCAGTACTTCGTGTCCGAGGCCCTCCAGGAGTTGCACAAGTCTCCTAGCCGTTTCCAAAGCCGACCGGTCACCGGCGACCGTGAAGCCAAAATAAATCTTCATGCAAGTAGAGTACTGCACAATCAAGGAACAGCGCGGCGGGCGTGACTTCTGGGACAAAAGATCCGAATTACACAGTGGAGGCCGCCGGCCCCCCGGTGTATTTCGGGAGCCTGCCGTACTTGCCGATTATTTGAAAGGACGCCATGAGAAAATTCAGCTTGCCTGCCGGGCTACTCGTGTTGTACGCCGCGGCATCGATATCCGCCGGAGCCGACAAAGGCGGCGCTCGGGTCCCCGTGCTATTGGAGCTGTTCACATCCGAGGGGTGCTCGGATTGTCCGCCGGCCGACCGGCTGCTCGGAGAGCTTGATCAAAATCAGCCTGTGCCGGGGGCGGAGCTGATCGTGCTGAGCGAGCATGTCGACTACTGGGACCGGCTCGGCTGGAGGGACCCGTTCTCATCGCCGCAGTACACCGCCCGTCAACAAGAGTACGCATCGAAGTTCAGCCGCGACGGCGTGTATACGCCGCAACTTGTGGTCGACGGAAGATTCGGCTTCGTGGGCAGCGATGGCCGCGAAGCGGTATCCGCCATCCAAAAGGCGATCCGCGAACCGAAGATCGCGATCGCGATCGCAAATGTCACGCGCGCTGGCAATCAGGTCTCGGCACACATCGAGCTGCCGGCATCCGCGCAGAGCCCAAAGGGAGGAAAGGCCGTTCTGTACGTGGCCATCGCGGATAGCAAGGCCGAGTCCCACGTCACGCGCGGCGAGAACGGCGGCCGAAACCTGGTTCATGTCGGCGTGGTGCGGGGCCTCAATCAGGCCGCTACGGTCGATCTGGACGGCGCCTTCGCCAAGGATGTGGCCCTTTCGGTCGCGCCCGGAATCGGATCGAACGGACTGCGCCTTGTGGCGTTCATTCAAGACCCCCGATCGGGCCGCGTGCTCGGGGTTGCGGTGCAGAAACTCTAAGATCCAAGGAGAACAGACTTATGCGAGCGATTCACACAATTGCGCTCTTGCCGGTCATCACTGTCCTATGCTGGGGTCAGGAGGAAGGCGCGCGCCCAAAACGAATTGGCGTTCGGGCTTGGCGGCTTGCCGTCGTTATCCCGAAGCGACGCGCCGAGCCTGAACGCAGGACCGGGCACGGGGCTGCAGGTCAATTACGGCCGGCGATTCCTCGATGGCAACAAACTCGCCTTGTACGGCGAAATCAACTTTCTGGCCAGTCCGCTTCGCGAAGTTTCTTCGAGCGTCACGTCAGCTACTCAAAACTTCGCCAGTCTCTATGTCACGCCCGGTGTGCGGCTGAAAGCTTTTCCGAAGTCAAGGATCTCGCCGTACCTGGCCATCGGCGGCGGATACGCGGACTATGAGCAAAGTACGACCGAGATTAACGGCCAACCAAATCCGGCATCCCGGGAGCTTGCTCGCGAAGTCTTCGATTTCGGTGCGGGCGTCGACGTTCGCGTCTGGCGTTGGGTCGCCCTTAGAGAGGCGAGGTTCGTGACTTCTATTCGGGCTCTCCGGACTACAATCTGGCTTCGCTCTCGGACGGGCAGCACAACGTATATCGCGGGAGGGGCCGTCGTCCTCCGGGGGCACTAAAGGTTCCCCGTTGTCCTGGACAGAGCGTCGGACCGAGTTGCCAGGAGTGAATCTCTCT
>JBEKIM010000571.1:0-3675 GCA_050011755.1 Bryobacteraceae bacterium | reverse complement strand
AACGGACCTCCGATCGGGGCGCACACTGGGAGCAGATGGCCGCCCTGGGAGCCATTAACTATCCCAGGGGCCTGGCGGTTTCCCCCAACTTCGCGCAGGATTCCACGGTTCTGATCGGCATCGATAACGGCTCGGACGGCACTCGTTATCCGCCGACCGTTCCGTATCAGGGGAAGAACTATCCCAACCAGGGATTGTTTCTCTCGACGGATGGAGGGAATCGTTGGATTCCGACCGGCCTGAGCGGACCGCCCGTGATTTCCATCGCCATGTCTCCGGCCTTCGCCACGGACCGCACGGCATTTGCCGCCAGCCCCAGCACCGGGCTCTATAAATCCATCGACGGGGGCATGACATGGACGCTCTTAAGCCTACCGGCTTCCTCGACGTTTATGGCCAAGGTAGCGGTTTCTCCAAACTTCGCCAACGACCAGGTGGTCATTGCCGGCGTGATCACCGGCGGCGTATACAAGTCCGCGGATGGCGGCTCCACCTGGTCATTGTTATCCGGCACAAACGCAGTAAGAGCCATGGACATCAAGTTTTCTCCGAATTATGCGGCAGATCGCACTTTATTTACCGGCACGGTGCAATTCGGACTCATGAAATCGACCAATGGCGGCGCAAGCAACGCCCAGGTGACCGGTTTTACAGACAGCTTCGTCACCGCCGTGGCGCTATCTCCGAATTTCGCCAACGACCAGACGATCTTCGCCGCGGGATACCACGGCTTGTTCAAATCGGTCGACGGCGGAGCTACATGGGTTTACACGGCCGAGCCGGCCCGGATCGAGGAGACCCGCAACATCACGACCACCAGCAACGACTCCCCTCCCACGATCGCTTTCGGCGGGAATTGGTCGCATGTGGATCCCGCCCAGCCCGCCAGCACGGACGGCTATCAGATCACGCGGCTGGGCGACAGCGCATTCCTCCAATTCGTGGGTTCCGGCGTGCGGTGGATCAGTTGGATCGGACCCACTCAGGGCAGTGCCACGATCACCTTGGATGGAGTGGTGCAGGGCGCCGTGTCGTTAAATGCGCCCACGGGCGAGTTCCAGCAGACGGTCTGGGAGCAGCATGGCATCGCCTGCGGGCCGCACACCTTCGTTGTGACAGCCAATCCCGGATCTGGCCAGTCGATCACCGTAGATGCCTTCGATGTCTGGCTGGACACTTGCCCCTTCACTCAATAATTTAGCGGGACTTAAAAGTCCCGCCGGCACGCTGAAGCGTGCGCCACGGGGCCACCGGCAGTTAAAATATAACAACGCGATGCTTGAACAACAATTGCCGGACCTCGAATCCGCCGCCCTGGCCCGTATCCAATCCGCCCGTTCGCTGCAGGACCTGGAGCAGGTGCGCATAGAAGTGCTCGGCCGCAAAGGCACGCTCGCGCAAGTCAGCAAAGAAATGGGCAAGGTGCCGCCCGAAGACCGCGCGCGCGCCGGCAAGCTGCTCAATGCCGCCAAACAGAACATCGAATCCGGCCTGGAATCCCGTCTGCGCCAGTTCGATGCGGAGGCCCTCGAACTCCGCCTCAATGCCGAGTGGATCGATCTCACCCTCCCCGCACCCGGCCCGCGGATCGGCCATCTGCATCCCATCACGCAGATCCAATCCGAAATCGAAGACCTGTTCGTTTCGCTGGGCTTCGCCGTTCTCGATGGGCCCGAGGTGGAAGACGAATATCATAATTTCGACGCGCTGAACATCCCCGGCGACCATCCCGCGCGCGACATGCAGGATACGTTTTGGCTCACGGACGGCAATCTGTTGCGCACCCACACATCGCCGGTGCAGGTGCGCGGCATGGAGCGCCTCGGTCCGCCGTTGCGCATGATCGCGCCCGGCCGCGCCTTCCGCAACGAAAATGTGGACGCCTCGCACGAGCACACCTTTTATCAACTCGAAGGCATGATGATCGACCGGGACGTCTCGGTCGCCCATCTCATCTATTTCATGAAGACGCTGCTCAGCGCCATCTTCAAGCGCGAAGTTACCGTGCGGCTGCGGCCGGGCTACTTCCCGTTCGTCGAACCCGGCTTCGAACTGGATATCCAATGCCTCATCTGCGGCGGTCCCGGCTGTCCCGTTTGTAAGCAGAGTGGGTGGGTCGAGTTATTGCCTTGCGGCCTGGTGAATCCCAACGTGCTGCGCATGAGCGGCATCGATCCCGAGCAGTGGAACGGCTTCGCCTTCGGCCTGGGCCTCACCCGGCTGGTGATGATGCGCTACGCCATCGACGACATCCGCCTGTTGCAAAGCGGCGATCTCAGGTTCCTGAATCAGTTTTAGCGGTGGTCGGCATGCGGCAAAGCGGCGCGGAAACGCAAGCAGGACGGGTGGTGATGCTCTCCGGCCCAGTTGGGGCGGGCAAGACCACCGTGGCGCGGCTACTCTTGCCGTTGCTGGCCGGCCCGTGGGCCTATCTGGAAGGCGATACATTCTGGTCGTTTATTGCGAAAGCCGAAAACCGCTCCATCCGCGAGAACTTTCCAGTCATCATGCGTTCGATGACGGCCGCCGCCATTCCCTTCGCGCGGTCCGGGTTCAACGTACTGCTCGATTTTTCGATCCCACCGGACTTCCTCCCGACGGCGCGAAAGATTCTCAAGGAAATCCCGCTCGATTTTGTCTCGCTACGCCCGAGCATCGAGCTCTGTGCCCGCCGCGCCGCCGAGCGCTCCGAAGGCAAGATCGACGACTACGAACCTTATCACAGCTTCTACGCGCTCTTTGAGAACGCGAGCACATCGGTTATCGGCGATGACGCGGCCACTGCCGAAACCCTCGCCGGGCAATTGCGGGACGGTCTGTTAGCCGGCCAGTTTCGTGTTTCAGAGCGTTGATGAGCTGGTTTTGAACATGGTTACGCTGGCCATGCGATTGCTCTGCCGACTGCCGGAGTCTTAATCATGCGTTCTTACTTATGGATCTTTGTCCTCCTCTTAACCTGTTCTATTTGCTTCGGCCAGTCGGTTTCAATCGGCGGGATCGGGGGCGGAATGCTGACCAACGACCTGAACAACCAATGGGTCGACAGTGTGTCATCGCGCTACGCGATCGGCCCGCAACTGGACATCGGTCTGCCGCTTGGATTCGGGATCGAAGTCGACGCGCTCTACCGGCACGAAAGTTATCAACCGTCCTTCGGCGTTTCTCAACAGTACGAGAGGACTTCCTGGGAATTTCCCTTTCTGCTCAAAAAGACTCTCCTGCCATTCCCCGTGGTCAAGCCGTTCGTGGAAGCCGGGTACGCGCCGCGAACGATGGAAAGCATGGGCTATCCCGGCGTCAGCCATGGGCTGGTAATCGGCGGCGGAGTTGAGTTCAGAATCGGCCGCCTGCGTCTTTCGCCGGCGATCCGCTACACGCATTGGGACAACGCTCCCGCCGTGCTGGTCTTCTCCGACGGTCCGACGATCAATCTGACCCAAAATCAGGTAGACGCCCTGGTCGGCATCTCGTGGAAGCTGCGTTGACTGCTCGTGACGGGGGGACTTTTGAGTCCCGCACGGCGAGCTGAAGTTCGCCGCTGCACGCTGAGACCCCATTGGCGCTCAATAAGTTAGCGGTTGTTTTCGGAGCCGCAAAGATGACGAAGACCAAGAGTGGGGCGGCCAATCTTGGCCCGGGGTCCCCGCTGGGGGCGGCTTTCCAGCCGGCTTAGCC
>JBEKIM010000570.1:0-3703 GCA_050011755.1 Bryobacteraceae bacterium | reverse complement strand
GGCGGTTGGGGTTGGGGAGGCTGGGGCCTCGGGTTGGGATATTGGCCCGGGTATTACGGCTACGGTTATCCCTATTCTTACGGATATAACCCCTACTACTACGGCGGCTACGGCGATCCTTACGACTACCCGGGGTACGGATACTATCCCAACTCGTATGTGTACGCCGCGCCCGCAGTCGGCGCGGGCGTCGTCATTGGCGTCGGTGGCTGGCGTCACTTCGGCCGCTAAGCGTTGGCTTCGTTCGGATGAAAACCGGCCAAACCCTGTGGCTCCTGGCATAGGGTTTGGCCTCAATGCCTCCTCCCGAATCTATTGCCCTCTCTCCGTCCCTCCATGTGCCACCTCCTCGCGGTGCTGTTACGCACCAAACGCCATGCCACCCTGGCACCAATCGGGTTAGCGACTTCACTATAGCCCATATCTGGCTGAAAGCATTATAAATGAAAGACAGAAAACGCCTCCGCACATATTAGCAAAACTAATACTGTATAATTGTAAACCCCACGTTGCGTGATACTAGCGCGCCTGCTACACTGAAGACTTCCAGGGAGAGAACATGACTGAATCGAAGTGTATCTCCGGTTTAGACCACCCATCAGTCACCCGCGGCCAGTTGCCGGCGGCCCAGGGACTCTACGATCCCCGCAACGAACATGACGCCTGCGGTATTGGCTTCGTCGCCAGCATCAAAGGCCACAAATCCCACGACATCATTGCCAAGGGCATCCAGGTACTCATCAACCTGACCCACCGCGGCGCATGCGGCTGCGACCCCGAAACCGGCGACGGCGCCGGCATTCTCATTCAGATTCCGCATCAATTCTTCGCCCGCGAATGCGCTGCCCTTGGCTTCACCTTACCCGCCGAAGGCGAGTACGGCGTCGGCATGACTTTTCTGCCCGTTGAGCCCCACCAACGCCTCTCATGCGAAGGGATCCTGGAACGGATTGTCCGCGAGGAGGGCCTGACCGTCCTCGGCTGGCGCGATACCCCGGTCGACGGCGACGCCATCGGCCGCGTTGCGCGCGCCTCCCAGCCCTACATTCAGCAGATCTTCGTCGGCTGCCCCGAGCGCTGCGACCCCGACGCCCTGGAGCGCAAACTCTATATCGTCCGCAAACGCGCCGAAACCGAAGTCGCCCGGACCGCGCTAGCCAACAAGGGCGATTTCTATATCCCGTCGCTCTCCGCGCGTACCATTGTTTACAAAGGCCTGCTACTCGCGCCCCAGATGGCGGCCTTCTACGGCGAACTGTCCGATCCGGATGTTATGAGCGCCCTCTGCCTGGTACACCAGCGCTTTTCGACGAACACTTTTCCAACCTGGCAACTCGCCCATCCCTACCGCTACGTCGCGCATAACGGCGAAATCAACACGGTCCGCGGCAATGTCAACTGGATGCACGCGCGCCAATCCATCCTGGCTTCACCGGCATTCGGATCCAACATCCAGAAGCTTTTCCCCATCATCGCCCCGGGCGGCAGCGATTCCGCCAGCTTCGACAACGCCCTCGAACTGCTCCTGATGGCCGGCCGCGAACTGCCGCACGCCATGGCCATGCTCATTCCCGAAGCTTGGGCCAGCAATCCCCACATGAACCCGGAGAAGCGGGCTTTTTACGAATATCACGCCTCCCTGATGGAGCCCTGGGACGGCCCCGCCGCCATCGCTTTCACCGACGGCCGCGTCATCGGCGCAACGCTCGATCGCAACGGCCTGCGGCCCGCCCGCTACCTGGTCACGCATGACGACTTGATCGTCATGTCGTCGGAAGCCGGCGTGCTGCCCGTGAAACCTGAAAACGTCAAGAGGAAGGGCCGCCTCCAGCCTGGCAAGATGCTTCTGGTGGATACCGTAGCCGGCCGCATCGTCTCCGACAAAGAAATCAAGGAGCGCCTGTACTCGCGTCACCCTTACGCCCAATGGCTCGCCGAGAACCAGGTCACGCTCGAACAACTTGCCGAACCTCCCCGCGAGCACGGCACCGATCACGCTACGATCCTCTGCCGCCAGCGGGCCTTCGGCTACACCGACGAAGATCTTCGCCTGATCCTCGCCCCGATGGCGGAGAACGGGCAGGAGCCCATCGGATCCATGGGCACCGACACGCCGCTGGCCTGCCTCTCGGACCGCCCGCAGCCGTTGTTCAATTACTTCAAACAACTCTTCGCGCAGGTGACCAATCCGCCGATCGACCCCATTCGCGAAGAGATGGTCATGTCTCTGATCAGCTACATCGGCACCGAGCGCAATATCCTCGACGAGACACCGCGGCACTGCCATACGCTGCGCCTGCCGCATCCCATCCTGGGCAACCGTTCGCTCGAAAAGCTGCGGCGCGTTTCGCAAGGCGATTTCCTGGCCACCACGCTGCCGACGCTATTTCCCGCCGAAGACGGGGAGAAAGGCCTGGAACGGGCTCTCGACTCCCTCTGCCGCCGCGCCTCGCTGGCCATCAAGTCCGGCTACACCCTGCTGATCCTCTCGGACCGCGGCATCGACGAGGACTACGCCCCCATTCCCAGCCTGCTGGCGCTGGCCGCCGTCCACAACTACCTGGTCCGCGAAGAGACGCGCACGCAGGTCGCTTTGATCGTCGAATCCGGCGAGCCGCGCGAGGTCATGCATTTCGCGCTCCTGATCGGATATGGCGCCAGCGCGGTGAACCCTTACCTGGCCATCGAGACTCTCGAAGACATGGCCGTGCGCGGCAACCTGCCCACGGGGCTCACCTTTGAAAAGGCCCTTGCCAACTATAAGAAGGCCATCAATAAGGGTCTGCTGAAGACCTTCTCCAAGATGGGCATTTCCACGCTGCAGAGCTATCGCGGCGCACAGGTGTTCGAAGCCATCGGACTGAACAAATCGCTGATCGATAAATACCTCACCGGCACCGCCTCCCGCATCGAGGGCGTGGGCCTCGGGGTGCTCGCCCGCGAAGCGCAGATGAAGCACGCGCTGGCTTACCGTCCCATCACCGGATACGACACCGAACTGCCCGTGGGCGGCAATTATCAGTACCGCGTGCGCGGCGAGTATCACCTGCTCAATCCTCTTACGGTCAGCAAGCTACAGCACGCCGTGCGCCAGCAGAACCCGCAGACCTTCCAGGAATACACGGACCTGATCGACAAGCAGAACAGCCAGTTGTGCACTTTGCGAGGTCTGCTCGAAATCAAGAAGGCGGCGCGGCCCGTTCCCATCGAGGACGTCGAGCCGGCCACCGAGATAGTGAAGCGCTTCGCTACCGGAGCCATGTCTTTCGGCTCCATTTCGAAGGAAGCGCACGAGACGTTGGCTATCGCCATGAATCGCATCGGCGGCAAGTCCAATACCGGCGAAGGCGGCGAAGACGAAGCCCGTTTCGCGCGCGATGCGAACGGCGACTGGCGCCGCAGCGCCATCAAGCAGGTGGCCTCGGCGCGTTTCGGCGTGACCACCAATTACCTGGTAAATGCCGACGAGCTGCAGATCAAGATGGCCCAGGGCGCCAAACCCGGCGAAGGCGGCCAACTGCCCGGCCACAAGGTGGATGAAACGATCGCCCGGGTGCGCCACTCCATCCCCGGTGTGGGACTGATTTCGCCGCCGCCGCACCACGATATCTATTCCATTGAAGATCTCGCCCAACTGATCTACGATTTGAAGAATGCCAATCCGCGCGCCCGCATCTCCGTAAAGCTGGTGGCCGAAGTGGGT
>JBEKIM010000569.1:0-3713 GCA_050011755.1 Bryobacteraceae bacterium | reverse complement strand
ATTCCAGCCGTTCGAGCGCGACGAAATCGGACTGGCGGCCGGCGACGTGTTCGCGCTCCAGTTCGCCATGAAGAGCACGCCCACGGGCCTGGAAGGACTGCGCGAGATTCCGCGCGAACCGGCGCTCGGTCCCAAGCCTGCAAGGGGTCCGGCCGAACCGAGGGTCTCGTCGCCCTATCGCGCTATGCTCGAGGCGCCGCCGCCGGAGACCACCGGAGAGCCGCTGCCGCTGGCGCCGCTGGCCACCGACGCGGAGCTGTTCGAGGTGATTCCGGATCGTTGGAATTATGCGTTTCCCACCGACTATCATCGCTACCCGGTGGGCGAAGTGCCGTACGTGAAGGGGCACTGGTACGATCCGTTCAATCGCAACAAGCTGAAGGGCGACTACCCGGTCATCGGCAACCGCACGTTTCTGAACTTGAATCTGACCAGCGACACGTTCTTCGACGGCCGGCGCCTGCCGATCCCGAGCGGGCTGGGCTCGTCCAGTCCCGGCGCGACGGACTTCTACGGACGGTTCGGACAGTTTTTCATGACCGAAAATATCGGCTTGTCGGTGACGCTGTTCCATGGCGACACTACGTTCCGGCCGGTGGACTGGCAAATCAAGTTCATGCCGGTGATCAATATCAACTACCTCAACGTGCAGGAAAACGGGATCGTGAACGTGGACCCGACCAAGGGGACCACGCGGCTGGACACGCACGTGGGGCTGCAGGAAGGCTTCGTGGAAGCGAAGCTGGCGGACTTGAGCGACAACTACGATTTCATTTCGCTGCGGGCGGGCATTCAATCCTTCAACAGCGATTTTCGCGGCTTCATTTTCTCCGATCAGGAGCCGGGCGTGCGTTTGTTCGGCACCTTGGGATCGAATCGGTATCAGTTCAACGCGGCGTATTTCGCGATGCTGGAAAAGGACACCAACAGCGGGTTGAACACGTTTTCCTACCGGCACCAGCAGGTGATGATCGCGAATTTGTACCGGCAGGATTTCATCAAGCCGGGCTACACGATTCAAGCCAGCTTCCATTACAACAAGGACGATCCGTCGTTTCAGTTGAACACCAACAACTTTCTGGCGCGTCCGGCGCCGATCGGTTTGGTGGCCGAGCATGCGATCCGGGCGTATTATTACGGGCTGACCGGGGACGGGCATTTCGGAAAACTGAACGTGACGCACGCGTTCTATCAGGTGCTGGGGCACGACAGCTTCAACGAGATCGCCGAGCGGCCGGTGGACATCAACGCGCAGATGGCGGCGCTGGAGTTGTCGATCGACAAGGACTGGCTGCGCTACCGGGCGTCGTTCTTTTACGCGTCGGGCGACAAGAATCCGCTGGGCGGATCGGCGCGCGGCTTCGACACCATATTCGACAACCCGAACTTCGCGGGGGGCTTTTTCAGTTTCTGGGACCGGGAGGGCATCGGGTTGCTGAGCACGGGCGTGAACTTGGTGAACGAAGGCAGCCTGGTGCCGGATCTGCGGACCAGCAAGAGCGAAGGGCAATCCAACTTCGTCAATCCGGGATTGTTTTTGTACAACGCGGGCGTGGACATCGACATCACGCCCAAGCTGAAAGGTTTCGTGAACGTCAATTTTCTACGCTTCGCCGACACCGAGCCGCTGGAGCTGTTGCTGTTCCAATCGGGAATCCACGCCGGCATCGGGGCCGATTCCGGGATCGGGTTGACGTACCGGCCGCCGCTGTCGGAGAACATCGTGATCACGGGCGGCGTGAACGCGTTCGCGCCGTTCCAGGGCTTCCGGGATATACTGACCAGCCGCACACTATTTTCGGTATTCACAAATGTACGCTTCCGCTTCTAAATACGGATGGGCCGCGGCCGGCGCGGGGGTGCTCGCGCTGGTATGCGGATTGTTGATGGCGCAGCAGGGCGGGGCGCCGTTGCTGCGGCAGAGCGCGGAGGAGGCCGCGGGGAAGAGCGTGGGGTGCGTGGCCTGTCACGGGGAAACGGATTCGCCCTCGATGCATTCGACCGGAACGGTGCGGCTGGGATGCACGGATTGCCACGGGGGCAAGGCAGAGGTGAAGCCGCCGGCGGGAGCGGCGAAAGGGTCGGCGGAGTACGAGCAGGCCAAGAAGCAGGCGCATCCGAAGCCGCGCATCGCGGAGTTGTGGAAGAGCTCGGCCAATCCGGTGCGGGCTTTCGACGCGTGGGAGAAAGAGAGCAAGGAGTACATTCAGTTCGTCAATCCTGGGGACTTGCGGGTGGCGGAGCAAACCTGCGGATCGTCGGGCTGCCATCCACGGGAAGTAGTGGCGGTGCGGACCAGCATGATGACGCACGGGGCGATGTTGTGGGGCGCGGCGCTGTACAACAACGGAGGGTATCCTTATAAGGACTCGCACTTCGGCGAGAGCTATTCGCCGGACGGCGTGGCGCAGCGGCTGATGACCTATCCGCCGCCGTCGCAGGATCTGACCAAGAGCAAGGGCGTGCTGCCGCATCTGGACCCGCTGGGCCGCTGGGAAGTATCGCAGCCGGGCAACGTACTGCGGGTGTTCGAGCGCGGGGGCGGGGAGCGTCCGGAGACCGGGATACCGAATCCGGAAGAAGATCCGGGAGCGCCGGACGTGAAGCTGAGCGACCGCGGCCTGGGGACGGAGTTGCGCACCGATCCGGTGTTTCTGGGATTGCAGAAGACGCGGCTGCTGGACCCGATTCTATCGATGCCGGGCACCAACGATCATCCGGGGGACTACCGGTCGAGCGGCTGCACGGCTTGTCACGTTATCTATGCGAACGACCGGTCGCCGGTGCATTCCGGCCCGTACGCGAAATACGGGAATCAAGCGCACAGCGCGCAAATCGATCCGACCATACCGCAAAACGAGCGGGGCCATCCCATCAAGCACGAGTTCACGCGGTCCATACCCACCAGCCAGTGCATCGTGTGCCACATTCATCCGGGCACCAACATGGTGGCGTCGTATCTGGGCTACATCTGGTGGGACAACGAAACCGATGGCGAGCATATGTATCCGAAGGAGCAGCACGATCCGTCCGATGAGGAGCGCTTCAAGACCTGGCAGGCCAATCCGGAGAGCGCGGCGGCGCGCGGGTTGTGGAAGGATCTTTCGTTCCTCGAAAAAGTCGGGAGCCCGGAGTTTAACCAGCAGCTCAAGCATACGCAGTTCGCCGACTTTCATGGCCATGGCTGGGTGTTTCGCGCGGTGTATAAGCGCGATCGCAAAGGCAATCTCCTGGATCCGGAGAGCCACATTGTCCCGCCCGACGACAAGGACAAGTTTCAGAAGAGCGTGCAGCTGCGCGACATTCATCTGGAAAAAGGGATGCACTGCACCGATTGCCATTTCCAGCAGGACAATCATGGCGACGGGAATCTATATGGGGAAACGCGCAACGCGGTAGAGGTGGATTGCGTGGATTGCCATGGGGCGATCTCGCATAAAGCGACGCTCAGAACGTCGGCCGCGGCGGCTCCCGTGGGCGGCACCGACCTCGCGCTCCTGCGCACTCCCTGGCGGCAGCGGCGATTCTACTGGCAGGAAGGCAAACTGTATCAGCGTTCGATGGTGGATAAAGATCGCGCGCCATGGGAAGTGGTGCAGGTGGTGGACACCATCACGCCCGGCAATCCGCACTACAACGAAAAATCGCGGCTGGCGAAGACGATCATGAAAGATGGAACCACGTGGGGCGCGGTGCCGGGCGACGAATCGAAA
>JBEKIM010000568.1:0-3721 GCA_050011755.1 Bryobacteraceae bacterium | reverse complement strand
GTACGACAGCACCTGCCGCAGGCGATGTCCCGACATCCCCTGGGAGAGCAGGTGCCTGGCTCGCGAAACCGAGCTGTGGCGGTCGAGAACGCAGGCGGCGATCGCCATCCCGAGGCTATCCAGGTACAGCCGGCCGCTGCGATAGCCTCCGTCCATTTCCGCTTTCAGGGCCCATCCAAGATGCTCAATCTGCGGATCGCGCATTTGAAAGCGATTCAGAATTTCCACTCTGGCCGGGTCCAGCCCCGATTCACTCGCCACCACGTTCATCAACCGGTTAGCTACGTGGATCACGAACGACGTGTCGTTTTCACGCAGTTCCCAACGGCTGGGTGTTCCCGGCGGAATGATGTCGATATCGCCGTGTACGTTCAACCCGCAATGATACTTCCCTCCGCGACGGCATCCCACGTGAACGGACGCTCCCAGGTGGATCGAGATAATAGTCCTGCGGCATGCGGGTGAGTCCGCAATACCAGCCGGATCGCTCCAGACCAGCGGGCGTAGCGCATTCTCCGGCGTTATTGGGCTCGGCCGATGCGGTTGTGTCGCGCGAGCCGGACCTAACACGCCGGCAATCCTCTGCGCGAACTCCTCCGGCCCGGCTCCATTGGCGGCAATCAGATTGGCGTTGCGCTCCAATCCCATCCTTGCCAATCCCGCGGCCGCCTGCCCCAGCACGCCCACAGGGACACCCGCATCCAGGAATTCTTTGGCTTTTCGGACGGCTTCGCGATTTCCGCCCGTGCGCCAGGCCGCGCCGTCCGGCAGAATCAGCAGCGCGCTGTCAGTGGGAAGCAGCGCATCCAACGTGATGTCCGGCACAATTCGCAGGCCGCCGGCCGTCAGCGCCGGCTCTAGCGCCGCCGCCACCGTCGAAACCCGCGGCCCCTGGTTCAATTGTGAAATCGCATAGGACGGCTCCCAATCGCAATAGCCATCGAATACGTAGAGATGAATCGTTCCATTCCCCATGAAGACCCTTTTGGCGTTTTTGACGGTTGGAAGGGACTGGCGGTTTCCACCGAATACCGCATTCACTTCGCGGTGCGCCCGGCAGCCTCGCTGAGCGCCAGTGCGGCGAAGGCTGTAGCCGCGTCCCGCATGAACGAGGCTTCGATCGAGCCGGGCGGGTATTGCTTGTTCATCGATTCGGCCGCCCAATATCCCGCCTGGCGATCCTGATGGGATTCCAGCCATGCCTCGGCGCGCGCCAGCCGCGCATCGGCTGCGTCGACTTCCCGGGTCTCCGGCAGCGCCTCCAGCACCGAGGCCACCAGACCCGTGGCGTAGCAGTTGCTCCCTTTCGATACCGGCGCGCCTTCCCGCGGGTGCCATGGTCCGAGCGAGTCGAGGGACCATCCGCCGTCGGCCTGCTGCGTCTGCCAGATTTCTTCAATAGTCGATCGCCGCGCGGCCTCCGGCATGGCATCCGGCAGCCTGGTAGCTGCCCATAGCAGCACGATGCGGTTGTGCAGGGGCTGCGCATCGCGCGCGCGGGCCAGATACGCATTCAGCGCCGCAACGCTCTTGCGCACATTCGGTTCTTGCCGATATCCGGCCGGGGCGTTCCCGACGGCCAGCGCGGCCATCGCCGCCCCGTAGAACTGGGAATCGGGCATCTCGTACGGGTTGAGATCGAGGCTCAGCCACGGCCAGGCGCCGCGGGCCGGCCCTTCCCTGAGCTGCAGCGTCCACAAACGATCGAATGCCTTCGCGGCGCCGGATTCCAGCGTCGTCCCGCTGGTGTCCGCCGCCCGCGCCAAGAATAATGCCGCGTAGACCGATTCCACGCCGAGAGCTTCGGATGCCACGGGTTCGGCCGCAAAACCGCTCTTGATTTTCCTGGCGTCCAAAACGCCGGTCCGCGCACGCAAGCCGTCGACCAGTGCCTTCTCATAAGGAGTCGGGCGGCTTTCGCCCAGGACCTTGCGCACCGCCGGCCGCGCCAGCAGATAAGTGGCCCCGGTGTGACAGGAAAAGCACGTACCCCCGGTCACGGCCTTCGCCGGCGGCCACCCTGCCCACTCCTGCTGCCTCTTGTCGAGATATTGCGCCGCCAGGCGCGGGTTCCAGCCGGCGCGCAACGCGACGGTCGCTAACGAAAACGCGCAAAGGAAGCCAACCATCCGCATTCAGGGCCATGATACCGGCCGCGAATGCCGCGGCTCGCGCAGATTCAGATGGGGATGAGCAACTTCGGACGAAAAATGCCGCCCTAGCCGTGCAGGTTATGGAAATTCGTAAGGCAGCGCTGCGCGGTTTCCAGTTCCGGATAATCGCTGCCTTCCTGCTCCACCAGGTAGAATTCCAGCCCACCCGACTTCTCGGCCGCCGCGAAGAGTTTCTTCCAGGGCGCCACGCCCTCTCCCAGCAGAACCTTGTAATGCTTCTCCGGCGACCAGTCTTTGCAGTGCATGGAGCGAATCCGGCCCGGATTGGCCTCGATCCACGCCACCGGATCGGAGCCCGCTTCGATGCAGGTACCCACATCCAGTTGCAGCATGACGTCTTTGCCGGTGTTGGCAGCCAGCACTTCGATGGGACGCTTGCCCTCGATGGGCGTAAACTCCAACTGGTGGTTGTGATAACCGGCGCGCAGCCCGGCCGATTTCATCTTGTCCGCGCCTTGGTTGAGGCGTTCGGCAACGCCCTTCCAGCCGTCCAGGGTCTTCACGTTTCCAGCACTAGCCCAAACGATGAAGTGGCTGTCGAGGATGTGGTTCAATTCGATCGCGTGCGCCATTCCATCGGGCGTGAACGATTCCGCACCGTTGTGCGTCGAGAAGCAGCGGATGCCGGCATCGTCCATCATCTGCTTCACTTGCTTGGCATAATCGGGAGTCCAGGCGTAATAGGGCGAGAAAAACTCTACGCAATGATAGCCCATCTTGGCGACGGCGCGCACCGTGCCCATGAGGTCCTGCTTCAACGCTCCGCGCACGGAATAGAGTTCCAGGCCGACGGGAGGTTCATTGCCCCGCGCGAAGGCGGACGCAATAGGGGCAGCCGCGGTTAAAGCGCAAAACGCACGGCGGGAAAGAGAATCAAGTGGCATAATTGAAAGGAAACGATATCACATACCATGCTCCGCAAATTGATTCGCACGAATCCGGATGCCGCGCCGGCGATTTTGCGGCTGGGCCTCGGTGCCGTGTTTTTCGCGCACGGCGCGCAAAAGGTGCTCGGCTGGTGGGGCGGACAGGGCTTCACGGCGACCCTGCGCGGTTTCGAGCACGGAGGCATTCCGGCGGTGTTCGCATGCCTGGCGATCGCCGCGGAATTCCTGGGCGGGATCGGCCTGATTCTGGGCCTGCTGGGCCGCGTGGCGGCGTTCGGGATCTTCTGCGTGATGGTGGTGGCCATCGCGAAAGTGAGCGCCGTAAATGGCTTCTTCATGAACTGGTCCGGCCGGCAGAAAGGCGAAGGCTTCGAGTATCACCTGCTGGTGCTGGCGATGACGGCGGCCATTATGATCGCGGGATCCGGCGCATGGTCGGTCGACCGCGTGCTGGCCAGATCCGCAGCGCCCGTGGCGCACCGTTGAAAACCCAATTGGGGGGCGGGCAATCATGCCCGCAGCAGCCTTTCAGGCGGCCAAGCCGGCTGGAAAGCCGCCCCCAGCGGGGACCCCGGGCCAGGATTGGCCGCCCTCCAAATTGAGTTTTCATCACATTTGGTGGCCCGCAGGGCCATCCTGACACGCTTCAGCGTGCCGGCG
>JBEKIM010000567.1:0-3735 GCA_050011755.1 Bryobacteraceae bacterium | reverse complement strand
GCGGTTGTTTTCGGAGCCGCAAAGATGACGAAGACCAAGAGTGGGGCGGCCAATCTTGGCCCGGGGTCCCCGCTGGGGGCGGCTTTCCAGCCGGCTTAGCCGCCTGAAAAGGCGGCTGCGGGTATGATTGCCCGCCCCACGGTGAGTTTTCGACGATGCCCCGCCGGGGGTCTCGCCGCTGTTTCACCCGCATCCGCGGGGGCGCCCGCTGAAGCGTGCGCCACGACCGTGGAGGCACCGCCGCCATCAAAGCAGATAGAATGGAAGCTCCACGCGACCCGTGTTCACCCGTGACCCATGAGATTCTCCTATAACTGGATTCGCGAATACATACCCGCGCTCGAAACCCCGGCCCGCCAACTGGAACGCCTCATCACCATGCGCACCGCCGAGTGCGAGGGCATCGAGGAGGCGGGTTCCCTGCTGGCGGGCGCCTGCGGCGCGCGTGTTGTATCGGTCGAACCCATCCCCCCCGGCCACAACGTAAGAGCCGTGGTCGAAACCAGCGCGTACGGCGTCAAGGTGGTCGTCTGCGGAGCGCCCAACTGCCGGGCAGGGATGTTCACCGCCTACGTGCCCCTCGAAAGGAAAGTGATCAACGGCGTCGAGAGCGACGGCATGCTGGCCAGCGGCGCGGAACTCGGCATCGATCGGGATGCCGCCGGCATCCTGGAACTCGCGGAGCACACCGGCGAACTCGCCGCCTGCGTGCCCGATAGCATTATCGAGATCGACAACAAATCGATTACGCACCGCCCCGACCTTTGGGGCCACTTCGGCATGGCGCGCGAGGTCGCCGCCATCCTCCGGCAGCCGCTGCGCGATCCCGTGCAGCCGTCCCTCGTCCCCAGCGCGCCCGCGCCCATCCAGGTTTCCATCGAAGACCTGGATCTCTGTCCCCGGTACAGCGCGCTGGTCTTCGACAACGTCACCGTGCAGCCGTCGCCGCTCTGGCTGCGGTACCACCTCACCGCCATCGGTTTGAACCCCATCAACAACATCGTGGACATGACCAACTACATCATGTCCGAACTGGCGCAGCCCATGCACGCCTTCGATCGCGACCTCCTCGACGGCGATGCCCTCTTCATCCGCGGCGCGCACGAAGGCGAATCCCTCCAGGCTTTGAATGGTCAGGATTTCACGCTTAGCCCCTCGAACCTGGTCATCGCGGACGCCAAAGGAGCCGTGGCCCTCGCCGGAGTGATCGGCGGCATGGATAGCGCCATCGCCGGCGGCACCACCCGCATCGTGCTCGAAAGCGCCTGTTTCAACGCATCCAGTGTACGCCGCACTTCCGCCGCCTTAAAACTCCGCACCGACGCTTCCATGCGTTTCGAGAAATCCCAGGATCCGGCAAACACCGTACGCGGCCTGGCGCGGGCCGTCGAACTGCTGCGCGAGATCTCGCCCGGCATCCGGCTGGTGGGCGGCCTTGCCGACCGGCGGAAACCCGTCGCGCCGCCCCCAGCGATCCGGCTGCCCATGGACTGGCTGGTGCGCAAGCTCGGTAAGGACGTCAGTCCCGATGAGGTGCGCGACATTCTGGAGCGCCTGGCATTCGGCGTCACCAAAACCTCAGACAACGACGGGCCGACGGTCTTCTCGGTGACTGTACCATCCTGGCGCGCCACCAAAGACATCTCGATGAAGGACGACCTGGTGGAAGAAGTCGGCCGCATGATCGGCTACGATTCCATCGCGCCACGCCCGCCCGCTGTCCTCACGACCGTGCCGCCCGCCAATGACGAACGCGCCTTTCATCGCCGTGTGCGCGCCATCTTTGCCGACCAGGGATTCACCGAGGTCTACAACTACTCGTTCGTGGCCGAAGCCGATGCGCTCGCCTTCGGCATGCAGCCGGCGGACCACGTGACGGTAGCCAATCCCATCGCCCCCAATCAGTCGCTGCTGCGCATGTCGCTGCTGCCCGAACTGCGCGGCAACGTGCTCGAGAACAGCAAACGCTTCGACGCGTTCCGGCTTTTCGAAATCGGCCGGGAGATCCACGAGCAGCCGCAAGGGCTGCCGCGCGAGATCCCGCACCTGGCCGCCGCCATTTATAGCAAGGAAGGCGACGGCACGGCTGGCCTGTTCGAGATGAAGCGCGCCGCGGGCTGCCTGATGCCCGGCGCCGAAGCGCGTCCCGCTGCCGCGCGCCCATACGAACATCCCACGCGCGCGGCGGAAATCCATTGGAATGGCGCCGTGACCGGCCGCCTGTTTGAATTGCACCCCTCGCTGGCGGGCGGCCGTACGGCCATGCTGGATCTGGATCTGACGGCTGTGCAGTCCGCCTGGCCAAAAGTGCAGCGCTACGCCCCGATCCGGCGCTATCCTTCGAGCGCCTTCGATCTCTCCGTGGTAGCGCGCGCCGGTGAGCTGGTGGGCGACCTGCAGGCCAAACTGGAGGGTCTGTCCGGCCCCCTGCTCGAGTCGATCGAATACCAACGGCAGTATGCCGGCCCACCGTTGGCCGCAGGCGCCAAGAGCGTTTCGTTCCGTCTGACTTTGGGCTCGCCCGAGCGGACCCTGTCCTCCGAAGAAGTGGGCGAGGTGCGCGCCCGCCTGATCGACGGCATGCGCGCACAGGGTTACGATCTGCGTCTGTGAGCACCCGCCGCGTGCAGCCTGGGGGATGGGCCGGCCCACGCCGCCGGCAGCCCTGCCGCAGGTGCGGCGGCGAAGTCCCCAAAAGCCGTTTCACCTTCTGCTCGGATGCGTGCGTCGACCAGTGGAAACTGCGCACCGATCCTGGCTACCTGCGCGACCAGGTCTACCAGCGCGACCATGGCGTGTGCGCGCGATGCGGCCTGGATACGGATGCCTTGCGTAAGGAGAAGCGCAAGCTGGACTACGCCGCGCGCCGCCAGTTCGAGAAGGACTGGGGCCATCGCCGCCACCTCTGGGACGCCGACCACATCGTCCCCGTTGCGGAAGGCGGAGGCGAATGCGATTTTTCCAACATGCGCACGCTGTGCCTGAAGTGTCACCGCGAGGCCACCGCCGCGTTGCTGCGGCGCCTGCGAGTCCGCCCGGCGTAGAATGGAAAGAATGGATCAAAGTTCCGAAGAGTTTTACCGTATTCAAAAGCTGCCGCCTTACGTCTTTGCCGTGATCAACGAAATGCGCGCCCAGGCGCGCGCCGCGCAGCAGGACGTCATCGACTTGGGAATGGGCAACCCCGATGGCGCCACGCCGCGCGTGGTAGTGAGCAAGATGGTGGAAGCGGCACGCAATGCGCGCAACCATCGCTATTCGGCTTCCCGCGGCATCCCCCGTCTGCGCGAGGAGATCACGCGGCGCTACCGCACCAACTACGGCGTGGAACTCGATCCCGATACAGAAGCCATCGTGACGATCGGCGCCAAGGACGCGCTGGCGCACCTGCTCTTCGCGGTGGTGGGGCCGGGCGATGCGGTGGTTTCGCCGAATCCCGCGTACCCTATTCATCAGTACGGCGTGATCATGGCCGAGGGCCACGCCTGCCTGCTCCCCATGTCCAGCCCGGCGGAGTTTCTGAACCGTCTGGAAGATCTGTACCGCACTTCTACGCGCAAACCCAAGCTGCTGCTGATTTCATTTCCGCACAACCCCACCACGACTTGCGTGGATCTGGATTTCTTCCGCGAGATCGTGGCCATGGCCAGCCGGCACGGCACCCTGGTGGTCCACGATTTCGCCTATGCCGATCTGGGCTTCGACGGCTATAAGCCGCCCAGTATCCTGCAGGTG
>JBEKIM010000566.1:0-3762 GCA_050011755.1 Bryobacteraceae bacterium | reverse complement strand
CGGGGCCGCGCGCCCGTCGCCATCGGAGAGCGATCTGCCCCGCAGCAGCGCGATTCCCATCGTATTCAAATACCGCGGGCTGATGCGGCGGAAGTCGGCAACCAATTCCTGCCCCGCCGGCAGGAGACGGTGCTCGATAGTGAAGTATTCACGGTCGTTTTGCTCCCCGAGCGGCAGCACATCGCTCAGGCCGGCGGACTGGATGCCGGGAATGCGCTGCACCTTGTCGAGCACCTGCCGGTAAAAGACTGCCTGCTCGCGATCGTCTTTATAAAGATTATCGGTGGGCAGGCGCATCCGAAACGTGAGGACATGGTCGGGCCGGATGCCGGAGTTCACGTGCTGCAGATTCACGAAGCTCTTCATGGCGAGACCCGCGCCGATCAGCAGCATGCTGGCGAGCGCGATTTCCCCCGCCACCAGGAAGCTCCATATGCGCGCCCGGCCGCGCGATCCGGAAGATGTACGGCCGCCGGACTTCAGCGCGTCGTTCACGTCGGCGCCGGCGGCGTGGAGGGCGGGAATGAGTCCGAAAATCAGCGCGGCGCCGGTGGAGACGAGCAGGGCGAAGAGCAGCGCCCGGGCATCCACCGCGATCGCCGGCCGTACGATCTCGGCGCCGGCTTCCGCCATCGGCAAGGTGTTGGGCAGGACTGCGCCCAACACGTCGACGCCCCAGCCCGCGAAGAGTACTCCCAACGCACCGCCGGCCAGGCTCAGAACCAGGCTTTCGCCGAGAATCTGCGCGATCAGGCGGCTGCGCGACGCGCCTAATGCCGCGCGAATGCCGAGCTCCTTGGTGCGGCCGGTAACCCGCGCGAGCAACAGGCTGGCCACGTTGACGCATGCCAGCAGTAGCAGAAGCCCCACCGCCCCCAGGAGCAAAAGGAGGGCGGGCCGGATGTATTCGAAGAGCGCCTGCTTCATGCCCACCACGCTCACGTCCCAGCCTGCCAGACGGGGCGTCTGCGCATCGATACGCCGCGCGATGCCGCTCAACTCAGCCTGCGCCTGCGCGATCGTGACGCCCGGCTTCACGCGCCCGATGACTCCGAAATCGTGGTCCACGCGGTTCTTGGCGCGCAGTTGCGCGATCGGCCATGGCACGTAAAGATCGGTGGGCAGCAGATGGTAAAAGTCCGGCGCCAGCACGCCGATGACGGTGTAGGGCTCGCTATTCAGGATGAAAGTCCTGCCGATGATTCCAGGGTCCGAGCCGAAACGGCGTTTCCAATATCCGTTCGCCAGTACGGCCACGGGAAAGCGTGCCTGGCCCGCCCCTTCAGCCGCTGTGAAGCCGCGCCCCAGAACCGTGCGCGCGCCGAGCATCGACAGGAAATTGGTGGTTACCCGGAGCCCGGTGACTTGCTCGGGTTCGCCTTCGCCGGTGACCGTGCCGGTGCCGACCTCGAGGAGCGCCATCTCCTCAAAGGATTGGCTTTGTTCGCGCCAATCGAGAAAATTCGGCGCGGACGGCCCTTCGCGTTTGATGCCGTCCTTCAGATCCGTCTCCCAGATGAGCGCCAGCCGGTCCGCGCCGGGATACGGCAGCGGCCGCAACACCACCGAATTGACCACGCTGAAGATGGCGGTGTTCGCTCCGATGCCCAGCGCCAAAACCAGCAGGGCCACCACGGTGAAACCGGGCATCTTCCGCAGAGAGCGCAGGGAATAGCGCAGGTCTTTGATCAGGGTGGGCATTTGGTTGTTGTTTGGCACGCGGAGTGCCATTTTTGCGGATCGGCAAGTTGCTGAGACGATTGAGCCCCGCGCTGCAGGCGTGGAGCGGCAGTGTCCGGTTGTGGGAATAGCTCGTGGATCGCGGCGGCCCGCCGCGCTTACTGGTTTACACCGGAAGCCAGGAATCCGCCGTCTACCGCGATGCACTGACCGGTGATGAAACTGGCGGCATCGGAGGCCAACAGGACCGCCGCTCCGATCAGTTCTTCGGGCTGACCGAAACGGGCCATCGGGGTACGCAGTTTCAATTCGCGGCCGCGCTCGGTGCCGTCGAGAAGCTGCGCGTTCAAGTCGGTGCGGAAAACTCCCGGCGCAATGGCGTTCACGTTGATGCCGTCACGCGCCCACTCCACGGCCAGGTTGCGCGTGAGTGCCAGGACCGCGGCTTTCGACGCGGCGTAGGCGGTCACCTCCATGAACCCTACGAAAGAGGTCAGCGAGGCGATATTAATTATACGTCCGCGGCGGTTAGCCGCCAGCGGCCGGTAGAACGACTGGCAGGTGCGCAGCATGCCCGTAAGATTGACATCCATGATGCGATTCCAGTCGGCTTCGGCGACTTCGGCGGTGGGCTTGCGCTGGGTCTGGCCGGCTGCATTCAGCAGCACATCGACGCGACCGAACCGCGCCAGCACGGCGTCGCGAAAATGGTCGATGGAATCGCGGGAGCCGGCGTCGCAGACTTGCCGCAGGGTTTGGCGGCCGGCTTGTTCGATCTCCAGGCAGGCCTCCTCGATCAGCGGCTCGCGGCGTCCGGTGGGCACCACGTCCGCGCCGGCGTCGGCCAGGCCGGCGGCAAGTTTCCGGCCCAGTCCGGACGTGCCGCCGATCACTACGGCCACGCGTCCGGCTAAATCCATCAAGTGTTTGGTGGGCAAAATGATCCTCTCTTTGCAGCTTAATCCAGGTGCGCAGCCAAGCCGCGCGCGGCCAGGTCCGCGTCCTTTTCGGGAAGACCGGCGACGCCCGCGACCCATGCGCCTTTCGCGAACACGAAGACCGGACGCGCTCCGTCCTGGCCGAAGTAGCCGCCAAAAGCCGGAATGATCTTCGCGGATGCCAGCGCCTTGTGCCAATCGAGCAGCAGAAACGCGGCATCCTGCGCATTGGGCATCCTGGCGACAAACATACTGTATTCGATTTTGCCGCGCTTGTAGTGCGCCAGCGTGCCTCCGGGCATGAAGGGCTTATCCAGCAGGTGGTTGTCGACCACCTGCGCGTCTACACGATCGGCCAGGGGCAAGCGGCGGGATTCGTCCGCGGGCCTCGCCGCCGCAGCGGGCTTGTCAGGTTCGGGCGCGGACGGTTTCGGTTCGGCGCCGCACGAAATTAAGAGCGCCGCGGCCAGCGCGGGGATCACGAGTGTGCGCATTCGACCGCAGTATAACGCGGCGTGCCGAAGTTTTTTGAGGGCCGCCAATCTTGGCCGTAGCCGCCTCTGGACTTTGGCCTTTCTCTTGATGACTGGCCGCAGCCCGTGGCCCACGCTTCAGCGTGCCGGCGGGACTTTTAAGTCCCGCTCTTGCCGGCAGCGTTGTCACATATCCGGCCAATCGTCCCATCGCCGCGTCCTTCCTCGCAACATGACCACAACACTTGGGCGGCGCCAGGAGATTGGACCCGATATGTGTCCGTTTACCGGCCAATCCGGCGGCTTTGCTCAATTCTGGTCGAGGGCCGGATTCGCCGGTAAACGGTGACAGCCCAGCCAAACATTTCTTTCCCCCGTCCTTTCAACCACTTGCAAGAATCGTACCCGTGGTCCCTAAATCCTCCAAGCTAACCTGTAGTCGAAAGGAAGGGCCATACCCGCGCCCGCAAATCAATGAAAAGCCATCATGATCGGAAACTTTCCCCACAGCAGGCGGAAGCCAACCGCCGCAACGCCCTGAAATCGACAGGCCCCCGCACCCCCGAAGGCAAAGCCGCCTCCAGCCGCAACGGCCTCACCCACGGCCTCTCCGGCGACAAACACTTCATCCTCGAAGGCGAGGATCCCGAAGCCTTCCTCCGCCTCCTCCA
>JBEKIM010000565.1:0-3765 GCA_050011755.1 Bryobacteraceae bacterium | reverse complement strand
ACGATCGCGGGAAAGTACGGCACCAACGGAGATAGCGGCGACGAAGGACCAGCGTCAGCCGCTCTGCTCAATATGCCGCAACAGTTTTGCGTAGATGCGGCGGGGAACATTTATATTGTCGAACTGGCGGGATACGTGCGGCGGATCGATGGGCAGAGCGGGACGATCACCACCATCGCCGGCAACGGAGGCACGAAATTCGGCGGCGACGGCGGCCAGGCGACGGCAGCCACGCTGGTGCGTCCGATGGGCATCGCGGTGGACTCCGGCGGCAACCTGTATATTGCCGACAGCGGCGACTACCGGATCCGCAAGATCAGCGGTTCCACAGGCATCATCAGCACGTACGCGGGCACCGGCGCGATCGCGGAAAACGGCGATGGGGGCAGCGCCCTGAAGGCTGCCTTCGAGACACTGGGCGCGCTGGCTGTCGACAGCCACAATAACCTGGACGCGATCGACTTCGACCGCGTGCGGAGCATCAGCGCGACGAGCGGCACCATCGCAACGGTGGCCGGCACCGGCACGCCGGGGATGAGCGGTGACGGCGGACCCGCCACGAAGGCGGAGCTGACGACGCCCGAGGGCCTGGCGTTCGATACCGCCGGCGACCTCTTTATCGCGGATACGGGAAACAAGCGCATCCGCGAAGTCGCGGCGAACGGGGGTATCATCTCCACCGTTGCGGGGACATTAGGAAATGGCGACGGGGGCCTGGCGGCGGGCGCCGTCCTGACCAGTCCAGCGGCAATCGCGGCGGACGGTACTGGGGATCTCTTTATCGGCGGCGGGGGTACCATTCGTAAAGTGAGCGCGGCCACCGGAATCATCTCCACCATCGCCGGCGGCGGAACCAGTACGCTGGATGGAGTCTCCGCCTTGCAGGCTATCCTGAACCCGTTGAGCCTGGCCTTCGATTCCGCGGGCAATCTGCTGGTCGGCGAACCGGGCCTGATCCGCAGCATTAGCACGGCCGGCGCGATCACCACCATTGCCGGCACGGGCGTCGTGGGATGGGGAGGCGACGGCGGGCCGGCCGTGGCGGCCCAACTGGGCTACGTTACGGCGCTCGCGATCGATCCGGCGGGTGAAGTGATTTTCGTGGATTCCACAAACAGGCGGGTCCGGAAGATCGACGCCACAGGCGCGATCAGTACGGTCGCGGGCAATGGGCAAGGATTTACCGGACTTGGCCAGCCCGCTTCCCAAACCGGGCTAGGAGCGATCTCGGGTGTCGCGGTGGATGGCAACGGCAACATCTATACCAGCGGCCTGGACCTCTACTATCTGCTGAAGATCTCGGCGGCCGGCGTAGTGTCCATCGCGGGCGGGATCGGCGGATGCGGTTACATCGGCGATGGCGGACTGGCGACCAACGCGGGGATGTGCCGGCCATCCGTTATTGCGGTGGACGCCAGCGGCAACATCTTCGTGGGCGATGCGACCTGCTACTGTGTACGGCGCATCGCGCCGGACACCGGCATCGTGCAGACGGTGGTCGGCACCGGCAGCATGGGTTACACCGGCGACGGCGGACCCGCGACGAAGGCGGAGTTGCGTTATGTATCGGCCATCGCGCTGAACGGAACGACTCTCTATGTGGTGGACGGAACCGCCGCCGTAGTGCGGGCAGTGACTCCCGATACACCGCCGGCGCTGCCCGGTCCGCCGAGTTTCTCGACGCTGGTCAGTTCGGCGAGCTATTCAACGGGACCGGTGGCGCCGGGCGAGTTGATCACATTCTATGGCAACTACCTGGGGCCAGCCCAGGCCAACACCTGGACGCTGGGATCGAACGGGCTGCTGACGATTCCGAACGCCGGCATCCAGATTCTCTTCGACGGCGTGCCTGCGCCGCTGGTTTATATTTCCGCGGGCCAGGTGAACGCCGTGACGCCCTATTCGGTGGTCAACGGATTTAAGACGTTGACGGTGGAGACGGCCGGCGGCACGGTTTCGAGCACCACGATCGGCTCAACCGCGACGGCGCCGGGAATTTTTCCGGACGCAATTGTCAATGAGGACGGCACGGTGAATGGCCCATCGAATCCGGCGCCGGTGGGATCGTACGTGGAGATGTATGGGACCGGGCTGGGGCAGACCACGCCGGGCGGGGTGGATGCTACCATCACGCCGGTGAGCAATTATCCGAAGCAGGTTTATCCGGTGACGTTGAGCATTAGCAAGAACCCGCTTTTCTCCACGCCGATCCAGATGAATGTGTTTTACTTCGGGCCTGCGCCGGGGCTGGCGGCGGGGGTTTCGCAGATCAACGCGTTTGTGCCCGCCGGCACTGAATCGGGCGAAAACTTCGTACAGATTACGGCGGGGCCGGATGTGAGCCCGGCGATTCCGTTCTACGTGCAGTAAGGAAGAGAGGGAGCCGGAGGCCTGAATTTGCCGGGCTTCCGACTCTCCTATTCTTAGCCCGCTTCTATGTACCAGGGGACGTTGACCACCAGAATGCGCCCGTTTCCCTTGAAATACAGCATGGATTTCAAGGCCGTTCCGCGCTGGTTGTGGAGCATGTGGTAATACCAGTGCCGTTCGACGATTTCGGGAATGATCACGGCGACCTGGCGGTCGGGATTCTCGCGCGCGAGCTTCAGGATGTAGTCCACAATCGGCGTGATGACGAAACGATAGGGCGAGGGAAGCACCACCAGTTTCGGCGGGTTCATGCCGAGTTGCAAGACCGGCTGTTCCACGAATCCGTACCACTCCTGCCGGAGGAATATGGTGTGTTCTCCGGAATCGATGTGCAAGGCGACCACATCGGGCGAGACGGTCAAGGCGAAGGTAAGGGCGCGCTTGGCGATCTTACTCCACCGGTCGAGCGGCATGACCACCAGCGGCGCTTGAAAGTTACGGAGTTCCAGCGGCGACTGGCTCAGGACCGACATGCCGACCTTGTGGTATTGACGGCGCACGGCGACCATGACGATCAGCAGGCACGGAATGAGCAACAGTGTGATCCAGGCGCCTTCCATGAATTTCGCGACTAACACCACGACCACCGTGATTGCGGTAGCGACGGCGCCCAATCCGTTCACAAACATGCTGTGACGCGCGCCGCGTCCGCCGACGCGTTTCCAGTGAACAACCATGCCGGCCTGCGAAAGCGTGAAGGCCAGAAAAGCGCCCACCGCAAACAATGGAATGAGGCGGTCGGTGACGCCACCGAAGACGACCAGCAGCAGGGCGGAGAGCGCAACCAGCACGTACACGCCCTGGGAGTAGATCAGGCGGCGTCCGCGGGCGCCGAACGAGCGGGGCAGGAATCCATCGTGTGCGATGGTCCGGCAGAGGCGGGGAAAATCCGCGAAGGCGGTATTGGCCGATAGCGCCAGCACCAGCAGGATGGAGGCGATGGTCACGTAGTAGAATGCGCCCTTGCCGGCCACCGCCGCAACCAGCATGGCGAGCACGCTCTGGTATCCGGGAGCGCCGGGATCGGTAGCGGCGATGTCGTACGCTTTCACCAGCCACGCGATGCCGGCCAGCATGACGATGAGCAGTCCGATGATGACGGCCAGGGTTCGCCGGGCGTTTTCGGCGGTGGGCTCGCGAAACGCCTTCACGCCGTTCGAGACCGCTTCCACGCCGGTCATCGCGGTGCACCCGCTGGCGAACGCCTTCAGCAGCAGCCAGGCGCTCACGGCTGCGAGTGCGGGCGGGGCGGGTGGCAGTTTCACGACAGGTATGGGATGGCCGCCGCTGGCCAGAGTCCTGACCGCACCGATGACGATCGCAATAAGCAGAGTG
>JBEKIM010000564.1:0-3786 GCA_050011755.1 Bryobacteraceae bacterium | reverse complement strand
CCTGCTGGGCGGTTTCGCCGTCTGGAAATTGCCGCGCGAGGAAGAGCCTCAGATTATCGTGCCCATGATCGACGTCTTCGTCGAAATGCCTGGCGCATCGGCGCGTGAAGTCGAACAACGCATCACCAAGCCGATGGAAAAACTGTTGTGGGAGATCCCCGGCGTGGAGTACATCTATTCGACTTCCAGCCCGGGCAGCTCCCTGGCCATCGTGCGTTTCTACGTGGGCCAGGACGAAGAGAAAAGCGTCGTCCGCCTGAACCAGAAGCTGGCTGCCAATTTCGATATCATCCCGCCCGGTGCGTCGCCGCCGCTGGTGAAGCCGCGATCCATCGACGATGTGCCGATCCTGGCCCTGACGCTCTCCAGCCGGCGCTACGGGGATCTCGAACTGCGCCGCATCGCCGCGCAGGTGAACGACACCATCAAGCAAGTACCGGATGTTTCCGCGGTTACCCTAATCGGCGGCCAGCGGCGCGAAATCCGCATCGTTCTGGATGCAGGAAAGCTGGCGGCCTATAACCTTTCGCCGCTGCAGGTTGCCGGGGCCCTTGGACTTTCGAACCGGCGCCTGCCCGCGGGTCATTTCGATAGCGGGAACCGGCAATATCTCCTCGAGACGGGCCAGTTTTTGTGTACTGCCGAAGACGTGCGCAGCGTAGTGGCCGGCGTAGCCAACGAGAAGCCGGTCTTCGTCCGCAACGTCGCCGAAGTGAGCGATGGCGGCGAAGAGGCTTCCCAATACGTGCGCATCGCCCATGCGGGCTCCCGCGAGTTTCTGCCCGCCGTCACCCTGGCGCTTGCCAAGCGGAAAGGCACGAATGCGGTGATCGTGGCCGGCAACGTCCTCGAGCGCATTGCGCCGCTCAAAGGCAGCGTGATTCCAGCGGACGTCCAGGTGGATATCACCCGTAATTATGGCGAAACGGCTGCCGAGAAATCCAATGAACTGCTGTTGCACATGCTGATTGCCGTATTCTCGGTCAGCATCCTGATTGCGCTCACGCTGGGTTTCCGCGAGTCGTTGATCGTCTTCATTGCCATTCCGGTGACTCTTGCGCTCACCCTGACCGTGTTCTATCTTTACGGCTATACCCTGAACCGCATCACCCTGTTTGCCTTGATTTTCTCGATCGGCATCCTGGTGGACGACGCCATCGTGGTGGTGGAGAATATTGTCCGCCACTGGCGCATGCCCGCAAACCGCGAACGGCCTCCTTTCGACGTGGCCATCGAGGCCGTGGACGAAGTGGGGAATCCCACCATTCTGGCCACTCTCACCGTGGTGGCCGCGATCCTGCCGATGGCTTTCGTAGGCGGCCTCATGGGACCCTATATGCGTCCCATTCCGATCGGGGCGAGCGCCGCCATGGTGTTCTCCCTGCTGGTCGCCTTCATCGTGACGCCCTGGGCGGCTGTCCGGATTCTCAAGCCCGGACACCTGTCCGCGCATGGCGAAAAGGAAGACTTCCTCACTCGTATCTATCGCGTCGTCATGGGCCGGATCCTGCATGTTCCGGCGGTCCGTTGGGGGTTCCTGGGGGGCGTGGTCGTCCTGCTGTTCGGTTCCGTTTCGCTGTTCTATTTCGAATTCGTCACGGTGAAAATGCTGCCGTTCGACAACAAGAGCGAGTTCCAGGTGATAGTGGATATGCCGAATGGCGCCACCCTCGAACAGACGGCCGAGGCCACGAATGCCCTGGCGCGAGCCACGCTCGATCAACCGCAGGTGGTGAATCTCGAAACCTACGTGGGCGCGGCATCGCCATTCAACTTCAACGGACTGGTGCGGCATTACTACCTCCGCCGGGGATCGAACGTGGCGGATATCCAGGTGAACCTCCTGCCGAAAAACGACCGCAAACTGCAAAGCCACGAAATCGCGAAACAGATCCGCCGGCGGCTGCTTCCCGTGGCTGAGCGGTATGGCGCGCGCATCAAAGTGGCGGAGGTGCCGCCGGGTCCGCCGGTTCTCGAGACCCTGGTGGCCGAAGTCTATGGGCCGGTGCTGAACGAACGGACCGCTATCGCCGGACGTATCCGGGATCTGTGGAAGCGCACGAATGGCGTAGTGGACGTGGATTGGTACGTGGAAGACGATCAGCCCAAATACCAACTCCTGGTGGACAAAGAGAAGGCCGCCTTGAATGGTATTTCCGAAGACGAGATCGCCCGGACTATGGCGCTGGCTTCCTCGGGGTACCAGGCCGGGCTTCTGCATGCGGATTCCGCCCAGGAAGATGTACCCCTGGTGCTGCGGCTCGACCGCGCCGGCCGCTCCAGCCTGGAGAAGATTCAGAACCTCAAAGTGGCCGGCCGGACGGGCCGCCTGGTGGCATTAAGCGAACTGGTCGACAGCCGTCAGATCCTGGCCGATAAAAGCATCTACCATAAGAACCTTCTGCCGGTGACCTATGTGACGGCCGACGTCGCGGGCGCCATGGAAAGCCCCGTATACGCCATCCTTAAGCTCGGACCGGAGATGGACAAGTTCCAGGCGCCCGGCGGATATGCCATTGAGCAGCACATGGCCGCGCTCCCCACCGATGCCGCGCAGTACTCCATGAAATGGGATGGGGAATGGCACATCACCTACGAAGTCTTCCGCGACTTGGGGATAGCCTTCGCCGCGGTGCTGGTGCTCATCTACGGCCTCGTGGTGGGGTGGTTTCAATCGTTCGTTACACCGCTCATCATCATGGCCGCCATTCCATTTTCCTTGGTCGGGATTCTGCCCGCGCACGGCTTGCTGCATGCGTTTTTCACCGCCACTTCGATGATCGGCTTCATTGCCGGCGCCGGGATCGTGGTGCGCAACTCGATCATCCTGGTAGACTTCATCGAGCTTCGCTTGCAACAGGGGATGCCGCTCGAGGAAGCCGTGATCGACGCCGGAGCGGTGCGCTTCCGTCCCATGTTGTTGACCGCGGCCGCCGTAGTGGTGGGCGCCGGCGTAATCCTGTTCGATCCCATCTTCCAGGGCCTCGCTATCGCCCTCATGGCCGGCGAGATCGCGTCGCTGGCGCTTTCGCGTATGACCGTGCCGGTAGTCTACTTTGTGGTGAATCGCCGCAGGTTCACAACGCCTCGAATTTAACGTCCGCGCCGCGCACAATATGGCCCATAAAATGCGTTCTGGACAAACAAGATAAAAAGAGTCTATTTTATCTATTAAGACCCATGCAGTTGACTCGCGCCGCCGATTACGCCGTCCGCGTCATGATCCATTTGGCAACGCTCCCCCCGGGGACACGCGTCAACCGCGACAATCTGGCCGCGGCGGCCGAGGTGCCGGCGCACTTTCTTTCCAAGGTCTTACAAGTATTGGTGCGAGCCAGATTGGTAGTGGCGCACCGCGGGACCAGCGGTGGTTTCGCATTAGCCATGCCGGCCGAGCAGCTTTCGGTATTGAGAGTCGTCGAAGCGGTGGAAGGTCCCATCACGCTCAACGTATGTGCCACCAACGGCTCCGGCTGCAGCCGTCAAGGCTGGTGCCCGGCACATTTGGTATGGGTGGAGGCGCAAGCCGCGCTCACCCAGGTGTTGAAAAATGCCTCAATTGCCAGGCTGGCACACGAGGCCATGTCGCCGCGGCAGGAGAAGGTGGTCTACCCATGGAATTGACCTGGTTGGCCATCGCCGCCAGCCTGATGATGGGTCTGGGCGCCGCCGCGGCTTTCGTTTTTGCAGTGAAGAAAGATTACTTTCGCGACCTGGAAGAAGCAAAATACCAGGTCTTTTGGTCCGATTTGGAAGAATTGGTGGATGCACCCAAGGAGAAACCCG
>JBEKIM010000563.1:0-3892 GCA_050011755.1 Bryobacteraceae bacterium | reverse complement strand
ACTCTGGTTGTAGTCGGCACCGCGCATAAAACATAGACGCGCGAAATTGTTTTAAAGTGACACCCCCCGACTTACTTTTTCACCACCGTCTAAAGCGTGCGCCACGGGTGGCACTTATTGCGCCGGTCTTGGCCGCGGTGTCGCGTCGCCCTGGGTCATGCCCATTGCCCACTTCACCGCTTCGGTCCACATCTGCTGGATATCCGGCCGGTCCCAGATCTCTTCGCGGTGGCCGAGCGAGGAATAGAACACCCGGCCTTTGCCGTATGGATGCACCCAGGTAACCGCGAAATCGTTGTCGGTGCGATGCACGCGTGGATTCTTAAGGTCCACAGACCCCGGATCGATGCTCATCAGAACCCGCACTTTGTCGCGCGAATAGGGCTCTTTGAACTGATAGATCTCGTCGTAGATCGGGAAATGCGCCGGAAAATGTTTGGTGGCGGGGAACGCGCGGTCCTCCACGTCGATGCGGGCGTGCACCTGCATCCACGGATGCTCGTTGAAATAGCCGCCAATCAGGTCGCCGTATTCCAGCCAATGGTAAAAGGTGTCGGTGGCGCTGTGGGTGCCCAGGAAGCCCTTGCCATCCTCTTTGACGAAGGATAGCAAGGCGGCCTTCTGCTCGTCGTTCATATCCAGATCGCCGGTAGTGTAGAACATCACGGCGTCGAAATAATTCAGGTTCTTGGCGTTGTTTCCCAGCTTCTGCTTGGTCAGCAGTTCGGAATCGGTGCGCAGGTAAGTGTCCCAAAGGCCGCTCTGCTGGCCGAGTTTCTCAATGGTCGCCATGGCGTGCGACACGGAATCGTGCTCGAAGCCCTTCACCTCGCCGATGAACAGCAGCTTCTTTTTGGCCGGCGTTTGCGCTTGCGCCGCGCCGCAAACACCGAGCGTCATCCACAGAGATGCCAGCCAAACCCAGTTCTTCATATCTTTCCCGAAGGGCAATGATCTCACCGGTAAGGATATGGCGCAAGTGTGAACTCCGGCGGCCGCGCTCTCGTAACGTGCGCGCCATGCCCACCTTCGTCCCGCTCGATTGCGCAGGCCGCGTCCGCCGGCAACAAACCGGCTGGACGCCCAACTGCAGGGCGGGCAATTCTGCCTGGAGCGGGACTTAAAAGTCCCGCCGGCACGCTGAAGCGTGCGCCACGGGCCCTGTTTGAAGCACTACACTAGATCGAGTGGGTCGGGCGATTCTGGTATACGGTCATCGCGGCGCACGCGCCATGCTTCCGGAAAACACGCTGCCGGCATTCGAATACGCCATTTCGGTGGGCGCCGACGCGATCGAGTTGGATGTCGCGGTTACCCGCGACGACGTGGTCGTGGTTTCGCACGATCCGAAGATGAACCGGTCGATCTGCATCTCGCCCGATGCGCCGCGCGCAATCCGGGACCTGACGCTGGCCGAACTCCAGCGCTGGGATTGCGGCACGCTGCGGAATCCGCGCTTTCGAAAGCAGATGTCCGTGCATGGCGCGCGCGTGCCGACCCTCGACCAGGTGTTCGATCTGGCCGGCCGCGGCCGCTTTCTGTTCAATATCGAAGTAAAAAGTTTCCCGGATCGTCCGCGCCTGTCGCCGCCGCCCGATACCTTCGCGGAGTTGGTGCATCAGGCGATCCGGCGGCACAAGCTGGAAGACCGGACCCTGGTGCAATCCTTCGATTTCCGCATCCTGCACGCCATGCGGCGGCTGGCGCCGGGGATCCGCTTAGCGGCGCTTTACGCGGGGCGTCCGAAAAGCTTCGCGGCGATCGCGGCCCGGGCGGGAGCGGGAATCGTGGCGCCGTATCACCGGCTCGCTTCCGCCCGGCGGGTCCGCGCGGCACATCTTGCGGGGCTGGAGGTGGTGGTCTGGACGGCCAATCATCCGCGCGACTGGCGGCGGCTGATCGCCGCGCAGGTGGACGGTATCATCACCGATAACCCGGCGGCTCTACTGGCGTACCTGAAAGAAACCGGACTGCGGTAGAGTGGGAGTGTTTGCGCGCTAAAGCCCAGGCTGCCGCCATCCTCGGAGCGATGTTCCCGCTGGCGTTGTGCGGCGAAGTCGATCCCATCGCGCTGCTGAACCAGGCCCGCGCAAGAATCGTCGAGAATACCCGGCGATTGCCCCGGTACACCTGCATCCAGACGGTGCGGCGGTCCAGGTTCCAGGCCATTCCAGCCGTCCAACCGAATGGCTGCGCCGAAGCGGGCGATCCGAAGAACGCGCTGACCCTGGCCTGGACGGACCGGTTTAAACTCGATGTGACGGTTTCCGGCGGCGCTGAGATTTTTTCCTGGGTCGGCGCGCGCCGTTTCCAGTCGGAGGACGTGGATCAGATCGTGGGCGGCGGCATGACCGGCACCGGCGATTTCGGTCCATTCCTGATCAGCATCTTCTCCGCGAACGGAGCCGAATACCAGTATCTCGGGCCGGATCAGGGCAGCGGGCGGGCAGGCGTGGCGTACCGGTATCGGGTGCCGTTGGAGGTCAGCCATTACCAGGTGAAAGTCGGACCGCGGCCGGAAGATCTGGCCACCATGGCCTATGAAGGCAAGTTCTGGATCGATCCCGAAACCGCCGAACTTGGCCGGTTGACTATTGAAGTGCCGCACCCTCCCAAGGAGTCCGGCACGTGCCGCGTCGAGACCACCATCGGCTACCAGCGGGCCGGGATGGGCGGGTCAGAGTTCCTGCTGCCGGAGTTGACGGTTCTAAAACTGTGGGACATGGATGGCCGGCGGCTGGAGAACCGGATCGAGTATTCCGCCTGCCGCGAGTTCCAGGCGGAATCGGTTTTCCGCACGGACCTGGAAACTTCCGCGGGCGAGGGCGCGGCGCTGCAAAAGCCAGTGGAGATACCGGCGGGAATCACGATCAAGATCGCTTTGCAATCGAAGATCGACTCGGAGACGTCGTTTGCGGGCGACGCCATCGAAGGCCGGCTGCTGAATGCGATTCGGGCGCATGGGAAGGTCGTGGCTCCCGCGGGCGCCGTCGCGCATGGGCGCATCGAGCGCTTCGAACAGCAGTACCAGCCATCGCGTTACATCGCCCTGGGGGTGAAGTTTCATTCCATCGAGATCCACGGCAGTGAGGTTCCCGTGACGCTGACGGCGGTGCATCGATCGAAGACGGATCGGTTGCTGGCCGGTCCCATAGAGAAGCGGGAAGGCATTGGGACGTTCATGTTCCAAAGCGACCGGCTGGCGCTTAATGGCGCGTTCGTGTCGGAATGGAAGACCGCGAGATAGGCAGCTAATAAACCTGGAAACAGAAGACTAAGTTGGAGTCGGAGGGCGACAGCGAATACTCGCCGTTTTCAAGAATCTCGTCTACTTCGATCTTGTACAGGTTCTCGCCCAGCGGCGTAATATTCAGGCGGATGGGGCGTGCTACGAGTTTCTTGCGGCGGCGGATCAGCACTTCGCGCCGGCCACCCTTGGACTGCAGTTTGAAGAGCTGTAACTTCTCCGCCTGGACCTGGTCCGTCAGGATCAGAAAGGCCGGCGAGGAGAGCGGCGTGCGCGCCGTGGAATTGGCTCCGGCGATGGCGTACGTGACATCGCCCTTGCGATCTTCCTGTTGGGCCTCGGCGCTCTCGGTGGGCACCAGGTTATCGGCGTGCATCAGGTAGGGAAGGTCCGGCTTCGCGGGGCGCGGCCCGCTATATTTATCCGCCAGGAGGGGCCAGCAGCACAACAGAAGAACGGGCAGCCATTTCCGCATAGGATTACTTTACCGCGCGGCACCAAGCCAAGCCGTGGCGCACGCTTCAGACGTTGGTGAAAAAGTAAGTCGTTCGCCCGGAAGCGCCCAATAAAGCGGTTGTTTAAGATCTTCTTGGCTTGTTTTATGCCGGATTCTGGGGGGTTTTGGTGCCCCAAAGCCCCCTTTTG
>JBEKIM010000562.1:0-3900 GCA_050011755.1 Bryobacteraceae bacterium | reverse complement strand
CGCGGCCTTCGCGCACGGTAATTCTCTCGACTGCCGCGTTCGTGCGGATCTCCGCCCCATGGCTGCGGGCGGCGGACGCGATGGCTTCCGAGACCGCGCCCATGCCACCCCGCACGAAGCCCCACAATCCGCGGTGACCGGCGACGCTTCCCATCACGTGATGCATCAGGATATAAGCGGTGCCCTGGGATCGCGGGCCGCCGTTGGCGCCGATCACTCCGTCGGTGGCCAGGGTGACTTTCAGTTCCGGCGATTCGAACCATTCATCCAGCAGTTCGGCGGCACTCTGGGTGAAGATTTTGACTAAGGCGACAATGTCGGCGGGCGCCAACTTGCGCATGCGGGCCGCGATTTTGAGATGCTCGATCAAATCGCCGATGCCGCGGGGCGGAAATGGCGGCGGGGTGGTCAGCAGCAGCGATTCGACCACCTGCGAGAGACGCTCGAGCTGCGCTTCGAAGGCCGGATAGACTTCGGCATCGTGCCGGGAGAATTTGGCGATTTCCTCCAGGGTCCTGCGGCCGTCCTGCCACATGAAGAAGCAGCGGCCGTCGGGGAAGGGGGAGAAGAAGGCGGGGTCTTTAGCGTCCACCTGGTAGCCGAAGCGCGGCAGGTCCAGGTCGCGGATAATGCGCTCCTGGAGGAGGCTGGTGAGATAGGAAGCCGTGGAGACGCGGTATCCCGGCCAGATCTCTTCGGTGACGGCGCAGCCGCCGAGCAGTTCGCGGCGCTCGAGGACCAGCGTTTTGCGTCCGGCGCGGGCCAGGTAAGCGGCGGTGACCAGGCCGTTGTGGCCGCCGCCGATGATGATTGCGTCGTATCGTTGTGGCATGTCCGTTGTCAGTAAGCGTCCGCAAAGTCGAACAGCGCCGGCGTCTCGATGGCGCGCCAGGCGCCGGTCTGCGCGTTGACCGCGCCGGCTACCGCGGTTCCCTTGAGTATAAGTACGTCGCGCTTCGATTTGCTTTCGGTCTTGACTCCGGCATCCGCGAGATTGTTGAGGAAGTCCGGCGGGTAGGCGCCTTCCGGGACAAACTGCGTGCGATGCAGGGCGGTATCGCCGGCTTGGGGCGCGTGGTAGTTGTAGAGCAGCGGTGGCGCTTCCATGACCGTTTGCAGATCGAGGCGGCTGCCGAACGTGCCGAGCAGGATGCGCACGGTCTCGCCGAGCAGCGAACTGCCTACCGACGCGATGGCCATCACCGGCTTGGCATCGTGTACGACGATGACGGGCGCCATGTCGTTCGGCAGGCGATCGCCAGGATGGATGGCGGCCAGGAGAGGTTGTTGGAAGCCGGCAGGGTCGGGAATCGGGATGCCTCCGACCACGATTCCGGTGGTGCCCCAATTCACGGCGTTGATGCTGTGCACCATCGCGGCGACGTTACCGTATCGATCGGCGACGACAATGGCATCGCTGTGGCGCGGTGGATTCGTTTCGAACAGCGGGGCCATGGCGCGGGCGTAGGCTTTGGTGGCGCGATCCTCCTGCGAGAATTGAAGGCCGTGCCGGCGCTCGAAATCGGCGACCGCAGCCGGCGTGTAGGGACCGAGTTCGACGAACTGCAGCAAAGCGGTGAGGTCGCGAAAAGTGGTCCAGTCCTGGAAGTAGGGCTGGGCGCGATCGAGTCTCATTTCTTCGATCAGGTTTAAGGCTTCCACGATCTGCCGGCCGCCTTCGTTGGCGCCGGCGGGCGCGTAGACGGTACGATCGAGGAAGGTGGTGCTGCGCGGCTCGTCCCACGTGGGCCGGTAGCGGCGCAAGTCTTCGAGCGATGCCTGGCCGCCCTCGCGGCGCACGGCTGCGACGAAAGCGCGGCCCCACTCGCCGGTATACATGTAGGCTGTGCCATGCCGCGCGACGGAACGCAGGGTGCGCGCCAGATCGGCCTGGACGAAGCGGTCGCCGGCTTTGGGTACGTGGTCGCCGCCGGCCTGGTGCAGGAAGTTGCGGCCCTCGGGCGTGCGGGAGAGATACTGCCGGCGGGTGGGGAAATAATTGCCTAGCAGCGGTGACACGGTAACTCCGTTTTCGGCGTACCAGATGGCGGGCTGAAACAGGCTTTGAAACGGGAGCCGGCCGAACCGTTTGTGCATGGCTTCGATGCCGGCCATGAATCCCGGGACGAGTGTCTTGCGCCCCTCCGCTCCGGGGGCTGCTTCGTTTGGGGGGATGGTGGCCGGCTTCGTTTCACCTAGATAGGAATTCCATCCCGCATCGAGGGAATAGAGCTCGCGAGTGTGGCTGTCGTAGTAGATCAGTTGCAGAATTCCCGCATAGGAAACGTATGAGCCCAGCGCCGTAGCGATTTGCGTGACGGCGATGGTGGCGGCGGCGTCGGCCGCGCTGCCTCCCTGTTTTAGCGCTTCCATGCCGGCGTGGATCGCGATCGGCGAGAGCGTGGCCGTAACCAACCCGGCGCGGCCTTCCACCACCCGCACTTTCGCTGGAAAGACCGTTAGCTCCTGCCGCTCGGCGCGCGCCTTGTCATCCGGAGGCCACGTCGCCGGGGATAGGTCCGCGGCTATCGCCATGTCGATACAGGTCAGGAGGATCAGAAGCTTGGTCATATCATTTGGCGGCCTGCGAGGCCGCCGCAGGCTATGCGCCTGCCGTACTTCCTAACGTCTTCTAAACGCTACTACCGCCAGCGGCGGCAGCGTGATGCCGATGCTGTTCGGGCGATTGTGTTGGGGCACGGGCCTGGAGGCCACCCATCCGGCATTGCCCAGGTTACTGCCTCCGAATAAGTGCGAGTCGGTGTTCAGCACTTCTTCATATACGCCCTCTTCCGGTACGCCCACTGCGTAGCGCTCGTGCACGACCGGTGTGAAGTTACAGCAGAACAGCAGAAAGTCCTTGGGATCTTCCGCGCGCCGCAGGAAGCAAATCACGGAATGTTCTACATCGCGGAAATCCACCCATTCGAAGCCCGCGTGGTGAAAGTCCACCTGATATAGGGCGGGATTGGCGCGGTAGAAACGATTCAGTTCCTCCACCAGGAATTGCAGCTTGCGGTGGTAATCGAACGTGAGCAAGTCCCACGGACGGCCGACGTTGTGGTTCCACTCTTCGCGCTGGCCGATCTCCTGCCCCATGAACAGCAATTTCTTGCCGGGATGGGCGTACATATAGGCCAGGAAGGCGCGCACGTTGGCGAATTGCTGCCACTCGTCGCCCGGCATTTTATTGAGCAGGGAACGCTTGCCGTGGACCACTTCGTCGTGCGAAATCGGCAGCACGAAGTTCTCGGTGAAGGCGTACAGCATGCTGAAGGTGATGTTGTTGTGATGATACTTGCGGTAGACCGGGTCCTGGCTGAAGTAGTTCAGCATGTCGTGCATCCAGCCCATGTTCCATTTCATGGTGAAACCCAGCCCGTTAAGATAGACCGGCTTCGATACACCCGGAAAGGCGGTGGATTCCTCCGCGACGGTAATGACGCCGGGGACGGTGTGGGCCAACTCGTTGAAGCGGCGGATGAAGTCGATGGCTTCCAGATTCTCGTTGCCGCCGTACTGGTTCGGAACCCATTCGCCGGCCTTGCGCGAATAATCCAGATAGAGCATCGACGCGACGGCATCCACGCGCAGGCCATCGATGTGATACTTCTTCAGCCAGAACATGGCATTGGAGATCAGGAAGGAGCGCACCTCGTTGCGCCCGTAGTTGAAGACCAGCGTACCCCAGTCTTTCTGCTCGCCTTTGCGCGGGTCGGCGTGCTCGTAGAGGGCGGTGCCGTCGAAGTATACCAGGCCGTGCGCGTCGCGCGGGAAATGCGCGGGCACCCAATCGACCAGCACGCCGATGCCTTCCTGGTGGCAGCGATCCACGAAGTACATGAAGTCTTCGGGCGTGCCGAAGCGCGAGGTAGGCGAGAAGTAGCCGATCACCTGGTA
>JBEKIM010000561.1:0-3905 GCA_050011755.1 Bryobacteraceae bacterium | reverse complement strand
CCCGCCGCAACTCTCGCTTGCTCATCCATGTCCTTCCCAGCTAAAACCTCCTCAGGAGATCTTTAGCTTAGGGGACATTTCTAACGAGGCCATAAGGGGACATTATCAAAGTGGGGCGACAGTAACAATTTCCGAACCGAGGTGACAGCGTTTTCCCGGGTCCCCTTCCCTATCGTCCAGTATAATAGAGCGAGTGCGATTCCTGGCTCTAGTGCTGGCACTGTGCACGGCGGCGCCCACCGCGGATTCGTTACAGGATCTGGTGGACCGCGGCGCGGCGTTGAAGGCAAGAGGCGACGCCGCGGGCGCACTCGCGGCCTATCAAGAGGCCGCCAGCCTCGATTCCAAATCCGCGCTACTTCAGGACGAAGTGGGCTTTCTGCTGGCGGTCCTGGGCCGTCGCGATGAGGCCATCGCGAGCCTTCAGCATGCCTTGGAGCTGGATCCCAAGTGTGCGCCGGCACAGTACCATCTGGGCGCCGCGTATTGGTTGGAGAACAATCCCGGCTTGAGCATTCCCCATCTGCAAAGCGCCGCCGCGCTCGATCCGGGTAACTTCGATTACCAGTACCGGCTGGGCGAGGTGCTGAAGTCGCAGGGTGAAGACGCGGCGGCCCTTCCCCATTTGAAAGCCGCGGTATCTGCGGACGCCAGACATTGGGAAGCCTGGAACGCACTCGGGGTGGTATTGCAGAACACGGGCGACCTGGGCGCGGCCGTCGAGGCTTATCAGCACGCCGTCGACCTGAATCCCACCGATCCGGACGCGCGCAACAACCTGGGCACCACGCTAGTAAAAACCCGCCGCGCGGACGACGGCATTGCGCAATTCAAGAAGATCCTGGATGCCGACCCATCCTACAATATGGCGCGCGTCAACTTAGGTTTTGCCTACATCCAGAAGGGTGACCCGGACAAAGCGGTGGAACAACTACGTGAAGCCGTCAGGCGCGAGCCCGACCTGGCCGGCGCGCACTACGACTTGGGCGTCGCGTTGAAGAACAAGGACGATATCGAGGCTGCGAAGGGTGAGCTGCGGCGGGCGCTGGAGCTCGACCCCAGCCTGGCCGAGGCGCACTACACGCTGGGCATCGCGCACTGGCAAACCGGAGACTTCGACGAAGCCGCCAAGGAAATGCAGGCAGCCATCGCCTTGCGTCCGGATTACGGCCAGGCGTACTTCATGCTGGGAACCGCGCTGAAGCAGAAGGGGGATCGCGAGGGCGCCGAGGCCGCGTTGCGCAAGGCGATCCAGTTAGACCCGGACGATCCGGGACCTTACAATACCCTGGGCCAGCTACTGCGGCAAAAAGGGGACTTGGAAGGCAGCAAGGAGGCTTTCGCGAAGGGCGAGCGGGTGAAGCAGACGAAAGAAGCCGAACTGGGCAGGATGCTGCAAAAGAAGGACACGGCCCAAAAAGACAGAGTACAATAGAGCCGGGAGAACCCAAATGCGACATGTTTTGGCATTGATCCTGGGAAGCCTGCTCATGGCGGCGGCATTGGCGGCGCAGAGTGCGGGCATCGATCCGTGGACCTCGCTGGAGATGGCCTCGGTCAGCGAACTGGGACATAAAACCAACGGGCCGGAAGGCCCTCCCCTGGCAACCTTCGAAAAAGACGACGATCCGACGGTCGCCGCGCACCCGGTTCCATTGCACGAGCCTTTGCGCGAGGTGGCGAAGATTGCCGATCAGGCCGAGCGTCTGGCCAAGAAGAAACAGACCGATGCAGCCATCGCGAAATACAGGGAGGCCGTGGCTCTCGATCCTCTGTACTTTCAAGCCTGGAACAACCTCGCGCTGCAGTTGAAGGCGGCCGGCAAGAATGATGAAGCGGAAGAGATCCTGCGGCGCCTGCTCAAAACTAACCCGGAGCACGTGGTGGTTTTTGCAAACCTGGCCTCGCTGCTCAGCGGCGAAAAGCGGTATGGCGACGCGGAGGAAGTAGCGCGCCTGGCGGTGAAAAAGCACGGCTACTCGTTCTGCGCCAACTATATTCTGGGTACCGCGCTGGTTAACGAGGGCAAATTCAACGAGGAGGCCAAGACCAAGCTGGAGTACGCCGAATTGAAATATCCGGAAGCCAAGAAGCTGTTGCATAATTGGCCGGAGCCATCCACTCACAATTAGTTCGCGCTGAATCCCATGGGAGGCCTGAGAATGCGAGGCTTTTCGTCGATGATCCCGGGCATTCCGCTGATGGCGCAAGCGCTGATTGCGCAGGGCATCGACCCGGGGATTACGCGCCAACTGACTGCCGTCAGCGAGATGGGCCACGCTCCCATCCGGCCCGCGCCCCAGCCGCGGCCGCAAACTTTCGAGGAACGCGACGACCCGACCGTCGCCGCCCATCGCGTCTCCCCGCACCAGCCCTTACCCGCGGCGCGCAAAGCGGCGGCCAAAGCCGAGCGTTTGGCGCAGAAGAAACAGCATCGCGAAGCCATCGCGAAGTACCGGCAGGCTGTGGCCGTCGATCCCTTGTATTTTCAGGCTTGGAATAACCTGGCTCTGGAATTGAGCGCCGCCGGCCACGCGGATGAAGCAGAGCGTGTATTCCGGCGCCTGATCGACTCGAATCCGGAGCACGTTGTCGTATTTACCAATCTGGCCACGCTGCTCAGCGGACAGAACCGGTTCGGGGAGGCCGAGACCGTGGCGCGCCAGGCGATGGCTCTGCACGGCAATTCGTTCAGCGCCAACTTCGTGCTAGGCAGCGTCCTGGTGAACCAGGGCAAACTGAGCGACGAGGCCAAGGTCAAATTGCAATACGCGCAAGTCAAATATCCGGAAGCGAAATCGCTGTTGGATCATTGGCCGGACACGTCCAAGCAATAGTGATCAAGCCCCAACCCGTGGCCGGCGAGACTTGTAAGTCCCGCGACGGCGAACTGAAGTTCGCCGCTGCACGCTGAAGCGTGCGCCACGTGGCGTTCATTCGTAGCGCAAAGCGATGGCCGGATCGATCGCGGAAGCCCGGTAAGCCGGCAGCATACAGGCCACCGTCGCGGCGGTGGCCAGGAGCGCGGCCACGGCCAGCACAATGCCGGCATCCATGGAACTGCCTTCCGCCCAGCGGCCCAGCACGCCCTTCAACGCCAGGCTGAGCACGACCCCGGTCACCATGCCGCCCCCCACGCTAAGCGCGGTGGATGCGAACACCAGCCGGAGCACATGTGTCCGGCCGGCGCCCAACGCCATGCGGATGCCGAACTCGTTCGTCCGCTGAGCCACGATATAGGACACCACGCTATACAGGCCGAAGACCGACAACAGCATGGCCAGCAAAGCGAAAACGCCGAACAATGTGGCCACCAGCCGTTCTTGCGCCCACTCCGGCTGGGTGGAGATCCATTGCTCGAGATTGCGCACATTCCCCATCACCTGCTGATCGGCATTCACGGCATGCACTTGCGCGCGCACCGCCCGCAACACGCTCAGCGGCTCCACGTGCGTGCGCACCAGGATCTGGGTGAACATCGGCATCTTCATCGTATAGGGCACATAGATGGCCGGCTTCACCGGCTCCCGCAGACCGTCGTCACGCGCATCCGCGACCACACCCACGATTTGAAGCCAGCCGTCGCTATCGGCAGCGGCGGGAGAATAAGGCGGCTCGCTTTTGAGCTGCGGCACGCGAACCTGCTGTCCCAGGAGTCCTCCCTGAGGCCAATACTGTTGGGCCATGGTCTGATTGACCAGCGCCAACCGCGCGCCGCGCATGGTTTCCGCATGGTCGAACATGCGGCCCTGCACCAGGGGAATCCGCAACACCGTGAAATACTCCGGGCTGACGAAGTTCGTCCGCAGTTCCCGCTCTTCCGGCACGGGTTTGCCCAGAATCTCGAAATGGGTGTTCCAGCCGTTGCTGGGCGGCGTCGCGTTAGTGGATATACCGGCGGAAAC
>JBEKIM010000560.1:0-6600 GCA_050011755.1 Bryobacteraceae bacterium | reverse complement strand
GTACCAACAGGAGGTTGGCGACGTTCGCGCAGGCGATCAGCAGCACCAGTCCGCTCACTCCCAGAGCTACCCCGCCCACCAGCATCAGCGCGCCGCGTGAATCGGGTTCGATAATCGAGTCGGCCAGCGGAAGCAGCGTGACAGTGCGGCCCTGGTTATCGGCCGGATACTCGCGCGCGAGCTGCGCGGCAAGCGTCCGCATCTGATCCTGCGCCTGGCTCTGGTTGACGCCATCCTTCAGCCTGCCGGCGACCGAGAACAACAGCGCTTTCCGATAACTCACCCAGTCCGCCAGGGAATACAACTGTGGGTACATCATCATGGGAACCCACACGTCCGTGCCGATGAGCGCGTTGGGACCGTGAAAGTCCCTGGGCGCCACTCCCACGACGGTATAGCGGCGGTGGTTCAGGCTAATGGTTGCGCCGAGCGCGCTCCGGCTGCCGGCGAACCGGCGCATCCAGAAAGCGTAGCCGATCACCGTCACCGCCTGCGCGCCCGGGACGCGATCTTCCTCGGGAATGAAACCGCGTCCAAGCACCGGGTGGACGCCCAGCACATCGAAGTAATTCGCGGTCACGATCTGCCCCAATATCTCGCCGGTCTGGCCTTCGCCGGTCAGCGTAGCCTGCACCGGACTGTATAGCGTGAGGCCGGAGAAGACCGTGTTGCGGTCCAGGTAGTCCAGGTAATTCGGGTATGAGCAGTACATCAGGCCGGGGCTGCTGCGATCCGACGTGAATACCGAAACCAGGCGGTCCGGCTCGCGCACCGGCAGCGGTTGCAGAAGGATGGTGCTGACCAGGTTGAAAATCGCCGTATTCAGGCCAATCCCCAATGCCAGCGAAGCGACCGCCACTGCGGTGAATGTGGGATTGTTCCGAAAACCGCGAAGCGCGTAAAGAAGGTCTCGCCTCAAGGATACAGTATATCCATAGCCCGTGGCGCACCGTTGAAAACCCAAATTGAATTTCCATCACATTTGGTGGCCCGCAGGGCCATCCTAACATCTTCAGCGTGTCGGCGGGACTTTTAAGTCCCGCTCTGGGCAAACCTCAGTCCGCCGGCTTACTGCCGTATCGGAGTAACCGCCTCCCCACTGTGCAGGGTCGCCTCCGTCGGCAGCGCCACCTCGGCCCCTTCCGCCAGCCCTTCCAAAATCTGCACGCGCGTTACGCTCACGGCCCCTGTCGATACCGGCTGCCATGCCAGCCGGCCTCCTCGCAGGGTGAATACTCCGACGCCATGGGCGTCCCGCCGCAGGCATTCCTTCGGGATCGTCAGCGCTTGATCCACCGTGGCCGTCCGGATGTGCGCATCCACGTTGGTGCCCGGCAGCAGCACCCGGCCGGGATTATCGATGGTGCAGAGCACTTCGCCCACCTGCCGGCTTCCCAGGGCCACGATATTGGCGGGCTTCCGCTCCACGGTGCCCTGCCACTCGCGGCCCGGCAGCGCATCCCAGGCGATGGTCACGGGCTGGCCTTCCGCCACCCGCCCCAGTTCGGGCTCGTCAACATACACGCGTACCCGCAAACGGGCTGTCTGGCCGACGTTCGCGACCAGGTCGCCGGTGTTCAGATACACGCCCGGGCGCGCCGCCAGACTATAGACGATGCCGCCGATGGGCGCTCGGATTACCGTCTGCGCGATGTGCTCCTTCGCCAGTTCCACCGCCGCCTCGGCGTCCCGCAAGCGAGCCAGCGCCACCGTCCGGTCGGCTGGCGTTACCAGCACGGTCCGCCGCTTTTCCAGAGCCTCGATCCCCATTTGGGCGGCCTGCACTTTGCTCTGCACTTCATCCACTTCTACGCGCGAGGCGGCTTGCTTTTCGGCCAGCCGGCGCAGCGCGGCGTATTCTTTCTCGTCGTGTTCCTTCTCCACGCGCAGGCGGGCCAGGTCGCTATCGATGGTGGTCAATTCGAGCTGTTTGCCGCCCGCGTCGATGGTGGCCAGATCCGCCCGTGCCTGCGCCACGCGCGCGGCCGCCGCATCCAGGTCCGCCTGTAGGCCGGTATCGCTCAGCATCGCCAGCCGAGCGCCCTGGCCGATCGTCTGTCCTTCCTGCACCGGAACTTTGGCCACCAGACCAGGCTGCTCGACGCGCACCGCCTGCCACTCGATGGGTTCCACCTTGCCGTTGGTGGGGAGCGTGCTGGTGAGCGTCTCACGGACGACTTTGGCGAAAGGGATCTGCGGCGCATCTGCGTCCCGGTGGTAGGCCCACCAGCCCAGCGCCACCAGCGCGGCCGGCAACAGCCACAGTATTTTCTTCACTATTCCTATCTTAGCCGCCTGCCAGCATGCTTTCGAGCGTATGCAGCTTATCCGGCTGGCCCATCACGATCAGGTAATCGCCGGCCGAGATGGCAGTGTCGGGTGGGGGATTGAAGACCATCTCGCCATCGCCCTTGCGAATGGCCAGCACGATCACGCCGAACTGGCGGCCGATCTGCAACTCGCGGATGCTCTTCGAAACCAAGTCGCTGCGTCCCGAGACCCGCACCTGCTCGATCACCACCTTCAGCCCGGCCGTCTGTGTAGTGAAATCCAGAAACTGCACCACGTGCGGACGCAGCAGGGCTTGCGCCAGGCGATGGCCGGTGATGGCGTAAGGCGCGAAAACCGCGTCTGCGCCGGCGCGGCGCATCTTGTCCTCCGCGCTCTCTGGGAGGCGACGTAGATCTGGGGATTCAGAAACTTCGCCGATAGCAGCACAAACAGGTTGTCGGCGTCGGTGGCCAGGGCGCATACCAGTCCCTTGGCACGGGCCACGCCCACCGCGCGCAGCGTTTCGTCGCGCGTGGAATCCGCGGCCACGGCCAGCATGCCCGCCGACATTGCCTTCTCCACGCGGTCGGCGTCGATATCCACCACCACGAAAGGTACGCCGGCTTGCTGCAGTTCGGATGCCGCACCGCGGCCCACGCGTCCGAAGCCGCAGATAATGAAGTGGCTATGTAACTTATCGATCATGCGTTTATTCCGCCGTTTCCCGATCAACTCACCGAATTCGGCTTCAATCACCGTCTGCGTCATGGCGCCGATGGCCACCAGAATGGTGGTCACTCCCACAATGAGCAGGAAAGAATTGAGAATCCGGCCGGCTGGGTGCAATGTATCGCCATACCCCACCGTGGTCATGGTCAGCAAGGTGGTGTAGAAGGCGTCGAAGACGGAGTAACCCTCCGTGAGCATGAAGCCCGCCGTGCCGACCGCTAACACGGCCGCTAGCGCCAGCGCCACGAACACGAAGCGGCGCGAGAGGCGGTCAATGGACGTTAACGGCGAGGTCACATCGTATTCTTCCGGAAGATCAGGATATGCTGCCGCGGCAGGTTCTCCAGGGTCTTCTCCAGCCTGAAGCCCTCCGGCTCGATCTCCGCTTTCACCTCGGCCACGCTCATCTTATGGCCCTCCCGAATCTGCAATTGCGGATCTTCCTTGCGGTATTCGAGCAGCACCATGCGGCCGTCGGCGGTCAGCGAGGCGCGAATCTTGCGTACCATCTCCCGCGGCCGCGAGAATTCGTGGTAGACATCCACCAGGAGGGCCATATCGATGCGTCCGGCCGGCAGGCGCGGATCGTCTTCGGTACCCAGCACGGCTTCGTAATTGGCCAGTTTGCGTTGTGCCATATTACGCCGTAACTGGTCGAGCATGCCTTGCTGGATTTCTTCGGCGTAGACCTTACCCGCCGGTCCGACGCGTGCCGCCAGACGCCAGGTAAAGAAGCCCACGCCCGCGCCGATGTCGGCTACCGTCGCGCCTTTGGGGACGCCGATCGCGTCCAGCGCGGCATCCGGAGCTTCCTCCGCCTCGCGTTCCGGCCGCACCAACCAGGGCGCGCCCGCCATGCCCATGGTGGGAGCGGTCTGCCGGCCGGTAACCGGATGCACTTCCTGGCACCAGGCCCCGGCTTGCATCAAAGCTTGCATCAAGGCTTGTGTGGCGAGCAGGCACGCCAGCTTCGTTCGTGACATTTCTTACAGCATAGCGCGCGGCTTCGGGCAGGATTACGATGGTTATAGGGAGTTGGAGGTGAAAATCAGATGCTTTCCGGAAGATTGATTCACCTGATCGAAGATCACCAGGAGCAAATTGCCGCCAATGTAATCGGCGAGATCCGCCGCCACCCCGGCCTGGCCGGTTTGACCAGGCTGTCCGACGCGGAACTTCGAGAGCGGGGCCAGCAGATTCTGGAGAATCTGGGTTATTGGCTATCCGGGGGACACGAAGCAGAAATCGGCCAAAGCTACGAAATGCTGGGAAAAGCGCGTTTTGAGGAATCCGTTCCGCTGCATGAATCGGTGCGCGCGCTGGCGATCGTCAAGGATAAGATGATCGACTTCGTACACTACCAGGGTATAGCCAGGACTGCATTGGATTTATACGCGGAGGAAGAACTCGAGCGCCGCGTGGGGCACTTCTTCGATGCGCTGACAATTCACATGGTGCGCGGCTACGAAACCGCCTGGCGCCGGGCCGCGCACGCTGCCTGACGCCGCTATTGTTTCAGCGTGCGAATGTAGGCCACCAGATCCGCCGCTTGCGCATCGGTAACCGTTTGCGGTTTCATCTTGCCGACGCCGGCGGTGATGTCCTTCTTCAAATCGGCATCGGACTTCGCCTGCACTTCGGCGGACCCCAGCGCCTTCATCTTCATGGCCGCCATGCCGGAACCATCGGCCTTGTGGCATCCTTTGCACTTGGCGTCGTAGACCGCCTTGCCATCGGCCGCCGCGCCAAAAGCTTGGACGGCGCCTAATGCCAGGAAAACAGCACAAACAGGTAAGAATCTCATGTACTACCTCCTTGGAGTATTGTACCCGTAAATCGGTCATTTTTCAGGTGCCGCACCGTTGAAAACCCAATTGGGGGGCGGGCAATCATGCCCGCAGCCGCATTTCAGGCGGCTAAGCCGGCTGCGGCCAGGATTGGCCGCCCTCCAAATTGAGTTTTCATCACATTTGGTGGCCCGCAGGGCCATCCTGACACGCTCTTAGCGTGCCGGCGGGACTTTTTAGTCCCGCTGCAAGGGATTCAGGTCTTTCGCGACACTCGCTCGGACGCTTCCCGCGCGGCCCTATAGCAGCGGCAAGGGCCGGTGCCAGTAAACCGCCGGAGGCACACCGCAGTAGCTGTAGTAGCGGGACTTAAAAATCCCGCCGGCACATTCAGCCTGCGCCACGGGCGGCCCCGCCATGACTACGGGATATAATTAGTATCGCAAATGACACGCAGAGAACTCGGTAAACTGGCCGCGGCCGGAAGCGCGGCCTTATTGCCCGCGGCGCGCGCCGCCGCCCAGAACAAGTACGGCGGCGCGCTGGACGGATTCGCCGATAAGATCGACGCGGCCACGTTCGATCCGGTTCTTTATACCCGTAACCTGTACGAGTCGGCGCCGCTGCGGCTTACTTTCCGCGCGGAAAATCGCAAGCAGGCGGAAGCCTGGCAGAAGCGCCTGCACGCCAAACTGACGGAGCTTTTGGGCGGATTCCCTCCGCCCGCCGCGCTGCAGCCACAGACGCTCGAGACGCGCGATTTCCCCGCCTATAAGCGCGAGAAGTTCGTCTTTGAAAGCCGCCCGGGAATGTTCGTGCTCGGTTACCTGCTGACGCCCCATGGCGGGGCCGCTCCGCATCCTGCCCTGGTCTGTGTGCCGGGTCACGGGCGCGGCGTGGACGATATCGTGGGCATCGACGCGCAAGGCCGCGACCGCACGGACAAGCCCGGCTATCAACACGATTTCGCCATTCAGGCGGTCGAACACGGCATGGCCGCGGTGGCCATCGAGCCGCTGGGTTTCGGCTGCCGCCGCGACGCCGTGACGCGTAAGAAAAGCGCGGAGGCCACCGCTTGCCAGCCCTCGGCGGGCGCCGCCCTGCTGCTTGGCCAGACCATGCTGGGGTGGCGCGTGTATGACGTGATGCGCGCCATCGACTGGATCGAGACGCGCCCGGAACTCGACGCGCGCCGGGTCGGCTGCGTGGGCATTTCCGGAGGCGGCGAGGTGACCACGTTCGCCGCCGCGCTGGAACCGCGCATCCGGGCCGCCATGATCAGCGGCTATCTGAATACCTTCCGCGACAGCATCATGAGCCTGTCGCACTGCATCGACAACTACGTTCCCGGCATCCTGAATTGGGCCGAGATGTACGATGTAGCCGGCCTCATCGCGCCGCGCCCGCTGTTTGTCGAGTCGGGTATCAAGGACGATATTTTTCCGGTCGAAGCCAGCAAGCAAAGCTTCGCGCGCGTCGGCAAGGTGTACGAAGTGTTTGGCGCAGGGGAGCGGGTGCAACAGGAGGTCTTCAATGACATCCATTCCTTTTACGGCGTGCAGGGGTTGCCGTTCCTGGCGAAGCACCTGGCGTAGCGCTGCCCGCGTTGGCGCTGTACTTGGATCCGCTGCTGGATTTGCCTGGTTTGCGGCGTGCGGCGCGCGCGACCGTCAGCCACCCGTCACCGAAAGGCAGCGCGTACGGATCTTGCAGGCTGTCCAAGCGTTGCGGGGTGACCTGAACCGCCTACCTTGCGCGAGCATTCTGGATCCCGCTCGCGAATCCTTGCGCGGCGCGTGGATGGAGGGATGCG
>JBEKIM010000559.1:0-3938 GCA_050011755.1 Bryobacteraceae bacterium | reverse complement strand
GCCGGAGTGCCCCAAAAGGCCCGTCCCGATCTGGTCGCATCTATTCTCGCTAAGCTGGCCACCGAACATCACATGGTCTACTGCGCCGCGGGCGCCGAGATGCTTTCCCGCCAGTTCCCCGGCACCCTCCGCGTACACGTCGTCGCGCCCGATTCGGTCCGCATCGGCAATCTTATGCTCGACCGGCGGCTGGAGCGCCCCGCCGTCCGGCCATTGCTCCGCGAATTGGATGCCGCCGAGCGCGCCCGATACAAGAGCACTTCCGGCCGCGCGACGGCCCTCCCGCACTGGTTCGACCTGACCCTCAACGCCGAATCCATGGACTCCGAGCAGATGGTGGAGATGATTCAGGCCTCTGTGCGCGCCCTGGGCCTGAAAGAGCGCGGATTTCTCTCCGCCGCCGCCGAAGCACAGATCCAGTTTCAGATCCGCCTCCGCCTAGCGCGGCATGGCATCGTGCCGCCCGGCGCCGTTCGTCTGCCGGACAAGACCTTCGCGCACCCCAGCGAACGGGTCTTCGCCAATCTGCTGGATTTCTATCGCATCGCCTGGGAGTACGAGCCGCGCAATTTTCCGGTACAGTGGGACGCGGAGGGCCGCATCTCCGAATCGTTCACGCCCGATTTCTACCTGCCGGAGTTCGACCTGTACGTGGAACTCACCACCATGAAACAGTCCCTCGTCACCCGCAAGAACCGCAAAATCCGCTTGCTGCGCGAGCTCTACCCGCACCTCAACGTGCAGGTCTTCTATCAGAAGGATTTTGAAAACCTGATCTTCAAGTACGGCCTCGCGGAGCGGCCCGCACAAGTATGACCCGCGATACCGCCAGCCGCGATACCGCCGGCAAGGATCCGCCCAACATCGAAAGGATTCTGTTTACCGAAGAACAAATCGCCCAGCGCATCCAGGAGGTAGCCGCCGAAATCACCGCGCGCTATCGCGGCAGGCCGCTCAAGCTGGTGGGCGTGCTGAAAGGCTCCATCTTTTTCCTGACCGCGCTGGCCCGCCAGATCCAGATCCCCGTGAAAATCGACTTCCTGGCGATCTCCACTTTCTCCAACAAGTCCAGCGCCCCGGGCATTGTGCGCATCGCCAAAGACCTGGACGATGGCATCGAAAACGAAGATGTGCTCCTGGTCGAAGACATCGTGGATACCGGTCTCACGCTACGCTATCTTCTGCAGACGCTCTCCAGCCGCGGACCCAACTCGCTGGCCGTCTGCACCTTTCTCGACCGCAATTCCCGCCGGCTCGTCCAGATTCCCGTGGAGTTCCGTTGCTTCGAGATCCCCGACCGCTTCGTCATCGGCTTCGGTCTCGACCACAATCAGCTTTACCGCAATCTGAGCTACGTCGCGGTGATGAAGCCGGAAAAGAACGCGTGAATGCCGCCCGCCTGCGGGGGATTGCCTACGCGGCCCTCGCCCTCTGCGCCCTGCTGCTCTGCTGGAAAGGCGTGAGCTGGGCTCCGCGGCCTGGATTTCTCCTCTTCAACGACGAAATCGGCAATCTACCCTGGCTGGTCGCCACGCCTTATCGCGCCATCCTGCACATCCTACCCTTGCAGGTATATAACGACCGGCCCGTCGGCGACGTGCTGGAGCGCCTGCTCTACGAGCGCTTCGGTTTCGACTATACGCGCCAGGTCTCCTGCTTCCTCTGTTTCCACTTCGCAAACTGCGCGCTCGTTTTCCTGCTCATGCGCCGCCTCGGCGTCGGGTTGGCGCTCAGCCTGGCGGGCACCGGATTTTTCGGCAGCCTCTCGACCACCGCGATGACGGCGACCTATATCGGGGCGTCTTTCGATGTTCTCTGCACGTTCTTTCTGTTGGGCAGTATTCTGGCCGGGCTCGCTAAATCCTGGCCGTATTGGTATGCCAGCGCGCTCCTGTTCCTGCTGGCCCTGCGAAGCAAGGAATTTGCCATCGTCGTTCCGCTGCTTCTGACGATCCTGCTGCTCGGCCGCGAAGCGAACGCGCCCTGGCGGCGCAAAGCCATCATGCTTGCCCGGCGTCTGTGGCTGCACTATGCGATTCTGGCCATGATCGGAATCAAGTATCTGTCGTTTGTGCCGGGCATGCGGGCCTCCATCTCTCCGCAACATCCCTACTATCTGGATACCAGCCTCGGCACCGTATGGAAATCCTTCGTCTACTACACGCCGCTGATATTTACGCTGGAAGACCGCGGAACCCTCACCACGGTCCTGCTGCTGGCGCTGGCTCTTGTCGTCGTGTACAGCGCGGCGCTGCGCGGGCGGCGGTGGATCCTGTTCGGGTTTGCGGCCTACATCCTGACGCTGTTGCCCGTGGCTATGCTCCGCAATATCCGCCAGCCGCTTTATGTTTATGGTCCGCAAATATTCCTGATCCTGGCAATTTGCCTGTTTCTGGATAGCCTTCCAGCCGCGCTACCGATCGCCGAGCCGCGGCGATGGGTCGTCTCGGTCGGCTTGGCTGTGGCCTTGCTCGCAGCCGCTTATGCCATCCGCACCAGCCCTTACTTTCGTTTCAGGATCGGCTTCTACCACGGCGTTCGTTCAACCTGCGCCCGCACCGCGCGGGACGCCGCCGCTCAATTGTCCGGCATCGGCGCCGGCGCCCACGTGTACGTCTCGAGCGGCGCCAGCACTCCCTGGCTGCTGACGGCCGGCCCATGCGACTACCTGAGACTCTGGCGGCACGATCGCGCCCTGGCGTGCTTCGTCATGCGGCCCGAGCGCGAGCTCCTGGATCTGTACAGCCGCGATTCCGGCGCTCCGGGTGGCAAGTACTTTCTCGACTACTCCGAAGATGGCTCCTTACGAATGAGGGATAATGGGGATTCATACCGGAAAAACTAATGTCCAAAACTACAGATGCATTTGTTGAACAGAACCGCGACCGTCTTCTTGAAGAGCTCAAAGAATTCCTGCGCATCCCCAGTATCAGCACCCTGCCTGAGCATCGCGCCGATATCGATCGCGCCGCGCAATTCGTCGCCGATAGCCTTTCCCACGTGGGCATGGAGAATGTCGAAGTCATTCAGACCGCCAATCATCCGCTGGTCTACGCGGATTGGATGCACGCACCCGGAAAGCCCACCGTACTCTGCTACGGCCACTACGATGTGCAGCCCGCCGATCCCCTGGAAGAATGGAAAAGCCCGCCCTTCGAGCCGGAAGTTCGCGATGGCAACATCTACGGCCGCGGCACGGCCGACGATAAAGGCCAGATGTATATGCACGTGAAGGCCATCGAAGCGCTGCGCTCCGCGGATGGCACGCTGCCCATCAACGTGAAGTTCCTGGTGGAAGGCGAAGAGGAGGTGGGCGGTGAATCCATCGCCAAGTATGTGGCCGAAAACCCCGAAAAGCTGAAGGCGGATGTCGCGCTGGTTTCCGATACCGAGCTGTTCGCCGACGGCATTCCCACGCTGTGCATCGGCCTGCGCGGATTGGTCTACCTGGAAGTGGAATCTACCGGCCCCGCCCGCGATCTGCACTCCGGCCTGTACGGCGGCGCGGCCCCCAATCCCATCTTCGGGCTGGTCGAACTGCTTTCTAAAGTGAAGAACGCCAACGGCGTGATCCAGGTGCCCGGCATCTACGACGACGTGCAGCCGCCCGCTCCCGCCGAAAAGCGCAGTTGGAAGCGCCTGCCCTTCAGTGAAGAGGAATTCCGGCTGAAGGAAGTGGGTTCGAGCGAGCTCACCGGCGAGAAGAAACCGTCCGTGCTGGAACGCGTTTGGGCTCGCCCCACATTTGAAGTACACGGCATCGCGGGCGGATTCACCGCCGCCGGCGCCAAAACCGTGATCCCGGCGAAGGCCACCGCCAAGGTCAGCTTCCGCCTGGTGCCCAAACAGGATCCCGAGAAGGTGCTGGCCGCCTTTCGCGCGTTCGTCGAGAAGCACACGCCCAAAGGCATCCATTTTGAAGTGCGTGTGTTAAGCTC
>JBEKIM010000558.1:0-3973 GCA_050011755.1 Bryobacteraceae bacterium | reverse complement strand
TTCCGGCGACATCGGACACAGCTCCGTCGAAGGCATTACCTCGCAGATCGTCAATCTAGCGGGTTCGTCGGTTGCGGTGGCACTCACCGGCGGCGTGAATCCTTCCACCTACGGCGCGGCGTTGACTTTCACTGCGACGATCAGCGGCCAGTTCGGACAGGTTGCGAATCGCCGCGCCGGTGTGAATCCGCAGACGGTCACCGGCAGTGTCATCTGGAGCGCCAACACCGGTTGCGGCTCGACTTCGCTTACAGCGGGCACAGCTACCTGCACGACTGCGATCTTGCCCGGCGGTTCGAATACGGTTTCGGCTAGCTACGGGGGGGATGGTGGCCACATTGGCAATAGCGGATCGTTGGGCGAGGCAGTCAATCTGCAGACGCCCGTGGTGACTGTGACCAGCGTCAATCCGTCCAGTGAGGTCTATGGAAGCGGCGCTCCGGCCACGATTACCGCTACGCTGACTTGGACGGGAACGGGCGCGGCGCCCACCGGCGGCCTCTCGTTTAAATCGAGCGCGGCCGGCTCATTCGCGGGCAGCCCAAGCTGTGCGACCACGGGCTTAACAATCACCTGCATGCAAAGCTTCACTCCGATGACGACGGACACGGCGAATGCTTATACCATTTCGGCGAACTATGCAGGCAACGCGAACTATAATCCAGCAAGCAGTACGCAGGTTAATAACTTCAGCATCACGCAGAGTAAGATCACGCCGATAGTGACTATGGCCACTGTCTTCCCGAATGCGGAACCTTACGGCGCGCCGGTAGGCGCAGCCATCACTGCAACGATTAGCTGGAGCGGATCCGGTCCGGCGCCGACGGCCGGCAAAGGAGCGCTGCTGAGCTTTAGTTCAAACGCTCCCGGAACTTTCGAACCGGTAGTTTGTTTGGGAAAGAGCAGCCCGATCGTATGCGGGACGCTGTTCGTTCCGGTGGCGAAAGACGCGGCTGGCGTCTACACAATCACGGCCAGCTATGCCGGTGACAGCACCTACAGTGCGGCGAGCAGCACACAGACCAATAACTTCACGATCACGACGGATATGCCTGCCGTCAGGTTGACGCCGAACCTTGTTGTGGTTGCCAAGGGTTCGACGACGCCAGTGACACTTACGGTGACCTTTACCGGCGCGGGTTCGGGGGATCAGGCTCCTACTGGCGCGGTGACGTTTAGCGCGGCGAGTGGATCGTTCGGCGGGCAAGCGTGCAGTTCCAGCGGGGATACGCTGAAGTGCACGGTCAGCTACGAGCCTGGCGGGACACTCGCGACGGGCAGCTACGTCAACTATCTGAAGGCGAGCATTAGCGCGGCGGGGGATTACAAGGCGGCCTCGGGATCTGCCAGCCTGACGGTGGCCAAGTGAAATTTTGGCGCGCCAGGTCCTCCCCGGACCGCGCTGGCGGCGGGTGTGGTTATTTTCGCCGCCGGGGTCTTGGGTTGGCGTGCCGTACGCGCTCTGGACACCGCTCACCGGCTTATACCTTTCGACGCAGGCGTCCCGAACGCCATGCAACCGGCCCTTTCCCCTGACGGCAAATGGCTGGCTTTCGCGGCCTTCCCATCCGCTGGGGAGGAGGGCGCGCATCCGGATATTTGGCTCAAGCCAATGCCCAACGGCGCGGCCAGGCGCGTGACCGCCGATGGGGCGGTCAACGACGAGCCTTCGCTTTCGCCCGAGGGCCGATGGCTGGCATTTCATTCCACACGTTCACCCGTGGGCATCTATTTGCAGCCGCTGCAGCCGGCGGCTGGAGGCGTTGCGCGGCTGCTAGTGGAGGGCGGCCGCGTCCCGCGCTTTTCGCCGGATGGAAAGTGGATCGCTTATCTGAACACCAGCGAGATTGGAGGGGACATCCCGGCCTCCAACACCCGCGTGCTGTACCGCGTGCCGGCACAGGGAGGCGCGCCGGTGCGGCTGGGTACGAATGCATCGTCGGTACAGGGAGTCGCGTGGAGCGGCGATAGCCGGAGCGTACTTTTCCTGGCAGCCGACGAATGGACCTCCCTTCGGTTGTGGAGGGCTCCGGTGGATGGGAGCGCGGCTGCCCCTATGCCCGAGTTCAGGGACGACGCGCACCTCAGCACGCGCGCCTGTGCGGTGACGGGCGATTGGTTCCTTTATGCGAGCAACAAAGAATACATACCGCTGTTGGGCGAGTTCCGGCTCAAGCCAGAGCGCGGCGCCGTCCGCTACTCAACCGCCACAGTCCCGCCCGGATCGGAGATCTCCGGTTGCGCCGCATCCGCGGATGGCGTCATCTTGGCCGATGCAGTGAATAACCAGGCGAGTAACTGGGTCCTGCCCATTGACGCAGAGAGCGGAATGGCGCAAGGACCGCGCGCACCTCTGACCGAAGCGGAATTCGGCGACCGTCGTGCCCAATTCACTCCCAATGGCGCGTCGGTTCTATTGTCCGCCCACGCCCGGGCGGGCGTGCTGCAAGATTACCGGACCGGGTCGCGTACACCGTTGCCGGAAACACTCGTGCTGAGTGCCGACGGTCTCTTTGTTCTTGAGGTGAGCGAACGGATTCCCGGCAGGGATCCCGAGATTTGGAAGGTTCTGAACCTTAAGACCCGGGAATCCTGGGGCCAGATCCTCCCAGAGGGAGTGCCTTGGGATCTTTCACCCGGCGGCCAATGGGTGCTGGCGGCCAGCACAGCGGTCCATCGCACGATCATGGTCTGGGATACCCGAACCGCTGAGCATACGGCGATCTATGCACATCCCAACGCCAACCTGTACCTGGCCAATTTCTCGAAGGATGGGCGCTGGACCTTGTTCACTACCGAGGAAGGTGGGCACCCGGCGCACATGTGGGCCGCGCCGTTTCGGGGACTGCAGAGTGTTCCGGTTACGGAATGGGTGGATCTGGGGCAAGGCGATTATCCGCGCTGGTCCCCCGCTGGAGGACGCATCTTTTTCACGCAGGCAGATGACGGCTTCGAGTGCATCTTCACGCGTGCGGTGGACCCCGTGACGAAGCGGCCTGTAGGCGCGGTGACCGAAGTGCAACATTTCCACGGCCGGCTCACGCCGGGAGGGCTGCAGCCAGGCTGGTTCCGCATCTCGGTTGCGCAAGACAAGGTCGCGTTTTCTCTGGGCGAGCAGGTGCATCTGCTGTTGCAGTGGCGCTGACCTCGGTGCATAGTTTGGCTGGCTGCTCGCTGCTGGGGGGCACGATGCCTTTCGCGAAACTCTCGACACCGCTTTAGCCGCCTGAGCGCTCACCTTTCGGCTTGCCTTGTCCCCGCCACCTGAGCAGGAATTCAGCAGGTAATGGAGAGGCGGAACGTGCGTCAGGGCGGAACATGGGCCAAGTGTGCCGCACGATTTGTGAAACTGTTGGACGAAATGTTAAGTTTGGCCCGGCTACAAAAGGAAATGTTCAAACTAGCCAAGGTCAGTCTTCGTGTAAGGCAACCAAAGGCTCGAGGCGAGCGGCGCGGCGCGCGGGCAGCAATGTTGCCGCGAGCGATGCAGTCGCCAGCACGGCCACTTCTGCGGTGAACGAGAACGCATCCAACGTGCTCACGCCGAAAACCAGGCTATGCAGTAGACGCGTCAGCGCCAACGAGCCTACGAGTCCAACCGCCAGTCCCAAGCCGGTCAACATGAATCCTTCACGCACGATCATGCCAAGACATTCCCACTTGTCGCCCCGATTGCGTCCGTCTGTGGGACATCTACTATGCGGTATCGGTTCAGGAACTCCGCGCACACGATGACTTTGAGACGGCTAAACGGCAAAACGTAAACGTTTCCCTGATCGGCGAGCTATCCTCAATCGCGGTAGCGCTGGAGCGTGACCTGGACTTGGCGTCTGAGCAAGTTTCGTCGCACCGCGTAACGCACCGGTCGGCTCTTTGCGGCATCTCGTAAAGCGGCGATATGGCGCCCACCCGGTCACCCCAACGCCGCGCCGTCATCGCTTCGAGCGCCCTCGCGGCGCATGAAGGCGCTCTT
>JBEKIM010000557.1:0-3980 GCA_050011755.1 Bryobacteraceae bacterium | reverse complement strand
CGGCACCGGAGGCCTGGCGGCCATCCAGGAGATTCTGGCTTGGGACCATGTCTCGTCCCCGGGCAATGTGGCGGCCCTGCCGTTGTTCAGTCTGCCTGCGGGAACCTACACCGGTCCGCAACCGGTGACCATCACGGACTCGACACCCCAGGCTGCCATTTACTACACCACGGATGGCTCCACGCCCACCAAAGCCTCCACGCTTTATAAGCAGGCCATCACGATTTCCGCCACCAGCACGCTGAAGGCGGTGGCCATAGCCCCTGGCTATCTGAACAGCAGTGTGGCCAGCGCCATCTACACCATCCAATAGCCGGTGGAAAAGCCCGTGGCGCACGCTTCAGCGACCCGGCGGGACTTTTAAGTCCCGCTGCCGTCTACGATGGTAGAATATCTACCATCGATGCCCTGGAACCGCCCAAACCGCGACGACGACCTCGAGCGGGAGTTGCGCGCCCACCTGGCCCTCGAAGCCGAAGAGCGCGGCGATCCGCACGCGGCCCGGCGTTCCTTCGGCAACGTCACGGTGGTCAAGGAGGCTATACACGAAATGTCCAACTGGAAGACGGTCGAACAACTCAGCCAGGATCTGCGATACGGCGCGCGCCTGCTGCGCCGCAGCCCCGGCTTCACCCTCGTCGCGGTGCTTACGCTGGCCCTGGGAATCGGGGCGAATACGGCCATTTTCAGCGTCGTCAATGCCGTCTTGCTGCGCCCGCTTCCCTTTCCCGAACCCGGCCGCCTGGTGCGCATCTGGGAGTCCAGCCCCACGGGCAACGACCGCAACGTGGTCGATCCCTTCAACTTCCTCACCTGGCGCGAACGTACCCGCAGCTTTGAGCAGATCGCCTGCATCCACAATTGGACTTCGAATATCACCGGTGGCGGCGAACCTCTGGCGGTGCAAGGGCTGCGTGTCTCTCCCGAGTTCTTTTCCATCCTGCGGGTTTCCCCGTTGATGGGCCGCGCGTTCATTCCGGATGAAGCCATCCCCGGCCGTGATCGCAGCGTCGTCTTCAGCTATGCCTTCTGGCAAAGCCACTACGGCGGCGACCGGAACATTCTCGGCCGCAAGATCGTGCTGAACGGCGATCCCTCAACCGTGGTCGGTATTCTGGCGCCCGATTTTCGCTTTCCCGGTTCGCATGCGGACCTTTTTGTCCCCATGGCTCTCGATCGCGAGGAGGCCCGCAAGGGCGGCCGATGGCTTACCACGATCGCGCGTCTCAAGCCGGGCATCACCCTGGCGCAAGCCCAGCAGGACATCGCCTCGGTCGCGTTGCAGTTAGCGCATGAGCGCCCCGGCATGGATAAGGGCTGGAGCGCCGCCGTAGTTCCTTTCCTGGAAGATTTGACGGAGAACATCCGGCTGCCTCTGTTGATCCTGCTCGCTGCAGTGGGTCTGGTGCTGCTGATCGCCTGCGCCAACGTGGCGAACTTGCTGCTGATGCGCGCCACCGGCAGGTCGCGCGAGATCGCCTTGCGCGCGGCGTTGGGCGCGGGGCGGCGGCGCATCTTGCAACAACTGCTCTCCGAGAGCCTGCTCCTGGCGCTGGCCGGTTGCGCCGGCGGCCTGGCGGTGGGCTACGCCGGCTTACAAGGCCTGCGCGCGCTCATCCCCACCAGCGTGGCGCTGCCTCGCATGGAATCCGTTCGCCTCGATTCCGGCGTCTTTCTCTTTGCCCTTGGCATTTCGCTCGCGACAGCCATTTTGTTTGGACTGGTGCCTGCCATCCAGATCTCGCGCCCCCAGCTTCAAAACGCGCTGCGGCAAGGCTCGCAGCGTACCGGCGTCGGAGCCGGCCGCGTCTTCCGTCGCACATTTGTCGTCGCCGAGATTGCCTTGGCGCTGCTCTTGCTGGTAGGCGCCGGTCTGCTGCTGCGCAGCTTCGCGCGTCTGACCTCGGTCAACCCCGGCTTCCAGGCCGAACACTTGCTGACCATGCAGATGTTCACGTCGCCCGCCAGGTACTTTGACGACCAAAAACGCTCGCAATATATGGAGCGCGTGCTCGATGAAGTGCGCCGCGTGCCCGGCGTGGCCGCCGCCGGCTCCATTCATTTCTTGCCCCTCACCGGATCCGTTTCGGGTTCCTGCTTTGCGCCCGCTCCCGGCCCGCAGCCGGATACTTCATCGCCCAACTCCGATTTTCTGGTGGTCAGTCCGGGCTACTTCCAAACGATGCGCACCCCCATGCTCAGCGGCCGCGATTTCAGCCCACAGGATCGCTTTGGCACGCCCAGCGTGCTGGTCGTCAACCGCGCATTTGCCGACCGATTCCTCGCGGGACGAAATCCAATCGGCCAGAAGCTGAATGTCTGCTGGACGGTTCCGAACCCGGTTGAAATCGTAGGCATCGTCGCGGATGCCCGGCAAACCGAGCTCAAGTCCGCGCCCAATCCCACCATCTTCCTGGCGAATACGCAGGCCCCCATGTATTTTGCCCACCTGGTGGTGCGCACGCGCAACGATCCGCGCCGCATGGCCCGCGCAGTCGAGGCGGCCATTCACCGCGTGGATCCCGATCAGGCCATGTCGGACGTCAAAACCATGGACGATGTCTTTTCCGATTCCGTGTCCCGGCCCAGATTTCAAATGGCGCTGCTCTTGGTGTTTGCGGGTATCGCGGTGCTGTTGGCCACCATCGGCGTATATGGCGTGGTGTCGTATGCCGTGAGCCAGCGCACTCAAGAGATCGGCATTCGCATGGCGCTCGGCGCGCGATCCGCGGATGTTTCGCAGTTGGTGCTCCGTGAGGGGCTATGGGTCGGTGGACTGGGCGTCGCCGTAGGGTTACTCGCTGCGGTCGCCTCCACGCGCGTGCTGCGCAGCTTGTTGTTCGAAGTCGAACCCACCGACGCGGTCACGCTCTGCGCGGTGGCAGGCTTGCTGCTGGTTGTGGCGCTGGCGGCCACCGTATTCCCGGCGCGCCGCGCCAGTAAAGTGGATCCCATGGTAGCCCTGCGCTACGAATAGCCGTGGCGCACGCTTCAGCGTGCCGGCGGGACTTTTAAGTCCCGCTGCCCTCCCAATCGTTCTGCTAAGTTGGGATGCATGTCATCCACCTTGCGTGCCTTCATCCTGTTCGCCTTCGCTCTGCCGGCGGCCGCCCAGTTGCCGCCCGCAACCACCGCCAAAATCGACGCCATCGCAGACCAGGAACTGGCCGCGAGCGGCGCGCCCAGTGTTTCCATCGCCGTGGTCGCGGATGGCCGCATCGCCTACGTAAAAGCCTATGGAAAGGGCCGCTTGCAGCCCGCCGTGGCCGCGGCTCCGGAAATGCGCTACAGCATCGGTTCGGTGAGCAAGCAGTTCATGGCGGCCGCCATCCTGATGCTGGCCCAGGACGGCAAACTTTCGCTCGACGATAAGGTGGGCCGCTTCCTCCCGGACCTCACCCGAGCCAACGAAATCACCATTCGGCAGCTCCTCACGCACACGTCCGGATACCAGGATTACTATCCGCTCGACTATGTGGCTCCGTTCATGCAAAAGCCCGTGACCGCCGCGGAAATCCTGAAGACCTTCGCCGGCAAGCCGCTGGATTTCGACCCGGGCACCCGCTGGCAGTACAGCAATACGAACTATGTGGCGGCCGGCCGCATCCTGGAGCGCGTCACGGGCCAGCCCCTCGCGGCTTTTCTCGAAGCGCGCGTTTTCCGCCCTCTCGGCATGGCCACCGTCATCGATCTCGACAAGCAGTCTCTTACCCATGCCGACGCGGCAGGCTACACCCGCTTCGGGCTGGCCGCGCCGCGTCCGGTTGCACCCGAAGGCCGCGGCTGGCTCTTCGCCGCAGGCGAACTGGCCATGACCGCGCAGGATCTGGCCCGCTGGGATATCTCGTTGATCGAGCGCAAGCTGCTCGACGCGCGCTCGTTCGATGCCATGATCACACCCGTCCGCCTGCGCAATGGCACGCCTACGGGCTACGCGCTTGGAGTGGGCGTATCCGACGCCAATGGCCATCCCATGCTGC
>JBEKIM010000556.1:0-3984 GCA_050011755.1 Bryobacteraceae bacterium | reverse complement strand
GGATGCGCCTGGCGATCTCGCCATAGGATTGCGTGCTGCCGTAGGGGATGGTTTGCAGATACTCCCACACGCGCCGCTGGAAGGCGGTGGCCTGGATGTCGAGGGGCACGTCCAGGTTCTGCAATCGCCCACCGAGGTGGGCTTGCAACTGGGCCGCCCACGGGCTCAAAAACTCCGGATCGCGGCGCAAGACGGCGGCGGGGAATTCGGCGCGCACGGACTCCGCAAGCTGCTTCGCGGACGCGCCAAATTGGATGGCGCACACACCCTTGGCGGTGGCCGCGGCGAGCAGCAGGCCGGCAGGCGTGTCCAAGATATCGTAGCGAATGTCGAGACCTGCGCCGCCGCGCTGGTAAGCAGTTGGGGTCATGCCAAGCTGCGAATTCGCGCGTTCGTAGAGACGGCTGCTGGACCCGTAACCGGCATCGTAAAGCGCGGTGGTGACGGTGCGGCCTTCGCGCAATCCCCCTTTGAAGGACTCCAGCCGGCAGAAATCGGCATAGGCGCGCGGGGTGATGCCGGTGGCCGCTTTGAAGGTTCGCTGCAGATGGAAGGGACTCAGTTTCAGTTCGCGGCTGAGTCCATCGAGCGTAATCGATTCATCGAGGTGCCGCTCCAGGTAGCGGCAGATTTTCTCGACCATTTCGGATTGGGCGTCGCGGGTGGGTTCGCGGTCGGGCGTGCAGCGGAGACAGGCGCGAAAGCCGGCGCGCTCGGCCGCATCGCGGCGCTGGAAAAAGATCACGTTCTCGCGGCGCGGGCGGCGGGAAGGACAGGAGGGGCGGCAGTACACGCCTGTGGAGAGGACGGCATATAGGAAGACACCGTCCATATGGGTATCGCGGGTTTCCAGCGCTTCCCAGAAATTCGCTTCCCAGTAAGCCTGTTCGTCTTTGGGAGCCTTTGCCAAGCTACTCATTATTGTCGCCATAATTCGAGCGTACGCGTTGGGGGGCGGCGGCGGCTATCCGTTCCTTGCGGGTGAAATAACAAAGCCAGTGGCGCACGCTCTAGGCGTGCAGGCGGGACTTTTAAGTCCCGGATGCCCCACTTGGAAGAAGAAGTGTAGTACGAGAGGGAGGTATGCGATTTCGCGGCTCCGCCTCGCTGATCTTACTGCTGCTGCTTGCGGCTTGCTCGCGGCGCCCGGATCCTTTGCCGGGCCTTCCGCGCGTCTTTGTATGGGTTTGGGAGCGTCCGCAGGATTTGCGGTGGCTGGACACGCGTTCGGTGGGCGTCGCGTTTCTGGCGCGCACGGTGTGTCCGCGGGCAGACGGCGTGGTTGTGCGCCCACGTATGCAGCCGCTTCTGGCGCCGCCGGATACGGTGCTGATGGCCGTGGTCAGGGTGGAAAGCGGAGGTCATGCGGAGGGGGCCGACGTGGCGCAGACCGCCCGCGCGATCGCCGATGCCGCGGCGCAACCCGGGGTGCGCGCGTTGCAGGTAGACTTCGACGCGGTGGCCTCCGAGCGGATCTTCTACCGGGCCTTGCTCGCGGACTTGCGGCGGCGGCTGCCGGGCCGGATGCCGCTATCGATGACGGCGCTGGCGTCCTGGTGCGAGGCGGACGGCTGGATCTCAGGCCTGCCCGTCGCCGAAGCGGTACCCATGTTGTTCCGCATGGGCCCCGACCACTATTCCGCCGGCAGTGATTTTCGCGGTGAGCTATGTGGCTCCAGCGTGGGAATCGCGACGGACGAATTGCCCTCCCGCATTCCCGGGGGACGGCGTGTCTATGCATTCGATCCGCGGGGGTGGTCGCCAGACCACCTGCAAGCGGTGTTGAGAAAGGTCGGTAAATGGCAAAGCGAATTCTAATCCTGTTGATTCTGGCCGGAGTCTTGGTGGGGCCGGAAGATCTTTCGAGTTGCGGCCCGTTCCTACCGGAGGCGGTGTTCACGAGCAAGCTGCAGCCGCTCGACGAGGCGCGATTCTTCAGCGGCCGCCTCGACATCCTGCAGCCGCGCTATCGCCGTATTTACCTGATGACCGCTTACCGGTATTTCACAGGCCTAGGTCTCGGCAAACAGGATCAACAGGAGCTTCTGGCGAAGCCCGACACGAGCACCGACATGTGGATGGGCCGGGCGTCGTTGGCCGTTCAAGGGTGGCTGCAGGTGCGCGTGCAAATGGGCGCGCCGCAGCTCGATGAAATCGACCGCTTCAAGATCCTGCCCGACCATTCCTATATTCTGAACTGCGGTGACGACGCTTTCTCGAACGCCTCGGCGACCATGATCGACCGCTCCCTGGCGGGCCATTCGCACGAGGATCTCAGGGTCTGGGTGGCCGCACAGGACCAGGTATTCGGGAATTGTTCGGTGCCGCAGCCGTGGCAGCAGGCGCAGAAGCCGGCGGGACCTTCAATTCCCGCGCCGCTGCCGGCCAGCGCCGCGGCCTGGATGCAAGCGGACCGGGCCTACCAGATCGCGTCGGCGGAGTTTTATGCCGGCCAGTTCGATGCGGCCACGGCGGATTTCCTGAGGATTGCGGCCGATCGGAGTTCGCCGTGGCACGGCATCGCGCCCTATCTTGCCGCGCGTGCACTGATCCGGAAAGCGACAGTAGTAGACCCGTCGGCCGCTCCGGCCGCGCAGGAGCAGTTGCGGAAGGCACTGGCCGATCCGGACGCCGCGGCGTGGCACGCCAGCGCGCGGGGCCTGTCGCGCTACCTCCGTGTCCGAACCGACCCGGCGGGCGCTCTGCACGAACTGGCGCTCGCGGTGTCGACGGAAAAGACAGGCGCCGCGAGGGATATGTACGACTTCCGGTTGATACTCGACCGGTCGGTCGATACGGGAACGGACCCACCCGACGACATCACGGAATGGATCGCCGCCATGCAGAACGGTCCTGCCGACCGCGCGCTGGTGAAGTGGCGGCAAAAGCGCTCGCTGCCGTGGCTGGTAGCGGCGATGACTTACGCTGCAGAGCCGGATGCGGAGTTGATGGCTGCCGCCGCCAAAATTGCGGAGACTTCGCCCGCTTTCCCGACGGTCGAATTTCACCGGCTGCGGCTGATGCCGGCGGACGAGGCGCGGCCCCGGCTGGATGCGCTGCTGCACCGCAAAATGCCTGTTTCCCCTCGCAACCTGTTCCTGGCCGAACGACTGCGCGTGGCTCGCGATTGGGACGAGTTTCTGCGATACGCGCCCCGCACCATGGCAGCCACATGGGTGGAAGGCGGTGGGGAAGAGGCGGCGACCGTGCGCGCGGTGGATTTCGATGGCGATGCCTCGGCCATTTTGGATCGCCAGGCGCCGCTGGCGCTGCTGGCGCTGGCCGCCCGGAGCCCCAGCCTGCCGCCGAACCTGCAATTTGAGGTGGCACGCGCCGTATGGGTGCGGGCAGTCCTGTTGGGCGACAACGCTGCCGGAATCGCGATTGCGCCGGTGTTGGCATCGCTCGCGCCGTATTTGAAACCGTACCTCGACCGTTACCAGGCGGCGCCGGACGATCCGTCGCGGGCGTTCGCGGCGGCGTGGCTGATGCTGAACAATCCGGGAATGCGGCCTTCGATTGAGGCCGGCCTTGGCCGCGCAACACCTATCACGAAGATCGACGGCTTCCGCGACAATTGGTGGTGTCCGGTGGGGGCAACACCGAACGACCGGTCGGGATCTTCAGCGACGGAGGTCTTGAATGCGCCCCTGATGTTGCTTTACCAGGGCGGTTCGGTCGATGCCTCATTTCTTTCCGCGGTGGAGCGCGCCGAGGCGCGCCGCGAAGCGGAACGGCTGGCAGCGGCGCCGGCGGCAGCGAGTTTAATGGCGCGGCAAGCGGTCGAGTGGGTGGAGGCTCATCCGGACGATTCGCGCGCGCCCGAGGCTCTGCGCCTGGCGGTGCGTGCCGGCCATTACGCCTGCGGCGGGGACGGCCAGACCGAGCGCTGGATGAAGCGCGCTTTCCGTCTGCTGCATAGCCGCTATCCGCGAAGCGAGGCGGCGGTGAAGACGCCCTACTGGTATAGCCCGGAGCGCCGCT